>NZ_WWEQ01000009.1 GCF_009857845.1 Brevibacterium rongguiense | reverse complement strand
GGGCGCGCGCTCGGCCGCGCAGTCACCCGCGCGCAAGGCAGCCGGGCGCCAGGCGCCGCCGCGCCGGGCCATGCGCGCGCTGGGGCTCGGCTTCGCCGCCTTCGGGCTGCTCGCGCTCATCACCGCCGCCTGCTGCCTCTTCACCGCGCTGTCATGGGGTGTGCCGGTGCTCAGCCTGGCCCTTGCGCTGGGCTGCCTGCTCGTCGTCATGGCCCTCAACGGCCTGCGCGCCCCGGCGGAGTCCCACGACGCGGGCCGGATGTCCCATGACACCGCACCCCAGGACACCGCACCCCAGGACGCCCCGACCCAGGACGCTGCGCCCCGCACCTCCCGCGAAGCCGGTCGCCGGAACCACGGCACCCGGCCCGCCGCCGTCGAGGCGCGCTCCCGGCACCGCGCCGGCTTGGCCGGGCCCGGGGAGGACCGCGCGCAGGCCGGCCGCCCCGCCGCGGCGGCCCCGGTGCGCGAGGTCATCTCCGTGGCCGACGCCGCGCAGCGCCGCGCCGCCGCCCACACGCAGCAGACGGCGACCACCGCCCACGGTGCGCAGCCGCAGGCGGCGGGGACCGCCGACCACGGCACCGCCGAGCGCGAGCTCCGTGCCTATCAGCCTGCCGGGGCCGCGGTCGCCCACGCCGCCGCCCGCCGCGCGGCCCGCGCCCGCACCACTGCCGAAGAGGCCGCGACCGGGCCCATCCCCGTCGTCGCGGCGCAGTCCACCCCGGCGCAGTCCACCCAAGGGCCCTCGACTGCGGCGCAGGCCACCCAGGCCGACGCCGAAACCGCGCCCGCCGCAAGCACCGCCGGTCGCCACGCGGCTCCGGAACTGCACCTGGGTCCGGCCGAGCCCGTGCGCGTGGCCCACCAGGAATCCGCCGCCGAGGCCGCGGAGACCGAGCGCACGGCCAAGCACCGCGACCCGCTGGCCGATCGCCTGGGGTCCGTGGGCTGGAAGCCCGCCCGCGTGCCCGCCCCCACCTACACCGAGGTGCCGCAGGCCCCCCGCGAACCGGTGGAGCCGGTCGTCGCCGACGCGTCGTCGGCGGCCCCGGCCGCCCGCGAATCGCTGGCCGAGCGGTTCGCAGCCGAGCTCGGCTACCGGCCGGAGATCGAGGACGCCGCCCGGGCCGGCGACGCTGCCGAGCCCGTGGCGGATGCCGCGGCTGGCGCCTCGGCGTCCGACCCCCTGGCGCACGGCCGCGCCGCCCTGGGCACGGACCGGCCGCCCCGGCCGGGCTCCACGGCCCACAGCGCACAGGCGAAGATCGACGACGCGCTGGCCCGCCGCCGGGCCTGAGCGCACGGCCCCGCGCGAGCCCCGAGCGGGGCGTGCCCGGGCGCCCACACGACGAGGGCGGTCCCTCCAACTGGAGAGACCGCCCTCGTCGTGTGCGGAGAGCCCCGTGCTCAGTCGCGGGGGACCGCGACGTACTTCGTCTCGAGGAACTCCTCGATGCCCACACGGCCGCCCTCGCGGCCCAGGCCGGACATCTTGACGCCGCCGAAGGGCGCGGCCGGGTTGGACACGAGCCCGGTGTTGAGGCCGATCATGCCCACCTCGAGCCGCTCGGAGGCAGACAGCGCACGGCCGATGTTCTCCGAGTAGATGTAGCCGGCCAGGCCGTAATCGGTGGAATTGGCCTGCGCGAGCGCCTCGTCCTCCGTGTCGAACGTGATGATGGGCGCCACCGGGCCGAAGATCTCCTCGCGGCGCAGCTCGCAGTCCTCGGCGATGTTCGTGAGCACGGTGGGCTCGAAGAAGTAGCCGGGGCGGTCGACGCGCTTGCCGCCGGTGAGCACCGTGGCGCCCTTCTCCACGGCGCCGTCGACGAGCGCCTGCACCTTCTCCAGCGCCGGCTCCTCGACGAGCGGTCCCACCTCGACCCCCTCGTCCAGGCCGTTGCCGATCGTCATGGCGCCCATGCGCTCGGCGAGCTTCTGGGAGAACTCATCGGCCACGGAGCTGTGCACGAAGAAGCGGTTGGCCGCGGTGCACGCCTCGCCCACATTGCGCATCTTGGCCAGCATCGCGCCCTCGACGGCCTTGTCGATGTCCGCGTCCTCGAAGACGATGAACGGGGCGTTGCCACCCAGCTCCATGGACGTCTTCATGACGTTCTGCGCCGCCTGCTCGAGCAGCCCGATGCCCACCTCAGTCGAGCCGGTGAACGTGACCTTGCGGGCGATGCCCGACTCCATCCACGGTGTGACGACTCGACGCGCGGACTGGGAGGTCACGATGTTGAGCACACCGGCGGGCAGCCCCGCGTCCTGCAGCGCCTGCGCGAGCATGAGCGAGGTCAACGGCGTGAGCTTGGCGGGCTTGAAGACCATCGTGCAGCCGGCGGCGATGGCGGGGCCGATCTTGCGCGTGCCCATCGCCAGCGGGAAGTTCCACGGGGTGATGAGCACGGCGGGTCCCACGGGCTCGTGGGAGATCATGAGGCGGTTGGCACCGTCGGTCGACTTCGTGAAGTCGCCGCCGATCCGCACGGCCTCCTCCGAGAACCAGCGGAAGAACTCGGCGCCGTAGGCGACCTCTCCCTTGGCCTCGGCGAAGCTCTTGCCCATCTCCGCGGTCATGACGGCGGCGATGTCGTCCTGGCGCTCCATGAGCAGCTCCCATGCCCGGCGCAGGATCTCACCGCGCTCGCGCGGGGCGGTGGCCGCCCAGGTCTGCTGCGTCTCTCCGGCCACGCGGATGGCCTCGAGCGCATCGTTCTCCGAGCCGTCGGCCACGGTGGTGAGCACCTCGGCGGTGGCGGGGTTGATGACCTCGATGGTCTTGCCGCCCTCCGCCGGGCGCCACGTGCCGCCGATGAAGACACCGGTCTCAATCGAGTCGAGGATGGCCTGCAGGTCCATGATCGTGCCTTTCGGTTGGGGGCTTGCGGTCAGTGTAGCCGCGGATTCGCGGGTCTCGCGCCCCCTGTCCACCGGCCGCTCGGCACTGGCTCGGCACCGGCCTGACCGCCTGCCCACCGAGGGATCCGGTGCCCGGGGTTCGGGGTCGTCTGCGCGCCGTGGCCGGGTGTCCTGGGCGGGTGCCCCGCCGTGCACGAGCGCGCGGGCGTGCGGGGGTGCCGATGCGCGGGGCTACGGTGGGGGCATGAGCGATGAGCTGAGCATAGGGACCGCGCGGGTCTACGGCTATGAGCCGGCCGAGGGGGACTGCGCGGTGCTCGTCGACCGGCTGTGGCCCCGCGGCGTGGCGAAGGCGGCGCTGCCGGGAGTGGCGTGGGACAAGGACGTGGCGCCCAGCGAGGAGCTGCGCCGGCGCTTCCACCACGAGGGGATGGCGTGGGGCGACTTCCGCCGCGCCTACGAGCACGAGCTGGCGGACACGCAGGCGCCGCGCGCGCTGCTGGAGCGGGCGCGCGAGTCCGGGCGGCCTCGGCTCGTGCTGCTGTTCGGGGCCAAGGACACCGAGCACAACAACGCCCGCGTGCTCGCCGACTACCTGGGCAAGCTCACGCTGGATTGAGCACTGAGCACTGAGCACTGAGGGATGAGCACTGAGCGCTGAGGGGCGGGCACGCTCGGGCTGCGCTGCGCGCCAGGCGGGCCGCATCGGCGCGCGGGGCAAGGCACTGCTCGTGCCGGTGCACGGGCGATGCCAGTCCCCGGGGGCTCAGACCTGCACCGGGGCTCATGCCAGCGCGGGGGTTCGGGCCAGCGCCGGGGTGCGAGGGGCGGGCTCAGACCAGCGCGTCGTCCCATTCGCGGTGCTTGCGCACGTATGCGTCGACGTAGGAGCAGCTCGGGTGGACCTTCAGGCCCGCGGCCACGGTGGCGTTCAGCGCGGCGCTCACGATGGCGCCGGCCACGCCCCGGCCGGAGAACTGGGGGAAGGTCACGGTGTGGTTGAAGTCGCGCACCCCGTTCGCGTCCGCGTAGGCGGCGTAGCCGGCCAGCTCGTCGCCCAGGTGGCCCTCGAACCGCTCGCGCGCCTCGTTGTGGGCCACGGTGACGCCGCCTGCGGTCTGCTCGGTGCTTCGCTCATCGCTCATGGTGGGCAAACGGCGCGGGGTGCCCGGCTATTCCGGGCCGGGCGGCCGCCGCGCTCGGTGCCGTCTGCTCGGTGCCGTCTGCTCGGGGGTGCCTGCTCGGTGCCGTCTGCTCGGGGGTGCCTGCTCCACCCTCCCGAGCGCCCGTACTCCCGAAGCCCCGGAGTTCTCTCCCGGGTTCCTCACGCCCCTCCCGCCGTCATCTCGCGCGCGGACGCGCTGCCCCGGAACGCCCGCGTCCACGTAGGGTGGCGCTCAAGCGCGGGCGCGATGCGCCTGCCCGAGGCCGCGGCCCACGCCGTACCCCAGACCCTGCCCGACGACTGCACCAGACGACCGCACCAGGAGGAGACGTGGAATTCATCGACGCGAAGGCGGTGAGCCGCGCCGTGGACTTCCGGCAGGCCATCGCGGTGCTGCGCGACACCGTTGCCGCCGGCTTCGACCCGGCCGAGGACTCGCCCCGGCTGAGCGCACCGCTGGCCAACGGCGAGTTCCTCTTCATGCCCGCTCAGGTGGGCGAGTACGCGGCCGCGAAGATCCTCACCGTCACCCCGGGCAACGGTGCCAACGGTGTGCCCCGCATCCAGGGCATCTGCCTGCTGTTGGACGGCAGCACGCACGAGCCGCGGGCCATCATCGACGGCATCGCGCTGACGAACCTGCGCACCCCCGCCGTGTCGCTGGCCGGAGTGGCCGATGTGCTGCGCCGCCGGTTCGGCGCCGGCGTGCGGCTGGCCGTCTTCGGCAACGGCGTCCAGGCCGTGCCGCACGTGCTCGCCGCGCTCGCCGTCGTGCCCGTCGAGCACGTGGCCGTCATCGTCCGCGCCGTCGGCCGCGGCTCCGCGGTCGTCGGGGAGCTGCGCGAGCTCGGCATCGAGGCCGACGAGGTGGCTGGCGACGAGCGCGCCGCCGCACTGGCCGCCGCCGGGCTCATCGTCACCGCGACCTCCGCACCGGAGCCGCTGTTCGCCGCCGCCGAGGTGTCCGACGACGCCATCGTCGTCGCGATGGGTTCGCACTCGCCGGCCGAGCGCGAGGTGCCCGGTGAGCTGCTGGCCCGCGCCACCGTGCTCGTCGAGTCCCACCACTCGGCCCAGGCGGAGGCGGGCGACGTCGTCCTGGCGGAGGGGGAGGGGCACTGCCGTGTGGCCGAGGCGCTGACGTTCAAGCAGGTGGTGGAGTCCCACGGCGACCTCGTCCCCGAGGGGCGCCCCGTGGTGTTCAAGACGACCGGGATGTCCTGGGAGGACGCGGCCATCGCGGCCGCCATCTACGAGCGGAGCCGCGCATGATCGCCCAGCGGGGACAGCAGGCCGCCCCGAACGCGGAGAGCGCGCCGAATGCGGAGGCCGCCCCGAACGCGGAGGCCGCCCCGAACGCGGAGGATGCGCAGTGTGCGGGGAGCGCGCCGTTCGCCCTGCGACAGGCGGGCCAGGGCGATATGCCCGCCTTCGTGGCGCTTGTCGAATCGGCCTATCGCGGGGACGGTTCGCGGGCGGGCTGGACGACGGAGGCCGACCTGCTGGGCGGCCAGCGCCTCGACCACGCGATGGCCCTCGAGATGCTCGCCGAGCCCGACAGCGCGATCCTCCTGGCCGAGGAGGCCGCAGCCGCCGCCCCCGATCTCGCCGCCCCCGGGCCTGACCTGCTGGGATGCGTGCAGATCCGCCGGGAGGGCGAGGTCGCCTACTTCGGCACCTTCGCAATCGCGCCGGACGCCAGGGCGGGGGACTGGGCAGCGCGCTCATGGCCGCCGCGGAGGCGGAGGCGCAGCGGCGCTGGGGCGTGAGCGGCATGCGGATGACCGTCATCGACCGGCGCGCGGACCTCATCGCCTACTACGAGCGCCGCGGCTGGGTGCGCACGGGCGCCACCTCCCCCTTCCCCTATGGCGACGAGCGCTTCGGCCAGCCCAAGGTCGAGGACCTGCACTTCGTCGAGCTGAGCAAGCCGCTGGCGGCCGGCGACGAGGCCCCGCCCGCCTCCGACAGGGGCTGAGCGCCGTGCGCGCCCTGCTCACCCTCATCGCCGTCCAGCTCTTCGCGGGGGCCGGCACCGCCTCGGGCTACGCCGTGGGCGGGATGCTCGCGGAGAAGATCACGGGCCACACCGCGATGGCCGGCTTCGCGCAGATGAGCGTCATCCTGGGCGCCGGGCTCATCGCCTACCCCCTGGCCGCACTGGCCGGCCGGCGGGGACGCCGGTTCGCGCTGGGACTGGGCTTCGGGATCGGGGCCGCCGGAACGCTCGTCGTGCTGCTGGGCGCCGCGCTGTCGTTCATGCCCGTCTTCATGCTCGGCATGATGATGTGCGGCTCGTCCACGGCCTCGGGGCTGCAGGCCCGCTACGCCGCCGTCGACTCCGCCCCGCCGGGCGCGGCCGCGCGGGCCATGTCGTTCGTCGTGTGGGCCACGACGGTGGGCTCCGTGCTGGGGCCCAACTTCACGGCGCCCGGCGCCGCGCTCGGCTCGGCCCTGGGCCTTGCCCCGCTCGCAGGGCCCTACCTCATCTCGCTCGTCGCGTTCGCGCTCGCCTCCCTCATCGCGGCCAGCCTGCCCGGTGACGGCGGGCACGGCGGTGCCTCCGCCGAGGAGCGGGTGGGCCTCGTGGCCGCCCTGCGCTCCGTGCGCGGCCGGCCGCTGGTGCTCCTGGCCATCGTGACGATCGTGGCCGGGCAGATGATGATGACGAACGTCATGGTGATGACGCCGGTGCACATGGAGCACCAGGGCTTCGAACTGGCCGCCGTGGGCATCGTGGTCAGCGTCCACATCGCCGGGATGTACGGCCTCTCGCCCGTCTTCGGCTGGATGGCCGACCGCTTCGGCCCGCTCAGCGTGATCGGCGCCGGGGCCGGCGTCTTCGCGCTCACGATCGTCCTGGGCGTCGTCGATGCGCTGCGGCCCGCCTCGTCGATGGGCCTGCTGAGCACCGCGCTCCTGCTGCTGGGCCTGGGCTGGTCGATGTTCCTCATCGGCGGCTCGGCGCTGCTGACCCGCGAGGCGCTGCCGGCGGCGCGGGTCTCGCTCCAGGGGTTCTCCGATGCGGCGATGAACCTGGGCGGGGCGCTCATGGCGGCCTTCGCCGGGACCGTGCTGGGCCTGGGCGGGTTCCTGGGCATCAACATCATGGCCACCGCCGTGCTCATCGCCATGGCGCTCACCGCGCTCTTCGCCCTGCCGGCGGCCCGGCGGGCGCGCGCAGAGACTCGCTGAACCGCGCTGGGCGCGCCGAGCCACGCAGAATCCCGGTGGGCGCCCACCGGGCGCGCACCGGGCCCCGCCGACTCCCCTCGGCTCAGCCGCCGGCGAGCATCGCGGGCAGGACGAGCCCGCCCACCAGCAGGATCGGGCCGACGATCACCATGGACATGCCGAAGGTCGTGAGGATCCGGATGAGCCGCGGCTTCGCGGGATCCGGGGCGGTGGCCACGACGGTCGCCCCCAGCGTGGAGAACGGGCTGACGTCCACGACGGCCGAGCAGACGCCCAGGGCCGCGATGAGCGCCCAGCCGGGCAGGTGGCCATCGGCGATCATGGGCAGCGCCAGGGGCACGAGGGCCGCGAGGATGCCGGTGGTGGAGGCGAACGCGGAGACGAGGCCGCCCACCGCGCACAGCACGAATGCGGCCACGAGCGGGGAGCCGATCGCCTTGGCGCCCTCGCCCAGCAGGTCCACGGCGCCCATCTCCTGGAGGACGCCCACGAACGTGATGATGCCGCCCACGAGGAGCACGGTCGACCAGTCGATCTTCGAGATCGCGTTCCTGCCCGTCGCCGGGTCGATGAGCGTGAGCGCGGCGCCGAACGCGAAGCACAGAATGCCCACGTCCGGCTTCCTGCCCAGGGCCGCGAGCGCGACGACGGCGGCGATGAGGCCCACGATGAAGACGATCGTGAGGATCTGCACGCCCGTGAAGCGGGCCTCGGCGGGCGCGGCCGAGCCGGGCTGCTCCTCGGCGGGCTGGGCTGTGCTCCCAGCGGCGGCGTCCGGGTCATCGGCCGAAATGCCGTAGGCGGCCTCGTCGTCGCCCTCGCCGAACTGCGCGCTCGCCGTGGTCGCGCCGCCCCTGCTCAGCGCGCTCTCGCGCTCGAAGGGGTGGTTGCCGGCCGGGCCCGCGTGGGCGAGGTCGGGGGAGTGGAGGCGCAGACCCGCCGCGCGCTTGCCGCGGCGGCCGAACATGACGTACGCCGCGGCGAGGAGCACGAGGTAGGTGGCCAGGGCGATCGCGAAGAGGAGCAGCGGATTGAGCGCGATCCCGGCCTTGTGCGCGGTGCCGTAGGTGACGATGCCGTAGAGGCTCGTCGGTGCGAAGCCGCCGGCGCCGATCGCAAAGCACATCGCCAGGCCCATGAGCGCGAAGTCGATGTTGTAGCGCCGGGCCACCTGCATGCCCACGGGCATCATGACGAGGCCGGCCAGCGGCGCCCCCATTGCGGCGATGCCCAGGGTGAGCAGGAAGAACACGATGGGCAGGGCGAAGGCGTTCGAGCCGACCTTCGTGAGGGCGCGGTCGATGAGCTTGTCGATCGTGCCGTTGGTCTGCGCGATCGCGAAGAAGTACGTGACGCCCACGAGGAGCACCATGATGTCGAGCGGGAAGCCCGCGATGATGTCCGCGAGCTTCATGTGGGCGAGCAGCAGGCCCGTGCCGGCGGCCCCGGCGATCATGAGGATGCCGATGTGGACCCCGCGGATAGCGCCGAGCGCGAAGAGCGCGACGAAGATGGCGAGGGCGGCGAGCTGGGCGGTGACCATGAGACGGCTCCGGGGGTGGGGACGAGCGGCGGGAGAGCCACCATTCTCGCAGGCAATCGGCCCCGGCCCCGCAGGCGCGCGGGGCTGGCCGCCCGGCACCGCCCGGCACCGCTCGGCACCGTGCTGCGGGGCGTCGGCCGGTGGGCGCACGAGGGGAGCCCTGCTCGCGGGCGCTCCGCCCGGCGCCGCGCCGGAGGCTCAGCCCAGGAGCGCGACGCCGGCGAAGGCGACGAGCGCCACGAGCAGCGTGGTGAGCGCGGCCAGCAGCAGCGGCCGCAACCCCAGGCGCAGCAGCGAGCGGACGTGGACGCCGCAGCCGAGTGCGAACATCGCGGCCGTCAGCAGCCAGGTCTGCGCGGTGTCGGCCACGCCCACGACGGGGGCGGGCAGCCAGCCCAGCGTGCGCACGAGGGCCGCGAGCGCGAAGCCCAGCACCCACAGGGGCACGATCGGCGGGCGCTTGCCGGGCGCCTCGGGCGCGGTGGCCCGGCCGTGGGCGTCGGCGGTCCGCTGGGCGCGGATGATGCGCGGTGCCAGTCCGCCCAGGACCGCCATGACCGGGGCGAGCATGAGCACGCGGGCGAGCTTGACGAGGACGGCGGGCTCGAGGGCCTCGGGCCCCAGGATCCCGCCGACGGCCACCACCTGCGCGACCTCGTGCGTGGAGGCCCCGCCCCACAGGCCCGCCGCGCGGGGCGAGAGGCCGGTCAGGGCGGCGACACCGGGGACCACCGCGATCATGAGCGTGCCGAAGAGCACGACGAGGGCGACCGCCGCGGCGGTGTCCTCCTTCTTGGCCCGCAGCGTGGCCTGGGCACCGGCGACCGCGGCGGCCCCGCAGATGGAGAAGCCGCAGCCGATGAGCAGGCTGAGCTCGGGGCCCACCCCCAGCCAGCGGCCCATGAGCGCGGCGCCGGACAGGCCGACGCCCACCACCACGACGACGAGCACGATGGCGCCCCAGCCCAGGTCGAGGATGTCACCGAGTACGAGCTTGGTGCCCAGCAGGACGATGCCCAGGCGCAGGACCGTCTTTGCTGTGACCGCGATGCCGGGGGCGAAGACGGCCGGGATGTCCGCGACGAGGTTGCGCAGGAGCGCGCCCAGCACGATTGCGATGAGCACCGAGCCCGCGAACGGGATGGCGCCGGAGAGCACCACCGCGAGCGCCGCGGCCGCCGCGCACAGTGCGAGGCCGGGCAGCAGGGCGGCGAGGCGGTGCGGCCAGGGCGCGGGCGCATCCGAGGCTGCCGAGGCTCCGGCCGGGCGGGCGTCCTGCGGGCCCGTCGGGTGCGGGGCGGGAGTCTGCGCGGGCTGCTGGGCTGGGGGTTGGGGGCTCATGGTGTCCCACTATGCCGCTGGGACGCCGCGGTCGGTAGGCGCGTCCGCCGCACCGGGTCATGCGGGATTGATATGGCACGATGGGCGCATGGCCGATTCCCGCTCTCAGGCAGCCCCCGGCCCGGTGGGGGTGCCCGCGGCTTATCCGGATCCCCGGGTGCTCGCGCTGCTCGACCGCCTCGCGCGGCTGCAGGAGGAGCGCGGCCATGCCTCGATCGGGCTGGCCGCGCGCGAGGTGGGGATGGCCCAGCCCAACGCCTCGCGGCTGCTGCGCGCCTTCGAGCGCGTGCACGGCGTCTACCTCCTCGAGCGCTCCCCGCGCGGTTCGCGCCTGACCGAGCGCGGTGCGGCCGTGGCCGCCTGGGCGGGGCAGGTGATGGGCGACTACGACAGCCTGCTCGCGGGCCTGGCCGCCCTGCGCGGCGAGGAGACGGTGCACCTGCGCATCAGCGCCTCGCAGACGATCGCCGAATACCTGCTGCCGGGCTGGCTCGCCCGCTTCCGCGCCGCGCGCCCGGAGGCGCACGTGGCCCTGCGCGTCGCCAATTCGCAGGCGGTGGCCGCCGATGTCCGCTCGCACGCCGCGGACCTGGGGTTCATCGAATCGCCCCGGGTGCCAGGCGGCGTGCGCGGGCGGGTCCTCGGCGGCGACTCGCTCGTCGTCGTCGCCCGCCCCGACCACCCCGCCCTGGCCGGCCCGCCGCTCGGGGCCGCCGCCCTGGCGGCCCAGCCGCTGCTCGTGCGCGAGGCGGGCTCCGGCACCCGCGATGTCGTCGATGCAGCCCTCGCGGCCCACGGCGGGCCCACGATCGCGGCGGCGCTGACCTCGACCGCGGCCCTCAAGGTCTCCGCCGCCGCGGGCCTCGCCCCGGCCGCGCTGTCCGCCCTCACCGTCGCCGAGGAGCTGCGGGCCGGCCGGCTCGCCTCGCTACCGCTCGCCCCGGACCTCGACCTCTCCCGCCCGCTGCGCGCCCTCTGGCCCGCCGATCGCCGCCCCCGAGGCGCGGCACAGGAGTTCCTCGCCCTCGCCTCGGCGCCGGAGGAATGAGCGCGGCCCGCCTGCGTGGGGAGTCTTGGCCGGTGGAAGCGGCCCGGAAACCGGCGGGCGCGGGCCTACGATGGGGGCCATGAGTGAGCGCAGCCTGGCCCCGGAGACCATCGTCGTGGACGCGGGACGGCCCCCGCGCGAGCCGAACGCGGCCGTCAGCCCCGACATCGAGCTCTCCGCCACGTTCGTGGCCACCGGCGTTCCGGGCCCGGACGACCGCACGTACGGGCGCTCGCACAACAGCACGTGGGAGGCGTTCGAGGGCGCCCTCGCCCGGCTCGAGGGCGCCCAGCTGCCCGGGCTGGTCTTCGGCTCCGGGATGGCCGCGATCACGGCGGCCCAGGAGCTCCTCGCCCCCGGCGGCACGCTCGTGGCCCCCCGGCACAGCTACATGGGCACGCTGTCCGGTGCGCTCACCGCTCAGCAGCTGGGCCGCCTGCGCCTCGTCACCGTCGACATCGCGGACACGGACGCCGTGCGCGCGGCCCTCACGGCCGCCGCCGCGGACGGCTCCGGCCGGGACGAGACCGGCCGGGCGCGCCTCATGCTCTGGGTCGAGACGCCCACGAACCCCATGCTCGAGGTCGCGGACCTGCCCGCGATCATCGCCGCGGCGCAGGAGGCCGGCGCGCTCGTCGTCGCGGACAACACGTTCGCCACCCCGCTGCTGCAGCGGCCGCTGGAATTCGGCGCCGACGTCGTCGTCCATTCGGCCACGAAGTACATCTCCGGCCACTCCGACGTGATCCTGGGCATCGCGGTGACCTCCGATCCGGCGCTGCGCGAGCTCATGCTCGCCCACCGGGCGCAGGCCGGCGGCATCGCCGGGCCGTTCGAGGTGTGGCTGGCCCTGCGCGGCCTGCGCACGCTCGCCCTGCGCGTCGAGCGCGCCGGGGACAACGCCATGGAGCTCGCCACGCGCCTGACGGACGTCGCGGGCATCGCGGTGCGCTACCCGGGGCTGCCCGACGATCCGGGCAACGCGCGCGCCGGCGCGCAGATGACCGGCTACGGCGCCATCATCGCGCTCGAGCTGCCGGACGCCGCCACCGCCGATGCCGTGGTCGACGCGGTCGAGCTGTTCACCCCGGCGACCTCGCTGGGCAGCGTCGAGAGCCTCATCGAGCGCCGCCGCCGCAACGCCGACGAGCAGGCCAGCGTCCCGGAGGGCCTGCTGCGCCTGAGCATCGGGATCGAGAGCGTCGAGGACCTCTGGGCCGACCTCTCGGCGGCCCTGCGCGCGGCGCTCGCGGACTGAGCGCGGGCTGGCGGGCGCTCAGCTGGGCCGGTGCGAGCGCCAGCCCGGCAGCGAGGTGATGGCGTCCGCGTAGCCCTGGAAGTTCGCCTGCTCGGCGTCGTACCACTTGTCCATCGTGGCGAGGTCGCCGTCGGGCACGTCCATCTCCTTCACGCGGGCGGTCCAGGCTGCCTGCACCTCGTCGACGGTGCTGCGGATGTCGCCGGCTGCGGTGCCGCGCTCGATATCGCGCTGCACGAGCCCCTTGAAGGATTCGCCGATCGCGGTCTGCGCCTCGTCGTCCATCGCCTCGATCGTGCCCTTGGCGGCCCGCGACTGGCGCACCGAGTCGGCGGTGCCCTTCATGACGGTCGCGATGTTGCGGCCCGCGGATTCGCCCATCGCATCGAAGACGATCTGCTGGTAGGCCAGCGGCATCTTCGTGTACGTCAGGCCCGCGAGGTAGGCCCCGGGAGTGCGGGAGAAGCTCGTCTTCGTCGTGTAGGCGATGTTCGGCGCGACGTCGAAGATGTGGCTCTCCGCGCTCGGCAGCCTCTGGCCCAGGGTGCAGTCCACCGTGCCGCGCTGCAGGGCCTCGTAGGTCTCCGGGAAGGCCAGCGAGACGGGGGAGGCGCCCATCTTCGTGACGACCTGGCCCTGCGACGCGGTGGCGATGCGCACCTGCTTGCCCTTCCAGTCCGCCAGCGACGTGAGGGGATCCGTGCAGATGCCGTAGTAGCCGCCGGAGGCGATGAAGGGGTGGAGCGTCACAAGGCCGCGGTCGGCGTATTCCTCGAGCACCTGCTCGTTGTTCCAGCCGAGCTCCGCGGCGGAGCCGTTGGCGATCAGCTCCCCGGACACGGGCTGCGCCGCTGGCAGCGCGGACATCGCGGTGCCGAGGGCGTTGACGGCGGGGTAGTCGGTGGGCAGATACCCGGGCAGGGTGTAGGAGACATCGACGCGCCCGTCTGCCAGCGCGTCGTGGACCTCCGAGTACCCGGCGATGGCCTGGCCCCAGACGATGTCGACCATGATCCGGCCGTGCGAGCGCTTCTCGACGTATTCCTTGAAGGACAGGCCGTTGTCGGCCATGATCGACTTCGGCGAGCTGGCCGAGGGCTGGAACGTGATCGTCGTGGGCTCGAGCCGGTCGACGATCGCGTTCACATCGGCCTGCTCGGCGCCGAAGCCGAAGCCCTCCCCGCCGGGCCCGCTGCGGCTGGCCTTGGCGATGCTCCCGGCGCAGCCGGTCAGGGCGATGCTGGCCAGGCAGGCCGTGAGCAGCGCGGCGATCTTCTTCATGGTGCCTCCGGCGTGTCTCAGGAGCCCCCGGCCATGAGGCCGGGCAGCCAGGTCGCCATCTGCGGGAAGGCGATCATGATGAACAGGAACAGGACGGCCACGGGCAGGAACCACACGAGCGAGGTGAAGACGTCGCGCAGGGAGATCGTCTGCCCCAGATTCACCTGGGGCTCCTTGCCGATCGCGTGGACGATGTAGGACAGGATGCCCACCGGCGGGGTGATCATCCCGAGTTCGCCGAGCAGGACGACGAACACGCCGAACCACAGGGGGCTGACCTGCATCGCCTCGAGGGTCGGCAGCAGGATGGGGATCGTCAGGAGCATCATCGACAGGGTGTCGAAGAACATGCCGAGGATGAGGTAGAGCACGATGACGACAAGCAGGAAGGCCACCCGGCTCAGGCCCATCCCCAGGATGAGGTCGGTCATGTGCTGCGCCAGGCCCGTCATGGCGAGCAGCTTGGTGAGCATGTGCGCGCCGATCATGATGAAGAAGATCGCCGCGGAGGCCGTGACCGTGGAGAAGGCAGCCTGGGCGATGAGCCTAAGCGGCTGGCGCCCGCGCGCGTAGAACAGGCACAGGACGAGCGCGGTGAGGGCCGCCGCGGCGCCCGCCTCGGTGGGGGTGAAGAGGCCCGAGAGCATGCCGCCGAACAGCACGACCATGATGACGGGGAAGCCCCATACCTCCCCGAGCGCCCTGAAGCGGCGCCGCCAGGTGACGGGCTCCCGGTCCTCGCCTCGGCCGCGGCCCACGAGGCGGGGGGCGAACGCGCCGATGAGCAGTGTGAACAGCGCGAACGTCAGTGCGATGAGGACACCGGGCACGGCGCCGGCGATGAGCTGCGGGCCGACTGCGACGTTGGCGATGCCGGCGTAGACGACGAGCAGGATGGACGGCGGGATGAGGTTGCCGGGCAGGCCCGCCACGAGCACGGTGCCCACGGCCATGCGCTTGTCGTAGCCGGCCCGCAGCATCTCCGGGATGCCCGCGCGCCCCAGCGCATACGTCATGCCGATGGTCGAGCCGGAGACGGAGGCCAGCCCGGCGCCGGCGAACGTCGTGCCGATTCCGATGCCACCGGGCAGCCACCCGAACCAGGCCGATGTCGCCTGGTAGATCTTGCTCGTCATGCCGGAGTGGGAGAGGAGCATGCCCATGAAGATGAACATCGGCAGCACCGAGTGGGACCACTGTGAGACCGCGTGGAACGGCGCGGTGGCGAGGATGTTCTTGGCCGCCGGGATCCCGGCGATCCCGTAGACGCCGATGAGGCTGGGGATCGCGAGCGAGAGGGCGACCGGCACCTCGAGGAACATGAGCGAGAGCATCATCGCGATGCACCACACGCCTGCCACGGCAAGCGTGGGGCTCAGGAACAGGCCGATGGTGCACGCGGCGACGACCGCGAGCCCGATGAGCGCGCCCAGGGGCGAGGCGAAGCGCCTGGGGCGGGGGCGCGCAGCCTGCGCCGGGGCGGCCGAGGCGGTGGTCGCCGAGGTGCTCATGCGCGCCCACCCCCGCCCTCGGGTCGCTGCGGATGCTCGGTGCTGCCATGGCCCGCCCCCGCGGCCGGGGCGCCGAGGTCGGTCAGCTCGGTGAGCTCGGCGTCGGGGGTGACGGCGGGCGCCTGCCCGGGCACGAGGTGCCAGAGCTGGCCGATGGCGAGCAGGTAGAGCAGCGCGAGGCCCGCGAAGACGAGGGGCACGAGGTAGTACACGGGCCACGTCACGATGTCGGTGACTCCCGCGGTCGCCTTCGATGCGGTGTATTCGATCGCCTTGGCCAGGCCGAACCAGGCGAAGCCCGCGCTCAGGGCGAAGCCCAGGGCTGCCCCGAATGTGCGCAGGATGCGCGCGGACGCCTCGCCCAGCCGGTCGATCACGAGGGTGACCGCGATGTGCTCACCCTTGAGCTGGGCGGCGGGGATGCCGAGCAGCGCGATGATGGGCAGGTACCAGAACGACACGATCTCGTTCGTGCCGTAGATCGGGGCGTTGAAGAAGTGCCGGGAGATGGCGTGGGCCACCACGTGGAGCAGCATGAGGATGAGCGCGCAGGCCGTGACGTAGGACAGCAGGGCCGTCAGGGCTGTCGTGAGTTTGGACATCGGAGTCGCCTTCGTCTTCGATGAGCAGGCAGCGGTGGCGCAGCGGTGCGAATCGAAGGAGACTTTACCGGCTCGAACGGTCGTTCGGGGAAGGTTGAGCGCTGCCGTCGGCAATCGATGCCGTTTCGACACCTCCGGAATCCGGCGGGCTGCAGCGGGTGGCGCGGCAGCGCACCTCCCTCACGGCGCGGGAGTGCCGGTGGAGCGCTCCCGTGGCCCGGGCGGCGCTCGACGAGCCGCCGCCCGGTCCCGGGCTCAGAGCAGTTCGAGGATGGTGGCGTTGGCCTGGCCGCCGCCCTCGCACATGGTCTGCAGGCCGTAGCGGATGTCGTTGTCCACCATGTTGTGCACCATCGTCGTCATGAGCCGCGCGCCGGAGCCGCCCAGCGGGTGGCCCAGGGCGATCGCACCGCCGTGCGGGTTGAGCAGGTCCGTCTCCGCCCCGGTCTCCTGCAGCCAGGCCAGCGGCACGGGCGCGAACGCCTCGTTGACCTCGAAGGTGCCGATGTCGGAAATGCTCAGCCCGGACTTCTTGAGCGCCTTGGCGGTGGCCGGGATGGGGGCGGTGAGCATGATGACGGGGTCAGCGCCGGCGAGCACGGCGGTGTGGATGCGCGCGAGCGGCTTGAGGCCCAGCTCCGCGGCCTTCTCGGAGGTCATCATGAGCAGCGCGGCCGAGCCGTCGGAGATCTGCGAGGCATTGCCCGCGGTGACCACGCCGTCCTCCTTGAACACGGTCTTGAGCTTGCCGAGGCCATCGAGGGTCCCGCCGCGGCGGATGCCCTCGTCCTTCGACACGGTGCCGTCCGCCGTCTCGACCGGCACGATCTGCCCGTCGAACGCACCCGCGTCCTGGGCTCGGGCGGCGAGTTCGTGCGAGCGGAGGCTGAATTCGTCGAGCTGCTGGCGGCTGAAGCCCCAGCGCTCGGCGATCATCTCCGCGCCCACGCCCTGGTTGGGCCGCACACCGTCGTAGCGCTCCATGTACTTGGGGCCGAACGCGTCCTTGCCCTGTGAGGAGGAGCCCATGGGGTTGCGCGACATCGACTCGACGCCGCCGGCCACGACGACGTCGTACTGCCCGGCGATGAGGCCCGCGGCCGCGAAGTGCACGGCCTGCTGGGATGAGCCGCACTGCCGGTCGACGGTGACGCCGGTGACCGACTCGGGGAAGCCCGCAGCCAGGGCGGCGGTGCGCGCGATGTCACCGGTCTGCTCGCCGGCCTGGGTCACGCAGCCCCACACGACGTCGTCGATGATGGCCGGGTCCACGCCTGCGGTGGCGACGAGGTCGCTGAGGACGGTGGCCGACAGATCGACGGGGTGGACGCCGGCCAGGGCGCCCTCGCGCTTGCCGGTGGGGGTGCGGCGGGCTGCCACGATGACTGCGTCGGACATGACGACTCCTTTGTCGGGTTCTCGGGTAGGCGTGAGGGGCTCGGGTCCGCGGTGCGCCGGTGGGGCGTCCGGCCGGAGCCGGGGGCTCGCGGGCACTGAACGAATGTTCGGCAACAGCCTACACTTCGCCGTGCGGTGCCGTTCGGGGTCTCAGCCCGCCTCGCGCGGGGCGACCCACAGGCCCGTGGCGCGGGCGGTGATCGTGTCCCCGTGGGCCACGGTGCCGGCCAGGAAGCGCTTGCGGCCCTCGGTCCGCTCGATCCAGCCGCGCACCGTGAGCGGCGCGTCGAGCGGGGTGGCGGCCAGGTATTCGACCTCGAGTACCCGCGTGTACGCCGGTGCCGCGCCCTTCGGGTGTGCCGCGGAGCCGAGCACCTGGTCGAGCATGAGGCACACGATCCCGCCGTGCACCCGTTCCGGGGGCCCCTGGTACTGCAGCGGCAGGCTGGCCCGCCCCACCGCGGAGCCGTCGGCCTCCCGCTCGATGACGAGCGGCGGGGCCAGCGGGTTGCGCGGCGAGCTGATGGGGGTGATGTCGCCGCGCCGCACGGGCGAATCGTCCTCGTCGGGCCCGACGGCCCCACTCCTGCTGGCAGGCTCCTGCCCGTGGTGCGCGGCCGGCCGGGCGCGGGTGTCCGCCGGGGGCGTGCCGTCCGCGGGCGCAGGACCGGCCAGGCCGCCGAGGCGGGCGGCCAGTTCGCGCAGCTGTGCGGCAAGGCGGGCCTCGTCGCCCGCGGAGACGAGGGCGGTGGCGAGTTCGCGGCCCAGCGCGGCGGCCCGCTCGGCGAGGCCGCGGGCGCCGTCTGCGCTCGTCGCCGCACCGTCGCCCGGGGCATCCGGAGCGTCCGCGGCATCCGGGGTGTTCGCGGTGCTCGCCGCTCCGGGGCCGGCCTGGGGTGCGCTTGTCATGGGGTGTTCTCCGTTCGTGGGGCGGTGTGGCTGTGCGGCTGTGCAGGCGGGGTGCGGGCGCGGCGGGCGCAGCCGGCCGCACCGCGGACCGGACATTCGTTCGTGCGGATTGAAGACTACCGCGCCCGCGGCTCCACCCCCTCCCGGCGCCGCGGAGCGGACCCAGAGCCGTCCGGCGAGCGGCGCGCCGCCGCCCACTTCTTGAACAATCGTTCGAACCCCTTATAGGCTCAGCGCCAAGCACCCGCGCGTGCCGGGCGACCGTGTGCCCCACGGCCGCCGCAGCGCAGCGGGCCAGCCGTGCAGCGCACCCCGTCGTACCGCGCACCCCGTCGAAGGAGACACATGAAAGCCGTTCAGATCAGCGAGCTCACCGGCCCGCAGGCAGTCGCGAGCGCCGAGGTTGAGCGGCCCGCGCCCGGCCCCGGCCAGACGCTCATCCGGGTCGCCGCCGCCGGCGTGACGTTCCCCGAGCTCCTGCAGACCCGCGGGATGTACCAGGCGAAGCACGAGCTGCCGTACACCGCGGGCTCCGAGGGCGCCGGCACCGTCGAGGAGGCCGGGCCCGGCTCCGCATTCGCCGTAGGCGACCGGGTGGCGTTCATCGGCGGCAAGGGCTCCTGGGCCGAATACGCGATCGCCGATGACACGGCCACGCTCGCGCTGCCGGACTCCATGTCGTTCCGCACGGCGGCCGGCATCCCCATGAACATCCTCACCGCGGACTTCGCCCTGCGCGTGCGCGGCGGCCTGCAGCCGGGCCAGACCGTCCTCGTCCACGGGGCCGCCGGTGGCCTGGGCATCGCGCTCATCCAGGTGGCGCTCGCCATGGGCGCCGAGGTCATCGCCGTCGTCTCCACGGAGGAGAAGGCCGCGGTCGTCCGCGAGGTGGGCGCCCAGCACGTCGTGCTGGCGGAGGGTTTCAAGGACGCGGTCAAGGAGGCCTTCCCGCGCGGTGTGGACCTCGTGGCCGATCCCGTGGGCGGCGATCGCTTCACCGACTCGCTGCGCACCCTCGCCCCGTTCGGCACCCTCCTGGTGCTCGGCTTCACCGCCGGATCCATCCCGGAGGTCAAGGTCAACCGCCTGCTGCTGGGCAACATCGCCGTCGCCGGCGTCGCCTGGGGTGAGGCCTCGCGCCTGGACCCCACGCTCATCCAGAGCCAGTGGAAGGTGCTCCTGCCGTACGCGGAGGACGGGCGCCTCGACCCCCACATCCACGCCGTCTACGGCTTCGACGACGCGCCCGCGGCCCTCGCCGAGCTCGACGGCCGGGCCGTGCGCGGCAAGGTCCTTCTGGTCCCCGGCGACCCCGCGGCCAGTGACGGTGACCCCGCTGCCGGCGACGCCGCCGGCACCGCTGCCGGAACGGAGGCCTGAGCGATGACGAGCCCCGATGCGCCCACCTCCGGCGCGGCCAGCACCGGCGCCCAGGACCTCACGACGAATGACGGCCTGCGCGTCGTCCTCGACGCCGCCGGCGTCATGACGGTGGCCTTCAACCGCCCGGAGACGCTCAACGCGCTCACCCGGGACGTGGGCCTCGCCCTCCTCGAGGCGCTCGAGACCGCCGCCGCGCGCGCCCGCGTCCTCGTGCTCACCGGCAGCGAGCGGGCGTTCTGCTCCGGCGCCGACCTCAGCGGCGGCGCGTCCTCCGCGAGCGCATCCTCCGAGGGCTCCGAGGCCCCCGGGGGTGCAGCGGACGGTGCCGCGCGCGCGAAGGGCGTCGGCCTCGACGTCATCAACGAGGCGATCCGGCGGATCCGCGACCTGCCGATCCCGTCCATCGCCGCGGTCTCCGGGCCCGCCGCCGGGGTGGGCTGCTCGTTTGCCCTCATCTGCGACTACGTGGTGATGAGCGAGAAGTCCTATCTCATGCTCGCGTTCGCCAAGATCGGCCTCATGCCCGATGGCGGCGCCACGGCGCTCGTCGCGGCCAGCGCCGGGCGCCACCGCGCCCTGCGCATGGCGCTGTCCGCGGAGAAGGTCTACGCCGACCGCGCACTGGAGTGGGGCCTGGCCAGCGAGGTCGCCGCGCCCGAGGCGTACCTCACCCGCGCGCTCGAACTGGCCGCGGGCTTCGCGGCCGGCCCGACCAAGGCCCTGGGCACCACCGAGCTCGCGATCAACGCCGCCACCCTGGGCGGCCTCGACGCCGCCCTCGACCGCGAGGAGGAGGGCCAGCAGCGACTGCTGGCCAGCCCGGACTTCGCGGAGGGCTCGGCGGCCTTCCGGGAGAAGCGCGCGCCCGTGTTCACGGACAAGTAGCCCTGCGCCTCGGCGGCGGGCGCACCCGAGCCCGCCGGTCGGGGATTGCGCACTCCAGCCACCACCCACCAGCCCAGCACCGCCGGGGCGACCCGGCACGGAAGACAAGGAGCGGCGATGCCGCAGCACATGCTCAAGGGAATCGCCTCGACACAGGGCGACAGCTACCCCCTCAACACGACGACCTTCCTCAAGCGGGCGGCCCGCCTGTTCCCGCACCAGGAGATCGTCTACCGCACCGCGGACGGCGGCTGGGCGCGCACGGACTACGGCGCCTACGGCAAGCGGGTCAGCCGCCTGGCCAACGCCCTGGGCGAGCTGGGCATCGGCGCGGGCACGATGGTGGGCGTGCTCGACTGGAACAACCTGCGCCACTTCGAGCTGTACTTCGGCGTGCCCGCCGTGGGCGCCACGTTCCTCCAGCTCAACCTGCGCCTGGCCCCGGACGACGTCGAATACGTCGCGGACCACTCGCAGGCCAAGTGGATCTTCGTCGACGAGTCGCTGCTGCCGGTCGCGGAGGCGCTGGCGCCCAAGATCTACGCGCAGGGCTGGGTGGTCATGAGCGACCGGCCGGCCTCGGAGATCGAGACGAGCCTGCCCAACGTCCACTTCTACGAGGACCTCCTCGCGCAGGCCTCGGACGAGTACGACTACCCCCTCATCGAGGAGACGACGGCGGCCTACGCGGGCTACACGACCGGCACGACCGGCCGGCCCAAGGGGATCTACTACTCGCACCGCTCCATCTACCTGCACACCCTGTCGATCATGGCCGCGCTCAAGGCCAGCTACGACGAGGTCGTCATGCCGGTCACGCCCATGTTCCACGTGCTGTCCTGGGGCTTCCCCCAGATGGCCCTGGCCGCGGGCGCCAAGCTCGTGCTGCCGGGCCGCTTCAGCGCGGAGGACATCGGGCAGGTCGCGGATGCCCTGGCCGCCGAGCACGTGACGATCGCCAACGGCGCGCCCTCGCTGTTCGCCCCCATGCTCGAGCACTTCCGCGCCCAGGATGAGGCACCGGACCTCAGCAGCACGCGCCTCATCTCCGGCTCCACCGAGCCCCCGCTCTCGCTCATGCGCGGCTTCCGCGACGCCACCGGCGCCGATGTCATCCACGCCTACGGCGCCTCGGAGACCACGCCGCTCGTCACGACGAACTGGAAGCTCAAGCCGGACATGGCGGGCCTGAGCGAGGCGGAGCAGTGGGACCTCAAGCGCTCGCAGGGCCTCTACGTGCCCGGCATCGAGGTCAAGGTCGTCGACCCGGAGGGCAACGAGCTGCCCTGGGACGGCAAGTCCATGGGCGAGGTGCTGCTGCGCGGGCCGTGGATCACGGAGAGCTACTTCAAGCTCGACGACTCCGCCGACCGGTTCCTCGACGGCTGGTGGCGCTCCGGGGACGTCGGCATGTTCTACGAGAACGGCTACCTCAAGCTCACCGACCGACTCAAGGACGTCATCAAGTCCGGCGGCGAGTGGATCTCCTCGATCGACATGGAGAACGCGATCCTCGACAACCCCAAGGTCCTCGAGGCCGCGGTGATCGGCGTGCCGGATGAGAAGTTCCAGGAGCGCCCCGTGGCCTACGTCGTCACGCGCAAGGGCGAGGAGCTCACCCAGGAGCAGGTCAACGAGGGGCTGCTCGGCCGGTTCGCCAAGTGGCAGCTGCCCGACCAGGTGATCTTCACCGACGAGCTGCCGCGCACCTCCGTGGGCAAGCTCGACAAGAAGCTGCTGCGCAAGGACTGGGAGAAGTGAGCCGCGCCGCGGCGGCGGGCGCGGGAGGCGGCCCGGCGGTGGAGATCGCCAAGTGCGCCGCGGTGCCCACCGCCGCCGCGGCCTTCGCGGACGTGGCCTTCGACCGCCTGCCGGAGCTCTACGACCGCGTGTTCTCCCAGCTCTTCGCCGCGCTCGTGGGCCGCGGCATCGAGCCCGCCGGTGCCCCGTACGGGCTCTACACGCGGGTGGGCGAGACCGTGGACGTGCAGATCGGCGTGCCGCTGGGCGCCGCGCTCGTGGAGCCGTTCGCGCTCGACGAGGAGGTGGAGATCCGCGGCTTCGAGCTGCCGGCCGGCACCGTCGCCAGCACCGTCCACGTGGGCGGCTACGACGGGCTGCCCGCCGCGTGGCAGGCACTGGTCGCGGAGCTCCGGGCCGCCGGCCGCGAGGCCGTCCAGCCCTGCTGGGAGGTCTACCTCGACCAGCCGCAGCCCGGTGGCGATCCCCGCGGGCTGCGCACCGAGCTCGTCACGCTGGTGCGCTGAGCGCTGCGTGCCCACCTGCACCCCGCGCCTCGCAGCCCCCGCCCGGTGCCCCGCGCCTCGGCGCCGGTGCTCGCACCCCGGACCACCGGCCCATCCGACCTGAACGGTGCCGGTGCCGCGCGGGTGTAGGGTGGCTCACCGTTGACCGGCGGCCGCCCACGCGGTGGCCATGTCACGGCCGAGGGCGGAGCGCGCGCGTCAGCGCGGCCCGCCCTCGGCCCTGCGCGCGTGCGCAGCCGAACCCCTGCCCCGCGCACACCCGCGCGGGGCAGTGCCGCGCCCTGGAGAGCAACGGAGAACCGCCCGCATGACCGAGCCCCGCTCGAAGCAGCCCCACCTCAAGCACCTGCCGGCCACCGACGACGCGGTCGTCCAGCAGGACCGGCGCTTCTTCGGCCACCCGCTGCCGCTGTCGCAGCTGTTCGGCCTGGAGCTGTGGGAGCGCTTCTCCTACTACGGCATGACCGGCGTGCTCGCGATCTACCTGTACTCCTCGATCGCCGACGGCGGCCTGGCCATGGACCGGCCGGTGGCGCTCGCGATCGTGGGCGCCTACGGCGGCGCCGTCTTCCTCGCCACGATCCTGGGCTCGTGGATCGCCGACCGCGTGCTCGGCAGCGAGCGCGTGCTCCTCTATTCGGCGTTCATCATCATGTTCGGCCACATCGCGCTCGCCCTGCTCACCGGGTTCGGCGGCGTGGCGGTGGGCCTCGTGCTCATCGCGCTGGGCTCGGGCGGGCTCAAGGCCACGGCCAGCGCGATCGTCGGCAGCCTCTACACGGACAACGATCCCCGCCGCGATGCCGGCTTCTCCATCTTCTACATGGGCGTCAACGTGGGCGCCCTGCTGGGCCCCTTCGTCACCGGCCTGCTGCAGGACACGATCGGCTTCCACATCGCCTTCGGCGCGGCGGCCGTGGGCATGGCGCTGGGCCTGGGCATCTACCTGACCGGCCGCAAGCGCCTGCCGGAGAGCGCGCAGCTCGTGCCCGACCCCATCGCCCTCAACCGGGTGTGGCTCGTCGTCCTCGCGGTCCTCGCCGGTGTGTGCGCGATCGCGCTGCTGTGGCTGACCGGCGCGATGAACCCGGACAACCTGGCCTGGTGGACCGCGGGCGTGTCCGCGCTGGCCGCCGTCGTCTACTTCACGGTCATCCTCTCCAACCGCCGCGTCAGCGCCGACGAGAAGTCCCGGACCCGGTCCTTCATCGCCTTCTTCCTGGCCTCCGTCGTGTTCTGGGCCCTCTACCAGCAGGTGTTCTCCGTCCTCACCGCGTACTCGGACACCCGGATGAACCGCACGATCCTCGGCTGGCAGGCGCCCGTCGCGTGGATCGCGCTCATCCCCGCCGCATGGGTCATCGTCCTGGCGCCGTTCGCCTCCCTGCTGTGGGTGAAGCTGGGCGAGCGGCAGCCCTCCACACCGGTGAAGTTCGGCCTTGCCCTCTTGTCGATCGGCGGGGCGTACCTGCTGTTCCTGCCGTTCTCCGGCGCGGGCCCCAACGCCACCCCGGTGCTCTACGTGGCGTTCGTGCTCATGCTGTTCGTCGTGGGCGAGCTCATGCTCAGCCCCGTGGGCCTCTCGCTGGCCACGAAGCTCTCGCCCAAGGTCTTCAAGGCGCAGATGATCGCGCTGTTCTACCTCGCCTCGGCCGTGGGCACCGCGCTCTCCGGCGTCTTCGCCGAGTACTACGACGAGGCCAACCAGGTCCCGTACTGGACGACGCTGGGGCTCGCCTCGATCGCCGTGGGCGTCGTCATCCTGCTCATCGCCAAGCCGCTGCTGGCCATGATGCGCGGCATCCGGTAGGAGCCGCCGAGGCGCGGGCCGGGCGGCGCCGCTGCCGCGGCCCAGGCAGCATGGCCGGCGCGGGCAGGGTGACGCTGCTGCGCTAGCCGGACAGCATGGCTGGCGCGGGCAGGGCGGTGTGGCCCCGTAGCCGGGCGCGTCGGGCCGGCTCGGGACCGAGCGCATGGGGTCGGCGTGCGGCCGGGCGCGCGCTCGGCGTGCGCGTGGAGCCTCAGGCGTGCGTGAGGATGTACTCGCCGGTGCGCGTGAAGCCGACGATCTCCCACCCGTCGGCCAGCAGGCCGGTGAGCGCGGTGCGCAGCGCCTCGCGCCAGCGGGTGGCGAGTTCGGGGTTGTCCCCGCGCAGCGATTCGATGTCCGCGGGAACGCGCGCGGAGACGTAATCGGCCGTGCGCGGCACCTCGGTCAGCACCGGCTCGCCCGCCTCATCGCAGGTGAGGGCCGGGCTGCAGCGCTCGGCGACGTCGGCCGGCAGTGCCTCGCGCCGGGCGGGGCGGTCCAGGCGCCAGGAGACGAGCATGCGGTCGGAGGCCTGGCCCGCGTTGACGCCGTCGCGCATCTGGCCGTAGAAGTCCTCGAAGTACTCCTGCGCGCTCGTGCCCAGGCGGTGGAAGTTGAAGTAGGCGTTGCGCGCGATCAGCGGATCGAAGGTCCACGTCATCTGGCGGATCCCGTGGCTGAGGCACCAGAGCCGCTGGTGGAGCTTCATCGCCGCGCCGGTCCCGCGGCCCACCTGGTCGTGGCGCACACCGGCGATGTGGGAGTGCATGACCTTGCCCAGCGGCGCCCCGAAGAACCCGACGGTCACACCGATCAGCTCGTCCGAATCCGCGGTGTAGGCCCCGGCGACGTAGTTCCCGGAGTGGGCGAGGGCCACGAGCAGCCCGGATTCCAGCACGGTGGTCCCGGCCTGGCCCACGTTCCACACCTCGTCGAGGAGCAGTGAGGCATCGGCGGCCTCCTGCGCGGAGTGCAGGAGCCGCATCTCGATGCCGGCGGCCTCCTGGGCCGCGGCGAGTTCGTCTTCGGCAACGGCAAGGACCTGCGAATCGATGGCGCTCATGCCGCCATTGTGCCACCGGGGGCGGACACCGGGACAGGAAGACACGGGCCGGTGCGGCCCGCGGGTGTGCGGGGGCCTCCGCGGGCACAGACCGGGGCGCCCAGCGCGGCCGCGGCGCCGGCGGCACGGGGCTAGTGTGAGGGCATGAGCGAAGACCCCCGCGGGCCGGACCCCCGGCCGGAAGCCACGAGTGCGCCCACGGACGGGGGAGGCTCGTTCGCCTTCGACCCGGCGCTCGATCCGCCCGTGCCGGATCCCCAGGAGGGCGACCCCGCGGGGCAGGCCGCGGGCCCGGGCGGGGATGCCTGCCCCGTGGGCGACGAGCGCGGGGCGGGCGGCATCTCGGGCGACCGGGTGCACACCGGCGGTGCGGCGGCGGATAGCGCGCCGGCCGGCCAGGGGCACGAGGACGTGCGCGCACTCCTCGAGACGGGCCGCGCCGCGGTGATCGGCGCGGGGCTCATCGGACTGTCATGGGCGCGGCTGTTCGCCTCCTGCGGCCTGGACGTGCGCATCGCCGACCCGCGGCCGGACCTTGAGGCGGCGGTTGAAGCGCTGCGCGAATCGCTTGCCGTGCAGGCGGGGGAGGGCACCGGGTCGATCGAGCTCGCCCAGTCGGTGGGCGAGGCGCTCGACGGCGCCGGCCTCGTCCAGGAGAGCGGGCCCGAGCGCCCGGAGCTCAAGGCCCAGCTGTTCGCCGACATCGCCGAGGCGGCTCCGCGCGACGCGCTGCTCGCCTCCTCGTCCTCGGCGATCCCGGCCACCCAGCTGGCCAAGCGGCTCGACGATGCGGCGGCGGCCCGCATCCTCATCGCCCACCCGTTCAACCCGCCGCACCTCATGCCGCTCGTCGAGATCGTGCCGGGGGAGCGCACGGCGCCCGAGGCCGTGGCGCGGGCGCGCGCGATCTACGCCGCGCTGGGCCGCGAGCCCGTGGTGCTCGAGCGCGAGATGCACGGCTTCATCGGCAACCGGCTGCAGAACGCGGTGCTGCGCGAGGCCGCCTACCTCGTCCAGCAGGGGGTGGCCGGCGTCGAGGACATCGACCGCGCCGTGACGAATTCGCTGGGCGTGCGCTGGGCCGCCGTGGGCCCGCTCGAGGGCATGCACCTAGGCGGGGGAGAGGCCGGTCTGGCGGGCTTCATGGAGCACATCGGGCCCAGCTTCGCGGCGATCGAGGAGGCCGCACCGGACATGTCGGAGGCCGGCATGAAGCCGGTGGTCGAGCAGGCCGTAGCCGCCTACGGGCTGCCGCCGCGCCCGGAGCTCGCCGCCCGCCGCGACCGTATCCAGGCCGGGGTGCTCGACGTCCGGGCCGCGCAGGCGCGGGCGGAGTCACCGGCCGAGGCGCAGCACGCGGAGGCAGAGCGCTTGGAGGCACAGCAGCCGGGGGAGCGGTCCCGAGGGGCGCACTCGCCCGAGGAGCAGGAGTAGCGGGGGAGGCGCAGCCGCCCGGGGCGCAGCATCCGGAAGGCGCAGTCACCCGAGGACTAGCAGCAGGGGGCGCGGATCCGCGAGGCGCGGCCGCCCGGGGCGCTGCCGAGCCGAGGTGCCGGGCCCGGCGCCCGGGCTCTACACCGCCGCGCGGTAGAAGAAGCTGCGGCGATTGGCGATGAGGCCGTCCGCGTCGAACTGGAAGAAGTCCGCGAAGCCCTCGTGCGCCTCGGCGCCGGACTTGAGCACGCCGTCGAAGGTCCCGTGCACGGCGGCGCGATCGCCGTCGACGATCACCTGCGCGATGGTGTGCGCCCCGGAGTCGATGACGCGCTCGCCCTTGTAGAACGAGCGGATGGCCTCGCCGACCATCGTGTCGTAGCCCGGCCGGTCGTAGCTGCCGTCGGCGGCGAAGAGGTCCGCGGTGGCGTCCGGATCGCCGGCATCGACGGTGGCGTAGTAGCGGCGGGCGAGTTCCTCGGTCGATGCGCTCATGGCGGCTCCTCGGCGGCTGGGGCGGGGGTGAACCCGCCGGCTGGCTGTGCGTCGGGCGGCCCGTGCCGCCCTGTGCGCCACGGTACCGCGGCCGGCCCGCCCACCGCGCCCGAGGTGCGCCCAAGGTGCGTTCGAGTCGCGCCCAGGGTGTGCCCGAGTCTCGCGCCAGAGATGCGCCCGAACCGCGCCCACGGTGCCCCGAGGCGCCCTCGCCCGCACCTCGGCACCGGCGAGCGCGCCGCCAGTGAACTCCAAGCGCGCGCCCCTTGTGAGGAGCCGAGCGCAGGCAATAGCGTGACGGGCAGGACGGTGCCATGCGGAATCCCGGTTCGGGCAGTGCCGCCCCGGCAGTTCCCCACCCGCTATCGAAAGGTTCGCGATGTCGAAATACCAGGTCGTCAATCCCGCCAACGGCGAGCTCGTCGAGGAGTTCCCCACGGCCACGGATGACCAGATCAAGGATGCGCTGAGCCGCAGCCACAGCGAGTTCTCCTCCTGGCGCGCCACCCCCGTCGAGGAGCGCACGAAGGCGCTCGCCAAGGTCGCGGAGATCTACTCCGAGCGCGCCGAGGAGCTCGCGGAGATCATCAAGCTCGAGATGGGCAAGGCGGTCCCGGAGGGCAAGGGCGAAGTCGCGCTGTGCTCGCTCATCTTCAAGTACTTCGCGGACAACGCGCAGGCCTTCATCGAGGACGAGCCGCTGCGCGGGCCCAAGAACGCGGACGCGTTCCTGCTGCGCAAGCCGGTGGGCTCGATCCTGGGCATCATGCCCTGGAACTTCCCCTACTACCAGGTGGCCCGCTTCGCCGCCCCGAACCTGGCGCTGGGCAACACGATCCTGCTCAAGCACGCGCCCCAGTGCCCCCGCTCGGCGCAGGCCATCGAGGAGATCTTCCACGAGGCCGGCGTGCCCCAGGACGCCTACATCAACATCTACGCGACGAACGAGCAGATCTCCGACATCATCCTGCCCGACCCCCGCAACCAGGGCGTCTCGCTGACCGGTTCGGAGCGCGCGGGCGCCTCCGTGGCGGCCGAGGCCGGCAAGAACCTCAAGAAGGTCGTGCTGGAGCTGGGCGGCTCGGACCCCTACGTCGTGCTCGACTCCGAGGACGTGGCGAAGACCGCGGAGACCCTGTTCAAGACCCGCATGGGCAACACGGGCCAGGCGTGCAACTCGCCCAAGCGCATGATCGTCATGGATGACATCTACGACGACTTCGTCTCCTCGATCACGGAGGCCGCGAAGGCGACCGCGCCCGCGGATCCCTACGCCGACCCGGAGGGCCTGAGCCCGCTGTCCT
Organism: Brevibacterium rongguiense; assembly: GCF_009857845.1. Taxonomy (GTDB): domain Bacteria; phylum Actinomycetota; class Actinomycetes; order Actinomycetales; family Brevibacteriaceae; genus Brevibacterium; species Brevibacterium rongguiense. The sequence goes on along the minus strand of NZ_WWEQ01000009.1, from coordinate 42,484 downwards.
CCGTGGCGGCGAAGGACCGATTCGTCGAGCAGGTCGAGGACACGGTCTCCGAGGGCGCGACGCTGCTGGCCGGCGGCCAGGCCTACGACGGTCCCGGCGCCTACGTGCAGCCGGTCGTGCTCACCGACGTCAAGCCCGGGATGCGCGGGTACTACGAGGAGCTGTTCGGCCCGGCCGTCATCGTCTACAAGGTCTCGAGCGACGAGGAGGCCGTCGAGCTGGCCAATGACACGCCCTTCGGCCTGGGCTCGGCGGTGTTCTCCACGGACCTCGAGCGCGCGGACCGCGTGGGCAGCCAGATCGACTCCGGCATGGTGTTCCTCAACGGCCCGGAGCAGACCCGCGAGTTCCTGCCCTTCGGCGGCGTCAAGCGCTCCGGTGTGGGCCGCGAGCTGGGCCCGCTGGCCATGGACGAGTTCTGCAACAAGCAGCTCTACTACAAGAACCGCTGAGCGGCACCCCGGCCCGCACCTCCGGCTCCGCCGCCGAGGTGCGGGCCGGTTTCGCGTCTTGGCCCGGCTGCCGCTGGGCTGGCGCCACCGTGCGGGTGGGCGCCGCCCCTGTCCGGTCCGGCTGCGCCCCCGCCGGGTTGGGTGGCGCCCCTGTCCGGTGCGGCGGTGCCCCTCTCCGGTCCGGCGGCGCTGCTTCCGCCCGCCCCGCCCACCCGCGCGCGGCTGCCGGGGTCCGCTCTGCTTCACTGTGGGGATGAGCGATTCCGTCACCGTCCAGATCACCCGCGAGGTCGAGCCCGCCGCCGAGTCCAAGGTGGAGCGCTGGGTGGCACGCGGGCAGGCCCTGCTGACGGGGCGCGAGGGCTACATGGGCTCCGGCTGGGTGCGGGCGCGCGCGGATTCGCACACGTGGCACATGCTCTACCGGTTTGCCGATCACGCGTCGATGCGGCAGTGGGAGGAGTCCGCCGAGCGCCGGGCCTGGGCGGCCGAGCTCGCCGACTTCGTCCACTCCGAGCGCGCCGAGCGGCGCACCGGCATCGAGGGCTGGTTCGACGCCGAGCCGTTCGCCGAGCAGGCGCCGGGCGATCCGGCCCCGCCGCGCTGGAAGCAGATGATCGTCATCTTCACGGGCTTCTTCCCCATGAGCTACCTGGGCAACCTGGCAGTCGGGGCGCTCGTGCCCCACACCTGGCCGCTCATCCTGCGCGTGCTGCTCACGATCATGCTCGTCATGCCGTTCATGGTCTACTTCATCCTCCCGTGGACCACGCGGCTCTACCAGCCCTGGCTGGCCCGGCCCCGCCGCGCCCGGAGCAACTCCGACGGGTCTGACCGGGGTGCGGGCGGCACTGGGTCAGCGCACGGCTGAGCCTCGGCTCCACACCCGAATCGCCCGCTGCGCCGCCCGGGAGCGACTCGCACAAACGTTCAGTGTACTGAACGCTTTGTTTGCTTTACTGTGAAGTCATGAGTACATGGCAGAGCACCGTCAGCGCCCGCATCGCGGCCATCCGCGCCCACCGCGGCCTCTCGCTCTCCGCGCTCGCCAAGCGCGCGGAGATCTCGAAGGCCACGCTGTCCGGCATCGAGGCCGGCACGGGCAACCCCACCCTCGACACCATCGAGTCACTGGCCGTGGCCCTGGCCATTCCCGTGGCCGACCTCCTGGCCCACGATGAGCGCTCCACGACGGTGAGCCGCGCCCCGCGCGACGGCGAGCGCCTCGCCGTGCCCCCGGACATCGCCCAGGAGCTCATGCTGCGCCTGCCCTCGGTGCGCTCGTGGGAGTTCTGGCGGCTGCGCATGCCGCCGGGCGCCCGCTTCGACGGCGTCCACCACGTGCCCGGCACCGCGGAGCTCATCCTCATCGTCGCAGGCTCGATGTCCGCTGGCCCGCAGGATGAGGCCGTGGAGCTGGGGCCCGGCGACCTCGTCGAGTTCGCCGGCGACTGCGCCCACGCTTACACCGCGGGCCCGGATGGTTGCCACGCGCTGGTCGCCCTGGGCTCGCAGGGCGACGGCGGTCCCGCCGCCGAGGCGCCGGCCGGTGCCCGCTCCGGCTCACCTCGGGCGCGGGGAGGCGTGCGATGACCGCCGCAACGTGGCTCGTCCTGCTGGGCACCTGGGCCGCCGCGGTCGTCTCGCCGGGCCCCGACTTCGTGGCCGTGCTGCGGGCCTCCCTGCGCGGGGGGATCGCAGCGGGGCTGCGGGTGGCCGCCGGAGTCGTGGCGGGTATCAGCACGTGGATCACCGCGGCGCTCATCGGCATCACCGCCCTCGTGTCGTCCAATCCGACCGTGTACCTGGTGGTGCGCTGGGCCGGTGCGCTCTTCCTCTTCGGCTACGGCCTGCGGATCCTGTGGTCGGTCATCCGCGCCAAGCGCGCCCAGCGCGCCGCCGCCAGCGCACCCGCGGTGGCCCTCGTGCCCGACCGCGCGGGGGGTGGGGGAGCAGCGGCCGGGGCCGGCCCCGGGACACCCGGACACGAGGACGCGGACCTCGGCGAGGAGGACCTTGGCGAGGCGAGTCGCGGGGCAGGTTCGCCCGCGCCCCAGGTGGGCGCGGTAGCGGGGCGCCGCCCCAGGTCAGAGGTCTGGGCGGACCTGCGCCTGGGCTACCTGACGAACACCGTGGGCAACCCCAAGGCAGTCGTGTTCTTCGGAGCGCTGTTCGCCTCGCTGCTGCCGCACGGGATCGGGGCGGGGCAGTCGGTGCTCGTGGGCCTGGCCATGGCCGCGATCGCCATGGCGTTCTTCGCCTCGCTGGCCCTGGCCGCCAGCCGCCCCGTGGTGATCCGTGCCTACGAGCGCGCGGAGACCGCCATCGACACGGTGCTGGGCTGCCTGTTCGCGGTGCTGGGAATCGCGCTGCTGCCGCTGTGGTGAGCGCTGTCCACAGGGCTGACCTGGCCCGATCCTCTGCCATCGCGCGGAGGTGCGCGGTCCGTAGACTCGGCCCACCCCGCGGGCGGGCGACGTGCGGGACAGGAGCCCCGCGCAGCACGGGGTGGGAGCCCCGCGTGGCGCGCAGCGGGCAGGAGAGGACACTGGTAGGCGATGGAGAAGACAGCGGACCAGACTCAGCAGCCCGGCCGCCCCCTGGGCGCCGTGACCGGGGACGATGGGCGGGCGCGGACCCCGTGGGCGTACGGCCACCCGCTCCTGTTCGAGTACTACGACACCGAGTGGGGCGAACCGGTCGAAGACGAGGCCGGCATGTTCGAGCGCGTCGTGCTCGAGGGCGCCCAGGCGGGCCTGTCCTGGCTCACGATCCTCAAGAAGCGGCCGCGCTACCGCCAGGTCTTCGCGGACTTCGACGTGGACGCGGTCGCCGCGTTCGATGCCGCGAAGATCGACGAGCTGCTGGCCGATCCCGGGATCATCCGCAACCGCGGGAAGGTCGAATCGGCGGTGAACAACGCGCGCCGGACCATCGAGCTGCGCGCGGACGGCGGCCTCGTGGCGTTCATCGAGTCGTTTGCCCCGGCCGTGAGCCCCGAGCCGCGCACGGTCGCGGAGATCCCCACGGTCAGCGCCGAATCCACCGCGCTGTCGAAGGCGCTGCGGGCGCGCTCCTTCCGCTTCGTGGGGCCCACCACCATGCACGCGCTGCTCGAGGCCACCGGCCTCATCGACACCCACCTCATGGACTCGTGGCGGCGCGGCGTCTCGGGCCGCTTCCCGCGGTGAGCGCGGCGGCCGGAGGGCAGACTGTGGGAGCGCAGGGAGACTGTGGGTGCGCAGGGAGCACGTACCGGTGAGCGAGGAGGATGCCCGGGTGCCTAAGGAGAATGGAATGGCGGGTCAGGAGAATCGCCTGGCGGGCGAGCGCACGATCGTCGTGGCGGCCGTCCTCATCGCCCACCCGCGGCGCCGCGAGGTGCTCATGGTGCGCAAACGGGGGACGAGCGCCTTCATGCTGCCCGGTGGGAAGCCCGCTGCGGGCGAGAGCATGCTCGATGCCATTCTCCGCGAGGCAGCGGAGGAGCTGGGGGTCGAGCTGGAGCCGGGGCGGCTCGCGGAGCTCGGCACGTGGACGGCTGCCGCGGCCAATGAGGCCGGCTTCACCGTCACCGGCACCGTCTTCGCCTATCGGGGGACACCGGCCGGGCTGGATGTCGCGGCGCCCGCGGTGCACCAGGAGATCGCAGCGGCGGGCTGGTTCCCCGCCGAGCTGCCGGCCGATGACGACCGGCGGCAGTTCGCGCCGCTCACCCGCGACTTCGCCCTCCACCACCTGCCGGAGTGGTTCTTCGCCGCCTGATGCTGCCCCTGCGGCCGGGCATGCGACTGCCACGGTCCTCGCGGGCTGCGACGCTCGGCTCAGATGACGCGCATGAGGATGAAGCCCAGCAGGGCGATGAGCACCAGGCCCAGCAGCGCGCAGCAGGCTGCGACGCGCCGCGCGGTGACGGCGCTGCGCTCGATGTTGCGCCACTGGGGGCGATGGTCGGACCCGCTCAGGCCCTCGCTGGACCGTGCCTCGGCGGCGGGCTCGGCAGCGGTGGGGCCGGTGGCGGTGAGGCCGGTGGCGCGGCCCGAGGGGCGTGCGGGCTGACCGCCATCGTCACCCGGGCGGGTGCGCCCGGGGCTCCCCGAGCTCGCGCGCTCGGAGCCGGGTGCCTCCTCGCCTCCGGAATGCTCGCCAGCGGGCCGGCCGAGCGCAGGCCTACCGTCCTCCGGCAACACATTCCGTTCGCGTCCCCTGCCGCGACCGGGGGCAAGACGCCCACTGGCAGGGCGCCCGCCAGCGGGAGAACCGGGGCCGCCGTCACCCGTCGGCCACTGCCCGCGCGGGCCGCGCACGGCGCGCGCGGGGGCGGGGATGCGGTCGTGTTCCGGCAGTGCAGGTATCCCGTAGAGGTCGCGGTCGATCGGTCGCATGGGTGCTGTCCTCCCGTTGCTGCTGAGCCCATTCGCAGGACCCAGTCAACCGAAAGCAGAAGCGCCAGTGGGCGCGCCCGTGTGCCGGTTCGGCCACAGCCTGTGTCAGACGCCCACACCCCCGCGCCGCCGAGCGCTCAGCATCCCCCTGCCATCGAGTGCTCAGCACCCGCGCGCCCATTGCCGACGCACGCTCGTCTACCCGAAAACGCCCACCGGCCGCCGCCCACCGTTGAACGGTGGGCGGCGGCCGGTGACCGCGCGTCGCTGATCGCACACCGGTGTGCACCCCGGTGGCCCCACACCGGTGTGCGCGCCGCGCAGCCTCACACCGCTGTGCGCACCGCGCAGCCTCAGACGGGCCGTTCCTCCGGGGAGACGGTGAGCGCGGGGTCGGTCTTGGCCAGCGAGCCGATCGCCTCGTCGATCTTGGCGAGCACATCGGCCTCGAGTTTGACGCCGGCGGCCTTCGCGTTCGACTCGATCTGCTCGGGCCGGGAGGCGCCCACGAGGGCCGCGGAGACGTTGTCATTGGCCAGCACCCACGCGATCGCGAGCTGGCCCATGGTCAGGCCCAGGTCATCGGCGATGGGCTGGAGCTTCTGGACCTGGGTGAGCGTCTCGTCGTCCAGGTAGCGCTTGATGGCGTTGTCGCCGCCGGTGGAGTCCGTGGCGCGCGAGCCCTGCGGCAGCGGCTGGCCGGGCTTGTACTTGCCGGTGAGCACGCCCTGGGCCATGGGCGACCAGACGATCTGGGAGACGCCCAGCTCCTTGGAGGCCGGCACCACCTCGGCCTCGATGACGCGCCAGAGCATGTTGTACTGCGGCTGCGAGGAGATGAGCTGGATGCCCAGCTCCTGGGCGAGGCGGTGGCCCTCGCGGATCTGGTCCGCGGTCCATTCGCTCACGCCGATGTAGAGCGCCTTGCCCGCGCGCACCACGTCCGCGAACGCCTGCATGGTCTCCTCGAGCGGGGTCTCCACGTCGTAGCGGTGGGCCTGGTAGAGGTCGACGTAGTCGGTGCCGAGCCGGCGCAGCGAGCCGTCGATGGACTCGAGGATGTGCTTGCGCGACAGGCCCACGTCGTTGTGGCCCTTGGGGCCGGTGGGCCAGTAGACCTTCGTGAAGATCTCAAGCGACTCGCGGCGCTGGCCGGCCAGGGCGTCGCCCAGCACCTGCTCGGCCTTCGTGTTCGCGTAGACGTCCGCGGTGTCGAAGCTCGTGATGCCGGCGTCGAGGGCCGCGTGGATGGTCTTCGTGGCGGTCTCGTTCTCCACCTGCGAGCCGTGGGTGAGCCAGTTGCCGTAGGTGATCTCGGAGATCTTCATGCCGCTGTTGCCCAGGTACCGGAATTCCATTGCGCTCCTCGTCGGATCGTCGGTGCGGGGCGGATCGCCCCTTCTCGGCAACGCGCTCGCCCGCCGTTTGCTTCCCGGCCCCGCGCCCGAGGTGCGGGCCGGCCCCGCCCGGACCCTCGCCTCGGGCCCGGGGTGAGGGGGGCTGTCCCCCGGGCTCGCAGCGCCCGGCGGCCAAGGGGCGGTCAAGCCCCGGCTCCTATACTGCCTGCGTGGACACTCACGCGATCCCCGATCCCACCTCGGTGCGGCTTCCCCAGGTCCAGGCGCAGTACGCGGCGGACCGGCGGGCGGCCCGCGAGGTGTTCGGCGACGCGCAGCCGTGCGCCATGGGCGTCATGATCCTCAACGAGCGGCCCGCCGGCGGCGGGGAGGCGGACGAGCCCGTCCTGGGGGACAACCGCTACCCGTACCTGCACTTCGCGGACCAGCAGGTGCTCAGGCATCGGCTGCTCACGCCCGTGCAGCACGTGCCGGACCTTGCGGCCCTGCGCCGCAGCCGCCCGGATGCCTGGACGGCCTTCCACCGCCGCGCCGATGAGCTGCGCGCGGCCGGCTGCGCCGTCTTCGTCCACGGTGCCGGTTCGGGCGCCATGAGCGTTGCCGCCCACGTTCACGCCCACGTGTTCGAGCTGGGGGACAAGCTCACCCGTGTCGCCTACGACCGCGCCAGCGGGCGAGTGGAGATCTGGGCGGGGGGCACGTGCCTCGTCGACGAGCCCAACCCGGCCGCCCGGTCCTGGGATGTCCGGCCGTGGTTCCCGGAGCCCAGCGCGTGCGATGCGCGCTACGAGGAGGTGTTCGGCGCCCCCGCGGGCGGTGCCGGCGCCCGCGAACCTATGGGCGGTGCGCACGATCGCGCGGCGCGAGTGATCCCCGGAGGAGCAGCATGAGCAGTATCGGACGCACCCTGTCGGGCGCGGTGAGCAGGGCGGGCCACCTGGCGCGCAGCGGTTCGCGCGTGGTGGGAGGCGTGGTCAGCGACCGGTTCGCGGAGGAGCGGCTGAGCCCGCGGTTCGCACCGCATCGGGGCGATCGGTTCGTCGCCGCCGCGTATTTCGCGGCGGATCACTCGTCGCTCTACCAGCTCGAGCAGTGGCTGTGGTCGTTCGAGCGGCTGGCCGAGCGGCTGCGCGAGCAGACGGCGGAGGCGGAGCCGTTCGGCATCCTGTGCCGATCGGCGCGCAACGCCACGGCGATCGCCGCGCAGACCAGCCTGCCGGTGCGGTTTTCCCGCCTGGTGTCCGGCATGGACGCGTTCATGTCGCAGCCGGGCCTGCGCGCGGTCTTCTACGTCAATCAGTCGACGCTGAACTTCCAGGGGCTGCGCTATCCGCGGCCGGCCCACGTGCACCTCAGCCACGGGGAGAGCGAGAAGTCCTCGATGATCTCCAATCAGCTCAAGGCCTACGACGCGGTGTTCACGGCGGGGCGGGCGGCGCGCGAGCGGATCGAGCGCGCGCTCGTCGGCCTGCCGGCCGAGCGCCTGTTCGACGTGGGCCGCCCCCAGCTCGACCGGCCCGTGCGGGTGCCCGCCGCGTGGACCGACCTGGCGGGGGAGGGGGAGTCCGCGGTCCGGCGGGCCGCGCCCATCGTGTTCTACGCGCCCACGTGGGAGGGGGATTCGCCTGCCATGGCGTATGGGGCCCTGCCCGCGTCCGGTGAGGCGATCGTCAGGGGTCTGCTGGCCGAGGGGGCGCGCGTGATCTACCGGCCGCACCCGCGCACGGGCGTGCTCAGGCCGGCCTTCACCCAGGCCCACCGCGCGATTGTGGAGCTGCTCGCGGACGCTCCGGGTTCGCTCGTGGATGAGGGCTCTGCCGTGGGGTGGCAGTTCGAGGTCGCCGATGCGTGCGTGGGGGAGATGTCATCGCTCGCCTTCGATTGGCTGACGACGGGCAAGCCGCTGGTGCTCGTGAAACCTGCGGATGCGCGCGCCGAGGTGCAGCCTGACGGGCTGTTCACCCGGGTTCCCAGCGTGCAAGCCGGCGCCCCCGATGCCGCCGAGGCGGTGATCCGCGTGCTCCTGCGTGAGCCGCAGGCCGAGGGGCTGGTCGAGGCTGCGGAGTACTACCTGGGCGACACGCGGCCGGGTGAGCAGCAGCGCAGGTTTGAGGAGGCGGCCACGCGGGTGGTCCAAGAGCGCAACGCGATCTTCGGTGGTTTTGAGCGCAGCTGAACGGTTCGTTTCCGCCAGGGAATCGTCGGTTCAGTCCGCATCTCAGCCCTCGGCGCGGGCGTGAATCTTGGCCGCCAGGTGAACTGCGGGTTAATCTGGTGGTCTCAGTATCGCGCGGCTTCGTATCCGCGTCGCAAGCATGCTCTACAACTCAGAGGACGGTACCTATGCGCCGTGTCATCACCTACGGCACGTTCGACCTGCTCCACTACGGTCACATCCGGCTACTCCAGCGCTGCAAGGCGCAGGGGGACTACCTCGTGGTCGCGCTGTCGAGCGACGAGTTCAACGCGGGCAAGGGCAAGAAGTCGTACTTCTCGTATGAGGACCGCAAGAACATGCTCGAGGCCATCCGCTATGTCGACCTCGTGATCCCGGAGGAGACGTGGGAGCAGAAGCGCGATGACATCGAGCGCTTCCACATCGACAAGTTCGTCATGGGCGACGACTGGGCCGGAAAGTTCGATGACCTGCAGGATGCCTGCGAGGTCATCTACCTTCCGCGCACCCCGGAGATCTCCACGACCCAGATCAAAAACGATCTGTCTGCGCGCAGCTGACGCGCTCCCTTCGGGTCGATTCTCAGGAATCGATGTCACAGTCGAATCCGCTGTCCCGTTTATGAACGGGAAGTAAACTGGCGCCGATCATTGTGCCGTTTGCCCCCGTCAACGAAGGAGACGCCGTGCTGAGTACACGCGATCGGCCCGCGCGTCCTACGCTCGCCCAGCTGCGGGCTGTGGCGCAGCCGCCCGAGGTGCGCTCGCGGAAGAACGCGGAGCACTGGACGGCTCAGCTCTACCTGCGCCACATCTCGATCTACACCACCGTTCTGCTGGTGCGCACGCGCATCAGCGCCAACGGTGTCACTGGGCTGATGATCCTCTCCGGCTGGTGCATCGCCGCGGCCCTCTTGCTGCCAGGGATATGGGGGGCGATCCTTGCTCTGTTCTTCTCGCAGCTGCAGATGTATCTGGACTGCTGTGACGGAGAAGTCGCCCGTTGGCGTGGGACCCAGGGGCCCAAGGGCGTGTTCCTCGACAAGGTGGGCCACTATACGACCGAAGGGCTTGTCGCCTTTGCGCTCGGTGCCCGCGCCGTAGGCCATCTCAGCCTCGTGCACGCGGCGCCGGGAGTCGCGTATCCCTATCTGCTGGGCGGTGCAGTGCTCTGCTCGCTGGTGCTGCTGAACAAGGCGCTCAACGACATGGTGCACGTCGCGCGCGCCTTCAATGGCCTGGACAAGCTGCCGGACAGTGCGGAAGCCACGGGCATTCCTTCCGGGTTCCTCGCGAAGCTCAAGCGTGCCGCGCGGTTCGTGCCCTTTCACCGGATCTTCCATTCCGTCGAGATGCCATCCTCGCGGTTGCTGCGGCCGTGGTGAGTCTTGTATCCGGTGCAGTTGGTGGTCCGCCGCTGCTGGGCGAACGCCTGCTCGTGGTGGCGATGGTGCCACTGTGTGCCTTGGCCGTCGTTGGGCACTTCGTCTCCATCATGGCGTCGAGGCGGTTGCGCTGACATGCCCAATGACCCTGAGCTGAACGACCTCGACCCCGCACACTCCACGGCGCATGAAATCCTTCCGACCGCGGAGGACAGAGCGCAGCGCGAATACGATGCGGTGCGCCAAAGCGCGCGCGAGCGCCGGCGCGCCGAGCGCATGGCCCGCGCGACGCTCCTGCACGAACCCGCCCAGTCAGAGCGCCCCCGCAACGGGCGCAAGTACTCGTTCGGCGTGGTGGTGCTCACGCAGGGCAAGCGCCCTGATGATCTTCGCCGCGGCCTGGAATCGCTGCTCGCACAGAAGGGCGTGGAACTTGACGTCGTCTGCGTGGGCAACGGGTGGGACCCCGTGGGCCTGCCGGGGTCCGTCAAGACCGTCATGCTGCCGGAGAACGTGGGCATTCCCGCAGGTCGCAATCAGGGCGTGCAGTACGTGGACGGCGAGTTCCTGTTCTTCCTGGATGATGATGCGTGGCTGCCGGACGACACCACGCTCATGCAGATGGCCCAGCTCATGCGCACGAAGCCCAGCATTGGTCTCATCCAGCCCCGTGTCGCAGATCCCACCCGCGACGATGCGCCCAAGCGCTGGATTCCGCGGCTGCGCAAGGGCAGCCCCGATCATTCGTCCAACGTCTTCTCTGTGTGGGAGGGTGCGGTGTGCCTGCAGCGGAAGGCCTACGACCGTGCAGGGGGTTGGCCCGCGCCGTTCTGGTACGCCCATGAGGGCATTGAACTCGCATGGCGAGTGTGGGACGCCGGTTACCAGGTGTGGTACATGGGCGAGCTCACCGTGGCGCACCCGGTCATGGACCCCAAGCGGCACGCGGAGTACTTCTACATGAATGCGCGTAATCGCGTGTGGCTGGCTCGCCGCAACCTACCCTGGCCATTCAGTTGGGCCTACGTGGGATCGTGGACAGCTGTGCAGACACTGCGCTGGCGCAAGAGCCCCGAACAGCTCAAGCCCTGGTTCAACGGGTGGAAAGACGGATGGCGCGATGATCCTTGGGCAGACGATGAGGAACCTCACAAGCTCTCGAGCAGGGGCCTGCTCACCATGTCCGTACACGGCCGACCGCCGGTGATCTGAGAACGAGAACGAAACCCGTGAACCTTTTCAGCGCAACGCGCGCACGCCTGACGTCGATGTGGGCGAAGGATCGCACTCCCGGTCGCGTTCCCGATCTGGCGTTCTACGACCTCACGTGGGGGATCCCCCGCAACTACGGCGGCATGACGAGTGTCCTCCTACACAGATCGGGGACGTTCGGTGAATACCTGGACAAGCCCGTAGAGATTCTGACGCTAGACCCAGCCCTGGATGTGACGCAGGAGAATCAGCGACTGCGCGAGGCGGGTGCTCTCGGTTCGAAGTCAACGATCCGGGGCCTGTGGCAGGAGCTCTTAGCCGCAGACGACGACGAGCTCCGAGCGTGGTTCGGAGAACCGCTAGAGCCCGAAGAGCGGTGGTCACCCGCCGATCTGCCCACGCCTCCAGGAACCCCGACTGGCATGGGTCGGACAGAGTGGCGTGACGGGTCGACGGTGTCCGTTGTCCGGTTCGATCGTCCCGACGGCAGCATCGCGGTGCTGGATGATCGCCGGGAGGGTCGCGTGATCACGGTGTTCTCCCACGAGGGGAGGATACTCGCGCGATACAAGCGCATGCGGAACTTCTACTTCGCGTGGTTCGACCATCTCATGGGAGCGACCCCGGCGGTACTCATCAACGAATCGAAGACAGTGGGTGCGTGGGTGCATTCCTATAGGCGTAGGAACGTGCTGCTGTGCCAAGTGCTCCATAACAGCCACCTGGAGCCCGGCGCGACGTCGCTCTACGGACCGTTTACGCCGTCGCGCATCAAGATGCTGGAAAACAACGAGGCGTTCGATCTTCTCGCCTTCCTGACGCAACAGCAGAAGTCGGAATTCGAGGTGGCGTTCGGGGAGGAGCCGAACCGGGTTGTGCTGCCGAACTCGCGCGCCTTCACCTCCTTGCCTGCCGCAGACGCGGACACCCGGCGCCGGGGGAGCGGCATCGTGCTCGCAAGCCTGGATGCGCGCAAGCGCGTCGACCATGCGATCGAAGCCGTAGCCGGCGTCGTCGGTAGTGCCGGGGAACAGGTCACTCTCGACATCTTCGGGGAGGGCCGGTTGCGTGGTGACCTCGAAGAGATGGTCTCGCGGTTGGGCCTTGAGTCTGCCGTGCACGTGAGAGGTTATACAACGAATGTCCAAGCGCAGCTGCGGGACCATTCGTTCCTTATGCTCAGCAGCCGAGCCGAGGGGATGGGGCTTGTGCTGGTCGAAGCCATGGCTCAGGGGTGTATTCCCATTGCCTATGACGTGAGGTACGGCCCAAGCGACATTATCGAGCACGGTCGGAACGGCTTCCTCGTACCCGATGGTGAACCCCTAGCGCTTAGCGCAGCAGTCGATCACTTCCTCGGGCTTCCGGAAGAGGAGGTCGCAGCCCTCCGTAGCGCCGCCGTGGCGCGTGCGCGCGACTTCGACGACGCGAGGATCGCCCAAGCGTGGAAGCAGGCAATCGACACCGCCTGGAAACACAAGGAGGCCGCGGAGCCGGAGCCCCCGAAGCCGCAGCTTGTGCGAGTCGAACAGGAGCGGGAGAACGCCGGAGGCACTGCTTATACGGTCGTCCTCCACGAGGATCCCGCGCAGCCCATCACCGCGGAACTCGTCGCGGATGTCGTTTCCGAGGGCCACCGCTATGGGTTGCGCGTCGTAGCCAAACGCTGCGATTCGGCCGCTCCCGCTACCTACCGGTTCGTGGTGCCCGCAGGTGTTCTGCCCGACAGTGCAGAGGGTTCATGCGCTGTGTATGTGCGCTTCCGCGGCTCCCGCTTGCAACGGCGAATCAAGGTAGGCACCGTTTCCGTCGGGAGCGAATAGGGGCACTCGTCCTTCAGATTGGCGGTGTGCGCGGGAGTCTGTCGTAAGTCGCCTCAGAATGTGAGTTCCCGCAGCTCCTCTTCCCACTGTGCAACCACGTTCTCCGGCAGGTAGCGCTTCGACGATTCGGCTATCCGTTGTGAGAATGCACTCAACAGGGTGTCGTCTTGAGCCAGCGCCCTCATTCTGTCAGCGAGTTCAGCGACGCTGTTCTGAGTGACGATGAACCCATCCACCTGATCATCAATCAGATCGTGGACGCCGGGTGCACAGTCGAAGGCAACCGATGGGACTCCCAACAGCCCGGCTTCTACGATCGCGATGGGAAGCCCCTCGTTCTGCGAGGACAGGATATGGACGCTCGACGAGGACAGCGCATTGCCCACGTCGTCGGTCTTGCCCATGAGCGTCACGCGTGGAATCTTCAGCTCGCGAATCAGGCTTTCGAGTGCCTCTCGCTCCGGCCCCTCACCGTAGAGCTCTGCTGACCACTCCGGCAGTTGGTCGGCCACGCTGGCCCAGGCGCGCAGGAAATAGTCCAGCGACTTGATCTTGTCGTAGCGGCCCAGCGACGCGAAGACTTTCCTGCGTGCAGGCGCATCGTGTGTGGGCAGTGCGACCGGATTCGCAATCCATCCCACGTTGTTGAGCCCCGCCGCGGCGAATTCCTGCGCGTCTGCGGCGGAGAGGCAGATGAAGCGATCAACGCCCGTGTAGGACTGCAGGACGCGTCGCATATCGCCAATGGCCTTGGCCTCGCGCGCGGACCCGTGGTACTGCCCGATCACGCGGGGGTGCTGCGGATTGGCGGGGTCATAGCCCGCCTCGATCATGTGCTCCATCCCGTAGACCTGCGTGCAGATGATGACGGTGTTCGGGCCCCATTGAGGCAGGAGTTCGCGCAGCTTGTCGACCGCCTCACGGCGCAGTCTCATGCGACGCGAGTAGCGCAGCCGCCGTGCAGGGTTCAGCCGGTGCTCCAGCGTCTTGAGCGTCCAGGCTTCCGGAATCTGCGACGACATGAGTGTGCGCTCCGTGATCTGCTGCGGCCGGTCCATCGGCTGATAGTGACCAGCAGGTGCCGGGGCCACTCCGACAAGTTCAACGGTGTGTCCGCGGTTGAACAGTTCGAGACTGAGGCGGTGCATGAAACGACCGATGCCGCCGAGCCGGTCGATGTCGTTGCCCATCACAACGACCTTGTCAATATGCTGTGACATCGTCAGCGTGCTCCCCACACGGTATCCACCGTCCGTTCCGACGCATCCCCGGGTTCTTTGCCCGCGAATGTGTCTCTGAAGGCGTGGCGCTGCCGGCGGTAGGAGTCGGAGTCCATGCAGCTTCTTACCTTCTCCTGCAGATGCTGTTGTTCGAAGACGAGGGGGCCGGGCGCATGTTCGCGGAGGCTGAAGTACGTGCCGCGCACCGATTTCTCGTACCGCTCCAGGTCATAGGCGTAGAGCACCTGCGGCCGGTCTAGGGCAAGGTAGTCGAACATGATGCTCGAGTAGTCGGTGACCAGCAGATCGGCGGCCTGCATGGGCAACGTCGCGTCGGGCATAGAAGACACATCGACCACATGAGGACGAATACGAGCGGGTACCGAGATGCGGTTCAGGTAGTGGCAGCGAAGAAGGAGCTGTGTGTCTTCTGACATTGTTTCGACCCAGGCGTCAAGGTCGAGCGGAATCTCGATACGGCCCCGCTCGGTATCGCGGAACGTGGGTGCGTAGAGCACCGTGCGACGAGTGGTGTCGAGACCGAGCACTGCTTTCGCCGCCGCCGTCGCGGCGACGTCGGTCCGTGCGAGCACGTCGTTGCGAGGGGTACCGTGCGGCAGCAGCGTGGCTTTCACATCGAATGCCGGAACGAATACGCGCTCGAAATACTCGGACGGCACAGTGAGGTAATCCCAATACGCGGTGCGCCGAGTGAGATCCGCAGCTTTCTGAGGCGAGGCATAGGCGTATTCGGGCTGATCGAGTCCCATCTTCTTCAGCGGGATGCCATGCCATGTCTGCACGTAGGTCTGCTGGGGCCGCTTCCTGAAGACGGCGGGCAGGGTCTGATTGTCGATGAGGTAGGCACTTCGGGCCAAGGCCCACAGGTAGGCGAGCGAACCGCGAATGACGGTGTTCGACCGCCCGCCGGCCCAGCTGCTGTTCGCCGACTGGTCAACTGACCACAGGACCGTGTGCCTCGCACGCCGTTCAAGTGCTGCGGCAATCGCGCCCGGCGAGTCACCATGGGATCGCCCCATTTGAGCTTCTGCGAACACCTGAGTCTTCTTGAGCGGCAGCGACCGGAAGAGCCGGTACGCAGCCGCAGCGAACGAGCCGTTGAGATCCTTCAGCGGCAGGGCCTTCGCTGCGTGAGCGGCCCGCGCGGTCGAGGTGACCGGTGCAAGCAACGCCCGCAGGCGAGCGCGTTGCGACCTGACCTTTGCGGGGCGCAGGGCGAGCGTATTCGCCACCGTCTTATAGGGCCGGTACTTTGCATTGAACACTCGGCTGAGGCGCGAGGAGAACCCGATCCTCTTCTGCGCGAGCTTGATCTTCTTGGTGATGAAGATGCCGGAGGTGTTGACCACCTCATCGCTCCGTAGGTCGACGCGCAATGTCAGGCGCGGAAGCGACAGGAAGTCCGCGTCGCCGGGCAACGAAAGGGTTGTATTCCACTCATAGCGCGCATGCGCTGAGTCCCACTGCGCATTGATCGGAGCCGTCCAGGAGCGCCGGAGACCGGTGCGTTCCACAACGCGCAGTGTCCAACTGAGGTCGGGAGCCGCGACCAGCGCACGGAGTGGATCATCGGTCGTGCCGACGATGGTGAGGGAGTGGCCATCCGTCGCACGGTGCAGCGATTCGATGCGATGTGCGAAGCGTGCGTTCGGCCACGGGACCGCGACTTCTGCTAGCTGTGCGGTTGCGAGGTTCAGCGCGAGCGTCGGAGCTGGAGATGTGCTGAGGGCTTCGTGTTCCCAAAGCAGGATGTGGCCCGACACCTCGACCACACCGGCGAGGTCCGTCTCGTGGCGCAGCATTCGCGCGGCATGGCGCACGAGGTTCGGCTGTCCGGAGAGAATCGCGGCTGCGCCGAAGCGCTGTTGATAATCGAGTTCTGCAGTGACCTCGGCCGGGACAAGTCGAATAAGCGGCTGGAGTTCAGCGAGCACTTGTCGCGCAAAATCGTCGTCATCGCTGTCAGCGATGTCATTGATGAACAGCCGCGTATCGTGCACGATGATCTTGATGTACGCCTCGCGCAGAAAAGCGGGCGCATCGTGCGCGCGAATGATGTCCAGGACCCTCTGGACTGCTGCAACACGTGAGCGGACATTGTGCAGGGTGTCGCGCTGGTGCGTGATCGATTTGCGCATGGCCGTTGGATAGGTATTCCACGTGTAGATGACCTCGGGAATGACCGTGATGCCCTTGGCGGCGATCTGCACGGCTGCGGCGAAGACCAAGTCTTCGTAGTGAATATCCTCTGGGTAGCGAAGATCATTCGCGCGCAGGAATTCGGTGCGGCAGGCCTTCGCAACCGAAGTATCGCGAATGAGCTCGGGATCTTCCTCGATGGAGGCAAGCGTGCGGGCCTCGCCAAAGAGCCGCGAGTACCATCCGGTCGTCTTCTGGCGGGCAGTATCGAAGCGCTCCGTGCGACCCATGATGAGGTCAGAGCCATCACGATCGCCGGCCCGAACCACGTTCGCGCAAGCGTGGCGCTCAAGTGCGTCGTCGCTGTCCAGAAACATGACGTAGCGACCGCGGGCGCGCTGGATGCCCAGGTTTCGAGGCGCCCCGGCGCTTCCGGTGTTCTTCGGCAGCGCAATCGCAGTCACACGACGGTCGCGCGCTGCGAGCTGCTGTGCGACTGCGAACGACGCGTCGGACGAACCATCGTCGACGACAAGAACCTCGACTGCGCTCAGCGTTTGGGTGAGCACCGAGCCGATCGCCGCCGCGACGTGCGATTCGTCGTTGTAGACCGCGATGATGACGCTGACCAGCGGCTCACCGTCGGCAGCGGGAATGATGGCCCCTCGTTCGGGTCGTGGCCGTTCGATACTACTCACCGGTGTTCGCTTCTCCTTGCTGCCGTGCGATCGATGGCGTGGGGACGGGACTCGGCACGAGTTCGGCAATTCTAGTCGCGCGGCGGGCGGAATTCGCTAGCCTGCTTCGACGGCTCCGCTGTCACGGGTCTCGGTATGCCCGCGGAGTTCGTCTTCGCGTTCCCTCAGCAACGTTGTCACTGCCCCTACGAACGCCTCGAGAGAACTTCCAACAGCACCTGCGCCGAAGTAGTGCGTGCGCATCTTGGCGCGGGTTCCCGCTTCCTGGTCCTCGTGGAGCATCGTGGTAATGAGACCTCTAATGTCATCGGCATTCGCCTCACTGAGCACCGGGGTAGCGCGGGTAATTGGGGCTTCTGTGTGGAGCGTTTCCGGGTCGTTCCGACGGTCCGTGAGCAGCAACGGTTTCTCTGGGCGCATATAGAGGAAGTCGAGCCCCACGCTGGAGACATCGGTGATCATGAGGTCGACGGCTTCGAACATGCCGAGGATATTTCCCTGCATTTGCACGCAGTGCTCACCCCCGGCGGCTTCTATGAGCGCCAGGATTTCGGCGTTGGCCTTTGCGATTACCGGGTCGGCGCTGTTCTCCACCCTTGGGTGGGGCTTGTATACGAGGCGCACACCGCCTAGTCCTAGGACGGCCCGGACGATCTGCGGGCCGTAGGCGTCAACCGAGGTGTAGTTGTTCGCATCGTTCTCGCCTTCCCAGGTGGGTGCGTACATGACGGTTGTCAGCACCGTGCGCGGCAGGACATTGGGGGCGGGGATGTCGAGCTGCGGCCTACCAATCCTCATAAGCTTCGACTCGTCGAAGTCGAGCAGGGCGCGGCGGTGGCGCTCGACCGCTGCCTGACCTGCCACGAAGACGCGGTCGTAGGCCTTCGCCTGGTTGGATACCATGCTGATCTTGTCGCTCTCGCCGTGATTGACGTGGACGTGGACCATGGGTGCATACCCCAGCGCCTGAAAGTTCGTCATGCCGTTGTTCACATAGATCGCCAGGCGGCAGTGTGACCGGAACAGCATGTTCATGAAGTCCAGGAACCGGCGCTGGTAGACAATAGGCAGATTCGTGTGTTCGGAGACGGCCGCGATTGCACTGGGCCTCCGGAGCACGATTGCCACACGGTGGTGCTTGGCGAGTTCCTCCAGGACCGGCAACCACTGAATGAGTTGGTAGGTTTTGGCCCGGGCGTCGCCAAAATAGGCGATCACCTCGGCGTCGATGCTCTCCTTCTCGTACTGCGCCTCGAGATGTGTGTAGTCCGGGATGCCTCGAATCCAACGGCTTGTCCGCTTCCAAGCAGGCGAACTCAGTGCTCGGCGGATGGTGTTGCGCAGCAGTCCGGCCACGGATCGTCCTTACGGTAGGGGCAGAGTCAGCGACCGATTCTAGTTAGTTCCGCTTGAAACAGCATGTGCACCGGACGGGTGCCCCGCGGGAGATGGAAAGCCTCGTTGGTGTGTTGCTCCTGGCGCCGACACCTCCCGTCCATCTACCTACGGTGGCAGGATGACACCATGACGACCGATCTGGACATTGCCAGCGCCGCCACTATCCTGCCGATCGGCGACATCGCCGCCTCACTGGGCCTGAGTGCGGACGACATCACGCCGTTCGGGCACGACAAGGCCAAGATCCCGGCCATGCGCGTCATCGAGAACCGCGATGCGGCGGGCTCGAGCGGTCTCGGCAGGCTCATCCTCGTCACCGCCATGAGCCCCACGCCGGCGGGCGAGGGGAAAACGACGACCAGCATCGGGCTGGCCGATGGCCTCAGCCGGCTGGCCGAGGAGGAGGGCTGGCAGGTACCCGTTGGCCGTGCGCCGGCAGTGCTCGCACTCCGAGAGCCCAGCCTGGGGCCCGTGTTCGGCATGAAGGGCGGCGCCGCGGGCGGTGGCTACGCTCAGGTCCTTCCCATGGAGGACATCAACCTTCACTTGACGGGTGACTTCGCGGCCATCGCACTGGCCAACAACCTTGCGGCCGCCATGGTCGACAACCACATCCACCATGGCAACGAGCTGCGCATCGATCCGCGGCGCGTGGAGATCCGTCGAGTCGTTGACCTCAACGATCGCGCCCTGCGCCAGCTGGCAATCGGACTGGGCGGGTACACCGGGGGCATGCCGCGTGAGGATGCGTTCGACATCGTGGTGGCAAGCGAGGTCATGGCCGTGTTCTGCCTGGCCACCTCGCTGCGCGACCTCAAGGCGCGCCTGGGCCGCATCGTCGTGGCGCGCACGTTCGACAAGCAGCCGGTGACGGTCGCCGATCTGGGAATAGCGGGTTCACTCACGGCCCTGCTGCGCAACGCGCTCTCGCCCAACCTCGTCCAGACCATCGAGCACACCCCGGCGTTCGTCCACGGCGGCCCGTTCGCCAACATCGCCCACGGCTGCAACAGCGTGCTCGCCACCACCGCCGCGCTCACCCATGGAATGTACGCGGTGACCGAGGCGGGATTCGGCGCAGATCTGGGAGCGGAGAAGTTCCTCGACATCAAGTGCCGGGCGGCGGGCATCTGGCCCTCCGCCGCGGTCGTCGTGGCCACCGTGCGGGCGCTGAAGTTCCACGGGGGAGTGCCCAAGGCGGAACTGGAGACGGAGAACGTTCAGGCGATCGCCGCGGGCATGGCCAACCTCGACCGGCACATCGAGAACCTGACGGAGGTCTACGGGCTGCCCGTGGTCGTCAGCCTCAACCGCTTCCCCTCGGATACGGATGCGGAGGTCGAGGCAGTGCTCGCCACGCTGCGCTCGCGCGGGGTGGCGGCCGAGGCGGCCGAGCACTGGGCATTCGGCGGCCGCGGTGCCCTCGACCTCGCCCGTGCCGTCGTGCGAGCCGCTGGCGGGCCGGGACGGCAAGACGCAGGCACAGCCGGCCCAGCCGAGCGGTTTGCCTACCCGCTGGAGCTGCCGCTGGCCGAGAAGATCGAAGCCGTTGCGCGCAGGATCTACGGCGCCGGCTGCGTCGAGCTGCCCGCGGCGGTCAGGCGGAAGCTCGCGATGTTCGAAGCAGACGGCTGCGGGAACCTGCCGGTCTGCATTGCGAAGACCCAGTACTCCTTCAGCACGGACCCCGCCGCCCCGGGGAGCGCCGAGCGGCCACACGCTGAGCGTGCGCGACGTGCGGCTGAGCGCGGGCGCGGGGTTCGTCGTGGCGATCTGCGGGGACATCATGACGATGCCCGGGCTGCCGAAGTCCCCGGCCGCGCTGCGCATCGACGTGGATGACGACGGCACGATCACCGGCCTGTTCTGAGCGCCCGCCAGCGCCGCACCGGCCGGTGCGGCGCTGGGCTCGCCGCGCGCCGGACCCGGCCGCGACTCAGAACGCCGGCAGAACGGCGCCGTCCTTCCACTTGTCCTCGATGTACTTCTTCACCTCCGGCGAGTGCAGGAGGCCGTCGAGCTCCTTGAGTTTGTCGTTGTCCTCATCCGCCTTCCGCACGGCAAGGAAATTCGCGTAGGGGTTGTCCTTCGCGGACTCCACGAGGATGCCGTCCTTCGTCGGCGACAGGCCCGCCTCGATCGCGTTGTTGCCGTTGATGACGCTCGCGTCGACGTCGGCCAGGGAACGAGCGAGCTGTGCGGCATCGGCCTCGACGAACTTCAGGTGCTTGGGATTGTCCGCGACGTCGTGAACGGTGGCATCCGCGGCCGTCTTCCCATCGGCCAGCGTGATGACCTTCGCTTTGGCCAGCAGGTCCAGGGCGCGGCCCTGGTTGGACGGGTCGTTGTTGATGCCCACCTGAGCGCCGTCCTTGAGGTCCTTGACGTTCTTGACCTTCTGCGAATACAGCGCGAAGGGCTCGATGTGGATGCCGGAGTAGTGGGCCAGGTCGTAGCCCTGGCCCTTGACCTCGGATTCGAAGTACGGCTCGTGCTGGAAGTAGTTGGCGTCGAGATCCCCGTCCACCAGCGCCTTGTTCGGCGCCGTGTAGTCCGTGTACTCCTTGACCTCGATCTTGAGATTCTTCTGACCGGCCAGCTTGTCGCCCACAAAGCGCAGGATGTCCGCCTGCGGCACGGGGGAGGCACCCACCGTGAGGGTCGTGACCCCGTTGTTCTCCTTGCCCACGGCCTCGTCATCGCCCTTGAACAGGCCGCATCCGGACAGGGCGAGGGTGGCTGCGGTCAGGGCCGCGAGAGGGATCAGTGCGCGCAAGGGAATTCCTTATCTTCGAGTGCGATGGGCAGAAACAGGTGATGAGGCAGCGCTCAGCGCCGGTGGTCGGCCAGGCGGGCCAGCCGGTCGCCGGCGAACTGGATGGCTACGACGACGAGGACGAGCAGTGCAATGCAGGCGATCATGACATCGGACTGATAGCGCTGATAGCCGTAGGAGATCGCGAGCGCGCCCAGGCCGCCGCCGCCCACGGCTCCGGCCATGGCGGTGTAGGACACGAGTGTCACCGCGGTCACTGTGGCGCCGCTGATGAGACCGGGCAGCGCCTCGGGCACCATGACCTGGCGGATGATCTGGCCGTTTGCGGCGCCCATCATCTGCACCGCTTCCACCTTGCCGTGGGGCACATCGCGCAGCGCGGCCTCGACGAGCCGGGCGAAGAACGGGATGGCCCCCACGCTCAGAGGCACGACCGCGGCTTGCCAGCCCAGCGCGGTGCCCACCATGAAGCGGGTGAAGGGGATCAGCGCGATCATGAGGATGATGAAGGGAATCGAGCGCCCCAGGTCCACGAGCGCGCTGAGCGCGCGGTGCACCGCGGGCCGTGGGGCCAGGCAGCCCCGCGCCGTCGCCCACAGCCAGATCCCCAGCGGCAGGCCCAGCAGCACGGAGATGAGCGCGGCGAACGCGGTCATGAGCAGCGTCTGACCGAGCGCGGGCAGCAGCTCGGCGGTGATGGCCGGGTTGTCCAGCCACATGGGATGGTTCATGCCGCCTCCTCCACATGGATGCCGGCGGCTCGCAGCGCGCCGCTCAGCGCCTGCGCATCGTCGGTGAGCAGCCGCAGCCGGCCCACCTGCAGGCCGTCGATCGTCTCCAGGGTGCCCGCCTCGACGCCCGCAATGGGCGCGCCCGCCGTCTCGGCCAGCGCGAAGAGCTCCGGGACCGAGGTGCCCGCCAGCGCAACCTGCACGCTGGCCCGGCCGCTGGCTCGCACCTCGGCGGCGCTGTCCTCCCTGCCCTCCGGCAGGGGCAGCAGGTCGCGGGCGAGCGCGGTGCCCGGCTCGCCGAGCACCCGCCGCAGCGAACCGGTGCTCGCCACGCGGCCATCGGCCAGGAGGGTGACCGCATCGCAGGCCTCGCGGACGACGGACATCTCATGGGTGATGATGAGCACGGTGATGCCCAAGGACTCGCGCAGCGAGGCGATGAGGCTGAGGATCTGGGCGGTCGTGGCCGAATCGAGCGCGGAGGTGGGCTCGTCGCACAGCAGGATCCGCGGCTGCGCCGCCAGCGCCCGGGCAATGCCGACCCGCTGTTGCTGACCGCCGGAGAGCTGGGCCGGGTGATTGTCCGCCCGATCGCCCAGGCCCACGAGGTCGAGCAGCTCGGCCGCGCGACGGCGGCGCTCGGCGCGGCCCACCCCCGCCACCTTGAGCGGATGGGCGACGTTGCCCGCCGCCGTGAGCGAATCGAGAAGGTTCGCGTGCTGGAAGACCATGCCGATGCTGCGGCGGGCCCGACGCAGCGCCGCCCCGCGCTGGGCGGTGATGTCGATCCCGTCGATGACGGCCGAGCCGGAGGACGGCCGCTCGAGGCCGGTTAGGCAGCGGATGAGCGTGGACTTGCCCGCGCCGGAGCGGCCGACGATGCCGTGGATCTGCCCGGCGGGCACGCTGAGGTCGATGCCGTCGAGGGCGACGGTGCCGGCGAACTCCTTGCGCAGTCCGGCCAGTTCGATCACGGGGACTCCTTCGCAGTCACGGGCTCGCGGGCGCCGCATGCGCGCGGGGCCCTAGACAGGGTGCGGCACGCGGGCGCCGGGACCTGGCGCGAATGACGCGAAACGACATATGAGGGCCGAGAACGCGCAGACTGTGTCGAAGATCACTAAATCTGCGCGCCCCGCCTCCCGCGCCCCGGCTCCCGCGCCCCGGCGCTGCGGGAGCGCGGGCGGAGGGATGCTTAGGATTGCCGGGTGCCCCGGACGTTTCGCCCCGAGATCCAGCTGCTGCGCGCCCTCGCCGTGGCGGCGGTGGTCGTTTACCACGTCAACCCAGCGTGGTTGCCCGGCGGCTTCGTGGGCGTCGACGTCTTCTTCGTCATCTCCGGCTACCTCATTACCGGTCACATGCTGGGGGAGGCCGCCCGGACCGGGCGCATCTCCCTGCTGGGCTTCTGGGCCAACCGGGCCCGGCGCATCCTGCCCGCGGCCACGATTGCCATCATCGTCACCGCCGCCGCCTCATGCTTCTTCCTGCCTGCCAGCCAGCTGACGCCCACCGCTTGGCAGGGTGTCGCCTCCGCGCTGTACTTCCAGAACTTCGCACTGGCGGCGAAGTCCGTGGACTACCTCACGCAGGGAGCGGCGGACACGCCCTTCCAGCACTTCTGGTCGCTCTCCGTGGAGGAGCAGTTCTACGTCGTCTGGCCGCTGCTCGTTCTGGCGGCATGTTGGGCGGTCGTGGCTCTGCAGCGGCGCCACTCCACGGATGAGCTGCATCGGATGCGGCGCACCCGCGCGATCGTCCTCGTGGTGTTCTCCGCCGTGGTCGTCGCATCGCTCGTCTATAGCCAGGTCAGCGTCGCCCATGGTGATCCCGCCGCCTACTTCGTCACCCCGTCCCGCGTGTGGGAACTGGGCATGGGTGGTGTGCTGGCCTGCGTGCTCGGCGACCCGTGCCGCCTGCCCGCGCTGCGCAATCTCCTCGCGCTCGCCGGGCTGGCGGCGATCGGGGCCGCATGCGCGCTCTACGGTGCGACCACGCCATTCCCCGGAGCCACCGCGCTTGCCCCCGTGCTGGGCTGCGCCGCCGTCATCGCCGCCGGCCGCACGCGCGGGCTTGGCTCGCTCACCCCGCTGGTGGATCTGCGCCCGGTGCAGCTGCTGGGCAACTGGTCCTATTCGCTCTACCTGTGGCACTTTCCCGTCGTCACTTTCTATGTGGCCGTGCGCGGTGAGCACCCCGGTTTGGCCACGGGCCTCGCTCTCATCGTCGTCAGCCTCGGACTGGCCGCAACCAGCTATTACTTCGTCGAGCAGCCTCTGCGACTCAACGGACTCCTGCGCCAGCGCCGCTGGCTGACGATCGAGGCAGCCGTCACCGCCATGGCCGTCGCCGCCGGCGTCGCAGTCGTTCCGCAGGCGGTCTTCGCACACGCCGTCTCCGAGGAGCGCGAGCGCACCGCGGACCTGCGTGCCGGCCGCGCCTCGGGCATGGGAGCGGCGGCCCTGTCCGATACGCGCTTCTCCCTCTATGCCCCGAACAGCGACGGGCGGATCGTGCCGATTCCGGCGGAGGCCGTGCACGACGAGCCGCACTACGACTGCAAGGGGGTGCCGGCAGCAGCCCAGGGCGCCACCACGACCCCCTGCACCGTCGCGAACCCGGGGGGCACGAAGACGTTGGCCGTCGTGGGCGATTCGCACACGAGCATGTGGGTCCCGGCGCTCAAGCGTGCCTATGAGGGCACGGACTGGAAGATCGTCGTCTACCTGCACAATTCGTGCCCGTTCTCGCTGCAACCGCGCGCCCTCGGAGAGCGCGGAACGTCCACCTGCACCGCTCCTAACCGCACCGTGCTCTCCGACCTCATCGCATCCAAACCGGACCGCGTGCTCATGACGAACCCGGCGGTGGACGACTTCACGCGCCACGCCAATGAGCGGGTCGCCGGGGTATGGGGCTACGAGCAGGTTATGCGTCCCCTGCGCCGCGCGGGCATCGACGTGGTGGCGCTCCAGGACGCGCCGCAGCCGCCCGGGGGAGGTTCCGTGGCCGACTGCGTTTCCGCTCACCCGGATGATCCCAACGCCTGCTCGTTCAAGCGCCGCGACAGTCTGGAGGACACCGGTGCGAACCAGGCCATGGCCACGGCCGCAAAGAACGTGGGCGGCATCCTCACCGTCAAGCCCACGGGACTCTTCTGTACCCTCGACGAGTGCCCCGCCGTCATCGGCTCCGTGCTCGTCTACCGCGACGCGAACCACGTCTCCGCTACGTATGCCAAGACCCTCGGTGGGGACCTGCGCCGGCTGCTGAAGGTGCACTGATCGCGCCGCGCAGGCATCTAGACTGGGCAGCGGGTCGCGTGCCCCATGATAAGATTCCTGCGCTGCGTCGTAGCGCAGGAATTGGGCTAGGCCCATTGTGGCTCGCTTTGAGGAACGGGTGAATGGACACGGAACACTGCGCCGCAACACTGCGTATCGCCGCGATCGTGCCCTGCCACAACGAGGAGATCACCGTGGGCACGGTCGTTCGCGACCTGCGAGCCGCCGTGCCAGGCATCGCGGTCTACGTCTACGACAACAACTCCACCGATCGCACGGTGGAGGCCGCGCGCGCCGCCGGAGCCGTTGTGCGCACGGAGCGCCTCAAGGGCAAGGGCAACGTCATCCGGCGAGCGTTCGCAGACATCGACGCGGACGTCTACGTCACGATCGACGGCGATGACACGTACGAGGCAGCCGACCTACCCGGCATGATCGAACTGCTGCTGGACGGACCCTACGACCATGTGCTGGGCGTGCGCCAGGACACGCAGGACACGACCTCCTACCGGCCCGGTCACGAGGCGGGCAACCGCGCCTTCAACCAGCTGACCAGCCGCCTGTTCGGGGCGCCGGTGACGGACATGCTGTCTGGCTACCGCGTCTTCTCCCGCCGCTTCGTCAAGTCCTTTCCCGCCGTGAGCAAGCAGTTCGAGATCGAGACCGAGCTCACCGTGCACATGATGTCGCTGCGCCTGCCCACCGCGGAGTACCCCGTGGGCTTCCGCGACCGCCCCGAGGGCAGTGAGTCGAAGCTGTCCACGTTCGGCGACGGCTTCCGGATTCTCAACATCATCGCCCAGTTGGTCCGCCACGAACGGCCTTACCTGTTCTACGGGGGGCTCACCGTGGTCTTCGGCGCACTCTCCCTGGCGCTGGGCATCCCCGTGATCCTCGAGTTCTGGCACACGGGCCTGGTCCCGCGCTTCCCCACGGCCATCCTCGCCGCTGCCTTCGCAGTCCTCGCCTTCCTCCTGGGCAGTGTTGGCCTCATCGTCGACGGGCTGCGCCGCGCACGCCGCGAGGCCTCTCGGCTGTGCTACCTGGAACTCGCTCCGCCTGTCGTGACCGCGCCTGCGCCGGTGGATTTCCCGGTGGTCGGCCGCAATTCGTCCTCTAACGAGGATCCTGTGTCTTCCCGCGGTATTCCTCCGCAGAGCGGAGCGACGCCATCCTCCTGATCCGCCGCCTTCCCTCCCGCTGGCAGTCACTGGCCGCCGAGGTCTTCCAGTTCCTCCTCGTGGGGGGCATCAGCTACCTCGTGGACGTCGGGCTGTCGAACCTGCTGGTCTACGGCCTCTTCGGCTTCCCCGCGGTGCTGCACGACAGCCCCCTCAAGGCGAAGATCATCTCCACGATCGCCAGCATCATCGTGGCCTGGCTGGGCAACAAGTTCCTCACCTACGAGGACCGCAGCTCGGGGTCGAATGTGCGCGGCTTCGTCATGTTCGTGGTCGTGAATCTCATCGGCATGCTCGTCGTCCTCGCTCCTCTGGGCGTTACCTGGTACCTGCTGGGGCTGCACGACCGGCTCAGCTACAACCTTTCGACGAATGTCATCGGCATTGCCCTGGGCATGGTCTTCCGCTTCTATGCCT
Organism: Brevibacterium rongguiense; assembly: GCF_009857845.1. Classification (GTDB taxonomy): domain Bacteria; phylum Actinomycetota; class Actinomycetes; order Actinomycetales; family Brevibacteriaceae; genus Brevibacterium; species Brevibacterium rongguiense. Next base: position 15,829 of record NZ_WWEQ01000009.1, on the reverse strand, counting down.
ACCGGACCTGGGTCTTCCGCGACGCCCCGCAGAAGGAGGTCGTCGTCACCGACGTCGCCGACGACCTCGCCGGGCGGGGTGAGCCCGTGGGCGCCGCGTTCGCACGCGTGAGTGCGCGCCGTGGCGCCTGGCGCTGGTTCCTGGCGCTCGTGTGGACGGCGCTCGCAACCGCGCTCACCGTCGTCTACTGGCCCGGGCGCGCCAACAACGACATCGCCTACCAGGCCCTCCAGGCCCAGGGCCGCATCCCCTTCACGGACTGGCACCCGCCCATCATGAGTGCGCTCTGGCAGCTGCTCCTCGGGTTCACCGGGCAGCTGGGCACCCTGCTCGCCCTGCAGGTGGGGCTCTACTGCCTGGCCGGGTGGCTGCTGTGCGTGCTCGTCCTCCGCCGGACCGGGAGCCGAGTCGCCTCGCTGCTCCCGCTCGCCGGCCTCCTGGCGCCGTGGTCGCTGAGCCAGCTGGGCATCCTGTGGAAGGACACGCAGATGGCGGTGGCCTTCCTCGTCGCTGCGGGTTTGATCTTCCTCATCCTCCCTCGTGCCCCGCGTACCCTGTGGCTGCTCGTCCCGGTTGCGGTACTGCTGGTCTACGGCACGGGGGTGCGCAAGAATGCCGTCGCGGCGGTGCTCGCGCTGGCCTGCGCGATCGCCTGGCAGCTCGCCCGCTGCGTTGCCCGCGCCCGAGGCGCCCGCCGCCTGCCCCGGCCCCGGCTCGTGGGCGCCGCGGCGGTGGCGGGCGTGCTCGCACTGCTGTTGGGAACCACCGCGGCGGTGGGTGCCGCCGTCGATGCCGCCCACCGCGTGCAGCGGACGGGCCAGAGCAGCCAGATCATGCTCGACGATGTGCTGTTCTCCGTTCCGCGGGAGGAATTGGCCGCCGCGGGGCTGCCACCGGAGTTCGTCGCCCACGCGCAGCGAGCGCGCACACAGTGCGAGGCCATGGGGGAGCGCTGGGACGCCTACTGGAACTGCTGGGGGCGCGGGGAGTCCGGCGCCATGTACTCACCGCTGTCGGATTCCGACCAGCGCGCCATCGCCCAGGCCTGGCGCGGCCACGTACTGCCGCACCCCCTGCGCTACTGCGCCTACCGTGCCCACGTGTTTGACTACTACCTCTTCACCAGTCGCCTGGAGTACTGGCCATCGGGCAAGACGAAGGACGCGGATGCCGCCGGCCTGCACGCCGCCCTTCCGGGTGCGGAGCACGGCATCGAGGCCTACGTGCAGGCGACCGCGGGCACCCTGGGGTTTTTCTTCAAGCCCTGGTTCTGGGCCGTCGCGGGGATCGGCGCGCTCGTGATGACGGCCCGGAGGCGCGGGTTCCGCTTCGAGGTCTGGGTGCTGTCATGCTCCGCCCTGTGCTACATCGCGGCCTACTTCTTCATCGCGCCGGCCAACCACTTCCGCTACACCTACTGGCCGGCCCTGGCCATTACCGCGGCGTGGATGCTGCTGGCCTCCGGTCCGACAACCCGCCTTGTGCGCCGTTCCCGTGAGGGCGAACGCGGGGTACGTGAGGGGCGGGTGGCCTCGGGTACAGTGAGCGGGTCCGCCGCCGACTGACGAGAGCCCGCACACGCATGACCACGCACGATCGGCCCAGGCAGTTCCTGCCCGGGCGCTGGGCCGCTGCACTGTGGGTACTCGTCCTGGCGGCCTGCGGGTGGGCCGGGGCGCAGTTCATCATCGAGGCCTTCTATCCCGGCGGGTTCAACGACGACATGGTCTTCCAGCTGCGGCAGGCGCAGGGCCAGATTCCCTTCAACGACTGGCACCCGGTCATCCAGGCCCTGCTGTGGCGCTGGCTCATGCAGACCACGGGCGCCGTGGGCTCCCTGCTCGTCTGCCAGGTTATCGTCTTCTCTGCCGCCGCGTTCGGCCTGGCACTCCACATCTTCCTGACAACCGGCCGCCGACTCGTCTCGCTGCTGGGCTTCCTGCCGCTGCTGGCGCCGTGGTGCCTGAACTTCGCCGGGCTGGTGTGGAAGGACACGGGGATGACCGCGTGCCTGTTCGCCGCGGTGGTGCTTGCGCTGCACATGGCCAGGCTGCGCGGCCGCTGGCTGCCGGTGCGCCTGCCGCTACTCATCCTCGCCGTGGTGTTCCTCGTCTACGCGACCCTGGTGCGCAAGAATGCCGCGTTCGCCATCCTGCCCGTGCTGTGGTTCGTCTGGTGCCAGGCAGCCGCCGGCACGCGCCTGGCGCTGTTTGCCGGATCCCTCCTGTGGAAGCCCTGGCGGCGGCTGCGCGGCGTGCCCAAGCGGCGTTTCGCGGGGCTCTTGGCCGTGACGATCGTCTTCGCGGGTCTGGTGGCCGGTGGCGCCGAGGCAGCCGATGCCGCTGCCCGCCCGCAGCACACCGGTCAGCTCACGCAGATCTACCTGGACGACCTGTCCTTCACGCTCACGGACGAGCAGATCGCCACTGAGCCCATGCCCGAGCGGTTGAGGGCGGACCTGCGCGGCATCCGCTCCCTGTGCCCCCTGGACGGATCCAAGCAGATCTCGAACGTCTACTGGCGCTGCTACCGGGGTGACGACCCGAATCTCACGTTCGCCCCCATCGACGATGCGGATGCCATTCAAGATCTGTGGATCCGGCAGACGACCGCGCACCCGGTGGAGTACCTGCGCTATCGCACGCTCGTCTACGCCCACTTCCTCTTCAACACCAACTACAAGTTCGACGCTCCGGTCAGCGAGTTGCCCCCTGGGCTGGAGAAGGCCAACCCCATCCAGAACCAGATCATGCTGACGTACGTGACGAAGTTCGGCATCGGGGCGCTGGGCTGGACGTTCCAGGTGTGGTTCTGGCTGGCCGCCGCGATCGCCGGATGCGCGCTCTCCCGCCGGCTCCACCGCTTCCGACGAGTGGCGATCTGCCTGAGCGCCTCGTCACTCATCTACCTGCTCGGCTACGTCCCGATCGTCCCTGCGCCCAACCTGCGCTATGCCTACTGGCCGGCGATCGCGATGACCACGGTCGCCGTAATGGCGCTTGCCGCGCGGCGCCGGGGACCTGCGGCCCCTCGCCCGCAGGCTGCAGCGGACGATTCGCGTGGTGAACCCACCTGCGCTCCTACCGGCGCTCCCGCCGAGGCCGCCGACGCGGGTGACTCCGACACGGCCGACGGTGAGGAGCCTGCGGTACGGGAAGCGGTGGAATCCGCGGCGCCGTCTACGACGGACTCGGTGGTCAGCGGACCGGCGCCGGCTGGCGAAGGCGACGAGGGCTCCACGACCGGCGGCACTCGGGTGCGGGGAGCCGCCCCGGTGTCAGCCGAGCCGCGCTCGGACCCCGCCGGTGAACCCACCGGCGAGCCGTCTGCGGCGATGGAGGCCTCGGTTGGCACCGAACGCGGTGCGCACTCCGGCCGGTTCGCGCTCCGGCCGCGGCGGCGTCGCTAGAACCTAGGCCCGGCGTACGGGCCGGTAGCGCACTCGTCGGTAGGCGCGCACGACGGGATCCGGCGTCAGCGTGCGGATCTCCGCGCGCAGTCGGCGCAGATCCTGGACGCGCGCGGCGCGCCGCAGATCGCTCAGCTGGTGTTCGCGTGCCCGGGTGGCCAGGAGCCCCAGCGCATCGTGCAGGCGGTGATCGGCGGGCTGGAAGTAGTTCGCCTCGAGCCACGCACGGGTGGGGAACCCGAACCGGCCGGCAGCCACGTCCGCCAGGGTGCCGAGGATGCCGGAGCCCTCGAACACCGCGTTGAGCAGCTCGTCGCTGACCCCGAAGTCGGACACGATGAGCGTGGGCAGACCGCGGTCGATCGACTCGAGCGCGGCCGTCGAGGACACCGTCACAAGCGCGCTGCCCGGTTGCAGGAAGCGGCTCATGGGGCCGATGCCCACCGTCACCTCGTCCGGTCCGATCCGGCCGGTGCTCACGAGGCGCTCCAGAAGCGCCGCATACGTGAACTGCTCGCGGTGGGTCTCCTGCTCGCCCGGGCGGCTGCGCACCTTGACGATCGCCTGCGCGCCCGGGTTGCTGCGGGCGAAGGACGCCAGCGCAAGCAGGATCTCCTCCCGCTGCACCGGATCCGCCGGCACCTTGGCCTGCGGGGCGAACACAACGGTGTCGATACGAGCGGCCGGGGCCGCCGCGCAGGGCGGCAGCGGGCTGGTGAGCATGGGCAGCCGGGCCACGACGACCTCGACCGGGACCTCGCATTTGCGGGCCACCGCCTCGTAGGCGAGCCGCTCATGTTCGGAGTGGGCGATGAAGAGATCCCCCAGGCGCCGGTACTCCATCCCCTTGCGGCGGGCGGGCAGCCCCACGCCCGGCAGCCCGGAGACCAGGCCGGGGCGGTGCTCGAGCCCGGCGGCGGAGGCGAAGACCTGCTGGACCACGGGCCCCGTGGAGGCCGCGAGCACCACGTCCGGTGCCACGACGCTGAGTTCGCGGGCGAGCTGCGAGCGGTCGATGAGGGGGATCCGCAGGTCCTCCCACGTCGTCCCCGCCAGGGCGTTTGCCACCTGTTCGGCCGTGGGGCGGATGGGTGTGTCGATGAGCCAGGGGCGGGCGTCGAAGCCCTCGAGGCCGTCAAGGGTGTGGGCGGCCCACTTGAGGTAGGACTCGCTGTCCGACACGGCGACGATGCGCACCGGCCGGCGCGGGGCCAGCGTTCCCGGCGGGGTGCCGGGCACCGGCACCGGGCTGGCACCGGCCGCGGACGTGGGCCCGCCCCCGCTGCCGGCTGAGGGATCCGCTGCCGCGCCCGCACTCGCCTCGGACCGGGCGGTAGGCACGGTGCCGTCTGCGCGGGCCGGTGCATCGCGCTGCTGGCGGGCGCGCGTCGCGGCGGCGAGCGCCAGCTCGTTGAGCTCCCGGCGCAGGGCGTCTGTGCCCGTGCCGGTCCACCACTCGGCGGGGATGGGGGTGACCTGCAGGTCCGGGGCGGCCATGATGAGCGGCAGCGTGGTCAGCGCCGTGGAGGGCAGGCTCGCCACCCGCGCACCGCGCGGTGCGCGGGCCATGCGCAGCTCCACGGGCAGGCCCGCGGGCAGCACGGTGAGGCCCTCGATGGCGCCCAGGCGCTTGAGAAGCTTCTTCGACTGCCGGCGGTGGGCGAAGTAGAGGGCAGGGCCCAGTGCTGCCTGCTCGCGGACCCAGTCGACATAGGCCTCGGCATCGATGAGGCCGTCGGCGGCCAGGGCGGTGCCCAGGATGAAGCTGTGTGCCTGCGCCGTCTGCACGAGCTCCGGATCGGAGCACTCGGCTGACCGCAGCCGTTCGAATGCGTGTCGCTCCAACCGCCCGCCCGCGGCGGCGAACGCGGCCGCGAGCCGGTCGTCGACCGGCAGCGCCGTGTGCCAGGACAGGCGGCCGCGGCGCATGGCGCCGCGCAACACGAACGCGGCCGCAACCCCCATGAGGCGCCGCGAGGTGGAGGCCGGCGCCTTGGCCCGTACGAGCGACTGGCGGTGGCGGTCGGAGAGCAGCCGCGCGGCGCGCACCGTGGCATAGCCGTCGTCGAGCAGCACGAACGAGGCCCGGATGCGCCCCGTGGCCATGAGCAGCGGCTTCTGGAACTTGCCGGAGAACGGATCGCCGATGAGGATGCGCCCGGTCGCGCCGATGAGCGCCTCCGGGTGCGGTTTCGCGGTGAGCACTGCCACACCGTGGGGGATGAGCTCGCGCGGAAGCTGCTTGAGGAAGCTCGCCATGCCCGCCGCCTTCTTGCGGGCATGGATGATGAGCTGCTCACCCGGTTCGTGTGCCTCCAGCGCAGAGAGGAACTGCAGGGGCGATTCCACGAACGCGTGGGATTCATCCGACATCCGGAGCGCGGCCTTTGCAGATTGGCGACGGGGGACCATGCCATGATGAGTCACGACGTTGACCAGCAATTGACCAGAAGGTGAAGTATGTCTGTCCTGGTGACCGGCGGCGCCGGCTACATCGGCTCCCACGTGGTACGACTGCTGCGCGAGCGCGGGGACGACGTCGTCATCGTCGACGACCTGTCCAACGGCATCCCCGAGCGCGTGGCAGGCCTGCCGCTCGAGCGCATCGACCTCTCCGCGCCGGAGGCCGAGGCATCGCTCAAGGACGCCATGCTCACCCACGGGGTGGACTCCGTCATCCACTTCGCCGCGAAGAAGCAGGTGGGGGAGTCCGTCGAGCGCCCCCTCTGGTACTACCGGCAGAACGTCGACGGCCTGGCCAACCTGCTGGCGGCCCTGGGGGATGCGGGTGTGGACCGCCTCGTCTTCTCCTCCTCGGCCGCCGTGTACGGGATGCCCGACCGCCTGACGGTCCCCGAGAACACCGACTGCCGGCCCATCAACCCCTACGGCCAGACGAAGCTCATCGGCGAGTGGATGATCGACGACGTCATGGCGGTCACGGACCTGCGGGCCATCAAGCTGCGCTACTTCAACGTGGCCGGGGCCGGCTGGCCGGAGCTCGCCGACACCGCCGTCATGAACCTCGTGCCCATCGTCCTCGAGCGCCTGGCCGCCGGGAAGCCGCCGGTCATCTTCGGCGATGACTACGACACCGAGGACGGCACCTGCATCCGCGACTACATCCACGTCAAGGACCTGGCCGACGCCCACATCGCCGCGCTCGACGCCCTGGCCGCCGGGACGAACGAGCACACCTCGTTCAATGTGGGGACCGGCCAGGGGGCCAGCGTCAAGGAGGTCATCGAAGCGCTGTCCGATGCGCTCGGCGAGCCCATCGACGCGGAGATCGGTGCCCGCCGCGCCGGCGACCCGCCCCGCCTGGTCGCCGATACCTCGTCCATCGCCGCGGAGCTGGGCTGGAAGGCCGAGCTGGGCCTGGCCGACATCGCCGCCAGCGCCGTCGAAGTCCACCGCGCCCGGCGGTGAGGCCCGGACGGCCGCGCCCGCCCGCACTCCTCCTCGCCTCGCGCGCCCAGCTCAGCCCGCAGGCGCCCCCGTACGACGACGAACCCAAGCTGACGCGCTCACCGGCCCGCGCCTCGGCGGGGCAGCGCGTGTGCAGGCGCCGCCCCGGCGCCCCGCCCCTGAGTCGGCGCCTGCGGGTCGCGAACTACCGCGATGTCTTCCGGCCGATGCGCGCCAGCCTGCCCGGCTGGATCGTGTCGCTGGGCGCGCCCTGCGCGGTGTTCCGCCGGCGGTCATCGGCCGGGGACGAGCCGACGGTCAGCTCGATAGAGCGCGATGCAAAGTGAACCGTATTCGAACTTCGCGTGAACCCCGCGCGGGCGTGGTCAAACAGGCGTCGCAGGGCCCTTAGCCTGCTGAGGATGCCGTGCAACCGTGTGCGGACGCGAACTCGATAGGGGCCCGACGCGCAATGGAACGACGCTCGGATGTCGCACTGGTAGTCGATCCTCGGATCGGGGCGGGTGAGATCGACTATTCCCTCATCCCTGGTCATGTCGACGTCTTCCGAGCAGGCGAGTTCAGCTCGGAGACGGGCTTCGCATTCGGTCGTCGCGTGGCGGGCTGGTTTCCGGAGGCGAGTGCTTCTGGGGCGGATATCGCTCGAGTGTTCCAACGGGGGGAATATGAGGTGGGCACCGTCTTCGCAGATCCTTCGCGCAGCCGCGTGCCGGCCGATGAGATCACACGGGCCGGGCACGCGGAAGTCGTCGATGTCTCCGGCCTGCTGGCCGCGCGACCCGAAGTGGCGTGTTTGTTCATGCGCGATCTGCGCCCCGGTCCCACGAGCACCATGGTGGCCGCTGTCGCAGCGCTCGGATACACCCGTGTGCTCATTCTCGACCCCCAGCTCATGCGGGTGACCACGGGGCGCGGTTTCATCCGCGCGCGACCGGCACCACCTGTGCCTCCCCAGCTTTCCCCGCAGCGGCGCTATGACTCGTGGGACATGACGAACATCGACGTGGGTGTGCTCCTCGCCGCCGTAGCTGCCTTTCCGGAGACCAGTTTCGAGGACGTGACGACGGGTGCTCTCCTCGCTCGGCTTCTCGAACCGGCTCCGAAGGTGCCGACGGGGGACCGTCTGGTGCCCGAGGCGAAATCCCGTGAGGCGCGCACCAACCTCAGTGCGCTACTGCCGGTGGGGCCGGATGGGCGGGAGCTGCGATGCGCCTACGTGACAATGTGTGATTCCGCCGATTACCTGTGGGGCGTGCGCGCTCTGGCCAATTCGCTGGCCAAGGTCAGTGATGTGCCGTTGATCCTCATGGTCCCTCCCGGGGCAGACTTCGCCGACGCTGTCTTCGAATCAGGGAACGTTCGGCTGCACGACGTGAATTCGCTGCGTAATCCCCACCAGCTGAAATCGCACCAACTGCGCTTCGCCAACACGTTCACCAAGCTCGAAGTCTTCGGCCTCACGTTCCTCGATCGAGCAGTCTTCTTGGACGCCGATACGATCGTGCTGGGGGAGACTGACCCACTCTTCGCCTATGAGGGTTTTGCTGCCGCCCCCGATTTCGGACTCCGCCTGGAGAACCGGACCTTCAATTCGGGCGTCTTCGTCGTCAGCCCGAACAGCGACGAATATCTGCGAATCCTCGACAGCATTCCCACAACTCCGTCCTATGACGGCGGGGACCAGGGGTTCCTCAACGTCTACCAGGGGGAGATCACCTGGCTCCCTCCGGAGTTCAACACGCTGCGCAGGGTGATCACCCGTTTCCCCGACGTCATTCCGCTCAAGCGCGCCCGCGTTCTGCACTACGTGGGACCAAAGCCCTGGGGGCTCGAGGGGGAGCCCGAATGGTCTTCGCTCGATGAGCTGTGGTTCGAGCAGCTCAGCGATCGCGAGCGCATCGAGTTCATTGTGCAGCTGCGCGATCGCGTCAGCGTGGCGGCCCGCCGGGCCCCCGCCCAACGGGGGCGGGGACCGGCCGGTGCCGTCCGACCGCGTCGCAGGAAGGACTTTGAACGCGCCCAAGACGCGCTTTCGAACGGCAGGCCGGGAGAGGCGATCGAGATCAGCCGTGCAGCCCTGCGGCGCAACCCTCAATCACTGGCCAACCGCAGGGTCCTGGCTCTGGCTTTGAAATCCACCGGGCACCGGCGCGACGAGTTGAAGGTACGGATCAAAACGCGAGTGCTCAAGGCGAAGCGCCTGCTGAAGGGGATTGTCGAATGAAGCGGCTCTTTGTGGTCAACGGTCTGTTCGGGTTCCTCACCTGCCTGGCCGCGAAGCCTGTAGCAGAGACCGATTCGGTAACGGTGCTGGGGCTCTTCAGTGCCGACGAGGCGGACAACGCGCGAATGGAATCCGCGATGCGCGCGTTGGCGCCCATCGACTCGGTGGTCTTCCTCACCGATCCCAGTACCTATATTCGCTCATTCGAAGACAGTGGGTGGATGGCAGCTCTGAGCCAGCCTGATGAGGTCAGGATGTTCTTCACCCACAACACGTGGCTGCACAACCGGGTCTTCGCCGCCTACCCGGACGCCGCGGTGCTGCTCTACGAGGAGGGCATGGCCTCGTACTACCCGGGCCTGTTGGGGAAGTATCGGACCAACGGGCGCCTTCAGGGTGTCTACCTGCACAACTACTTGGACGCGTTCGTGTCACCGGACGCCGCCAGCAAGCCCGAGTGCTTCGGCCTTCTTGACCGCCCGCGGTTCTCCGAACTCCTCGCCCGCACCGCGAAGCTGCGCCCACAGCACGTGGAATTCGGCCCCGACTGTGTCGTGGTCATCGAGCAGTATCTGCATCGCAAGGGCGGTATCTCCAGTCCCGAGGGCGCGGCAGATGAGTACGCTGCAGCGATTCTGGCGATCGCCGAGCGTGGCTACCGGATCGCCTATAAGGAACATCCCCGCGAGCGGTCGGGGCTCTTCGATCTCATCCTCGCGCGCGTCCCCGGGTGGGTGCGGGACCGAACGTTCCTCATTGAGCGCCACGATGTCCTGTTGGAAGAGCTGTTCGTCACCAGCAGACCCGCGGCGGTGGTCGCTATCAATTCCACGAGCCTGCTCACGGCCCCGCAGTACTTCGATGTGCCGTCCTACCGGATCGAATCGCTGGCGCCGTTCGATGCTGCGCTTGCAATCGACGTGGAGAACGAGGGCCTCGCGAGCAACCAAATCGCGCTAGCCGCGCGCATCCCCACGCTCGATGAGCTTCCGGAGCGCGATCGCCTGTCGCGCGCACTGCCTGCGTTCCTGCGCCGCGTTCATTCGGTGCCGCCCATGCACGAAGACGTGGGACAGCTGAGCCTGACGAGCTCGACCTACACCGCGGATTTCACGGTGCTGTTGCGCGAGGTTGCGAATCCCGAAGTCCGCGTTGTGTCGTTCGATCTGTTCGATACGCTCGTCAAGCGACCGGCCGTGCAGCCCTCCGACGTATACGCGCTGCTCGACGAGTGCTTTGTTGGTGACCTGCCCTCCTACGTCCGCTTCTCCGAAGTGCGCGGTGGGGCGTTCGGCCGGTTGCGCGCTGCCGCAAAGGCCCACGGTGAAGAACAGCCCGAATACGGGCTGACCGCCGTCTACGCCTACATCGCCGAGACTCTGGGGCTTTCGTCCGCAGCAGCAGAGGCGATGCACGCCGCTGAAGTGGAACTCGAAGCGCAGCTCGTCGAGCCGCGGCGCGCCGGCGTGGCGCTCGTTCACGCGGCACGCGCCTTCGGCAAGCCATGGGTGATCACTACCGACACCTTTTTCACCGCAGACGAGCTCGAGGCGGTGGCGCTCGGCAAGCTTCCAGTTGCCCCGGACCAGCTCTTTAGCTCTCTTGACCTGCAGGCTACGAAGGCCGCAGGCACTCTCCTGCCGCGGGTCGCGGAGGAACTCGGGCTCGACCCATCCGCGATCCTCCACATCGGCGATCGGGCCGATCACGACGTGGAGCGGGCCCGCCGCTGCGGCATGCGCGCCGCCCACCTGCCGAGCCATACGGCAGGCGCCCTGCGGCACCAGCGCCTTCACCGGCTGTGGGGCGGAGTGCGCGAAGAGCGCACAGCCGCCCTCTTCCGGGGTGCCATCTGGGCCGAGGTCTTCGACAACCCCTTCCGGCGGTTCGACTCGGAGTCCGTGTGCGGTGGCGAGGCCCGGTTGGTGGGGTACATGGCGATCAGCCAGGCGATGTTCGGCTGGTCGCAGTGGATCCTCGAATCCGCGAGCAGCCGGGGGTACGACCTCCTCGCTTTCCTCTCACGGGACGGGTTCGTGCCGCTGGATCTGTGCAGGCGGCTTGTGCAGTTGCGCGAACCGGGCCCTTCCCTGGAATACGTCTACAGCTCCCGACGGGCAATGTTCACCGTCTTCAACCAAACCCGTGGGCACATTGCCTACACGGAACTCGTCCACGGCCTGAGCGCCCAGACGACGGTGCACAATCTGCTCGTCACCCGGTTCGGGTCCGAGGTGGCCGAGGAATTCGGCCGGCGCATCGCCGCGGCCGGACCCGGCTCGCCCTTCGAGCCGATCGGCCGCGAGTACATGAATGCTGTGAAGAACGCGCTGGGGGAGTACGCGGCCCAGATCAGCCAACACACCCACGGTGCGAACGCGGCCGCGGTGGACTACTATCGGCGCGCGCTTGACGGCGCCTCGCACCCCGCCGTAGTGGACATCGGCTATTCCGGTTCCGCTCAGCGCGGCATCACGGAGGCGACGAGCAGGGGGCTCGGCGGCCTGTACTTCACCACCATGGAGCACAACTGGGAGTTCGCACGCCTGAGCGGCGCCGCGGTGGACGAATACGCGAACCATCCGGTCTTCTTCCGCACGGGCGGCCTCGTGGAGTACCTCTTCACCCCGGCGGGGTTGGACACATGCGTGGGATTCGCGCTGGACGGCGCCGAGGCCGTCCCGCGCGTCGAACCGGCCGATGTCGTCGACGATCCCGTGCGCGGCGAGGTCCATGCCGGGCTGCGTGAGGCCTTCGAGCGGATCTTCGCGGTCTTCGGCGACCGCACCGGCCAGTTGCGCTTCCGGCCGCGGGCCGGCTGGATGGCGCTGGCGGAGTTCCTGGCGGAGCCGGGGGCCGGTGACGCGCGCTGCCTGCAGGGCGGGGCCCATGAGGACGCGGTGGCAGGCGATGTCTTCGACGTCTTCCGCTACTGGGCCGAAGGCCGTGCCGTGGCCGCACAGGATCGTCCTGACCGGCCTGCACGCCCGGCGGTCCCCGAGTCCGAGACTGCTCCGGCGGGCGGCGCCGAGAGCGTGCGGACCATCGCGCGTGAGACGAAGGCGGTTGCCGCTCGCGTGCGCAGGGGAGTGGCGGCGCGCGTGCGTCGATCCGCACAGCGTGCCCGCGACCGGCAGTGAGCCCCGGCCCGGCCCCTGTGGTGGCGCCGGGTTCGCTCCGGCCTATGCGCGCGGCAGGTGAAGCCTGGTCGCCTCGAGCGCCAGCCGGCCCCACGCTCTGACCGTGGAGCGCCCGATCCGCCGCTTGGGCGCCGCGGTCGGCAGCTGGAGGGCCTGGGTGCGGCGCGCGCGGAACCAGCGCCGCCGCTGCTGCGCGGAGAGCTCGGGGAGCAGGCGCTCCGCGGCCGGGCGGAGGCTTCCCGCGAGCTGGGGCTGCATGCAGTAGGCGACGGCGTCGATGAGCTTCTGCAGTGCCGGCGGGTTCTCCGCCGCGAACGAGGCGTCGACGATCGTCGCCGGAATGCGGTTGGAGTTCTGGTAGGGCTTGAGCCGCGCGAGAATGGTCTCCGTTCCCACCGCCTCGACCGCCGTGTCGAAGAGGGCGCTGGCCGAGGCCAGTGCGGTGGAGAAGCCGCCGATGACGACGGTCGGGCGCAGGAGCGCCATGACGGCCTCGGCGATCACGGGGCTGGTGAGCACATGGAGTTCGACGTCGAGCTGTGCGGCCCGCTGTTCGAGGCGGGCCGTCGTCGTCGGGGGCGCCGCGGGGTGCGGTTTGAAGACCACGGTGTCGATCCCGCGGCGCTGGGCCGCCTCGAGCATGGAGACGTGCAGGTCCTCTTCCTCCTCCTGCGTCATCAGCCGGAGCGCGGCGAGGTACTGGCCCACGATGAGCGCGCTCGGCCGGTCGCCCGCGAATCCGGGCAGGGCGGCACGCACGTCGTCTTCGGCGGCAGCAGCGATCTCCGCCACGACCGCGCGGAACGCCCCCGCATCCAGGGCCACGGGGGCGATGGCGAACTCGGTGAGCAGGCGGGGGCGCAGTCCGGGTGCCAGCGGCAGGTAGTGGAGCGAGGTGAGGCGCTGTCCCATGCCCAGCGGGATCGTCGAGCGGGTGGGACCGTAGCTCATGAGCCCGTCGGCGTGCACGCGCAGGGGCGCGCGGCGGAAGATCCGCGCCAGTGCAATGGCGGGGTTGACCTGGGGCGATTCCAGAACTAATTCGACCGAGCCGGAGCCCAGGCCCCACTGGGCGCGCACGCTGCGCTCGAGCAGCGGGAGGTCTTCCTCCCGGGGGCGCCACTCGCTGGGCTGGAGGGGGGCGAGCAGCTCGTTGAGGCGCACGAAGCGGTCGAAGCGGCGCAGCAGCGGCGCCATGCCGGGCCGCTCGTCCAGCGGTACGGCGAGTTCGGGGGCGAGCGTGTGGTCGCTGACAACGAGGATCCGCTCCTCGATCGCGGGACGCCCCACGTCGGCGCCGCCCCCGGCAAGAGCGGGGAGGACGGCCGTGTCGTAGGCGCCCGCGTCGATGCCGGCGGCCAGGCCCACCACTTCGAAGTAGGTCGAGGCCAGGAAGATCTGCTTCATGGACGCCTTTCAGAAGGAACGAGCGAGGAGCGCGCGGCGCTCGGGCAGGAACGGCAGGACGGCGGCCTGGCGCTTGCGGGGCGCGGCGGCGAACACCTCGTGCACGGTGGCCGGCGGCAGCGGTGCGGATACGGCGCGGGCCCTGCGGGCGAACTCGCGGCGCAGGGCCACCGGGGAGCCGGCGGCGAACCGCTGTGTCTGATGATGGAGGATCGCCAGCCAGTTGCGGGCGGCCTTGGCCCAGAAGCGCTCGGCCTGCGCATCCGCGGTGACGAGCGCGAAGATCGCGGCGAACGCATCGCAGAACTGGAGCTGGCGGGCGTCGACGACCTGGGAGAGCGAACTGGGCAGCCCGCGGCGGTAGCGGATGCCGGGGGAGTCGACGACGGCGAAGGAATCGGCGCCCAGGTGGAGCCCCCAGATCCACGAGCGGTCCTCGGCCGTCATGAAGTCCGCCGGGAACTGGAGCAGGCCGCGCTCGGCCAGGCGGGCGTCGAAGATCCCCGCCCAGGCGAACGGGTAGTCGACCATCGTCGAATCGTGCACGGGCAGGATGCCCAACCGGGGGTCGAGCACCGCATCGCGGACCGCCATGGGCGCCCGGCGCAGCACGCGCTTGCCGCTCGCCTCCACCTGGACGTGATCGGTGCGCACGAAGTCCACCCCCAGGCCCTCGATCGCCTCGACCATGGCGCTCAGGTGTCCCGGAGCCAGCCAGTCGTCGCCGTCGAGGAATGCGATGTAACGGCCCCGAGCCGCAGCGATGCCCTGGTTGCGGCCGTTCGCGAGGCCGCGCGCGGTCTCATTGCGGATGACCTCGAAGTGCGGTAGACGGGCCCCGTGCTCCGCCAGCAGCTGCGGGGTCGCATCCGCGGAGCCGTCGTCGATGAAGATGATCTGCGTGGTCTCCAGCACGGGCCCCTGCCGGTGCAGGGAGGCAAACATCGTGGGCAGGTACGGAGCGGCGTCCTTGGCCGGGATGATGAGGGAGAGCGCGGGCATGTGATCCTGTCGGGCCGAAGGTGGGCGGGCAAGGTCAGCGGCGGCGGCGCGGCTGCCGCGCGGGGCGCTAGCACCGGGCACAGGGCGCCCCGCACGCCGGCGCGGCCGCCAACCCGGAACGGGCCGACGGCCGCGCAGTCGGGCGCGGGCGCCCTACTTCTTCACGCGCAGCGAGGCGATCTTCGACTCCTCGCCGGGCATGACGCGCTTGCGGCCGTCGCCCAGGGCGATCTGGACGGTGCGCAGCTCGCGGGCCAGGCGGATGAACTCCTCGGGCTCCATCGAGGCCTTCTGGTCCGAGCCCCACATCGTGTTGTCCAGCGTGATGTGGCGCTCGACCGTCGCGGCGCCCAGGGCCACGGCGGCCGCGGAGATCTCCGTGCCGATCTCGTGGCCGGAGTAGCCCACGGGCACCCGGTAGCGCTCGGCGAGCATGGGGATGGCCAGGAGGTTCGCCTCCTCCGCTGGCAGCGGGTACGTGGAGGTCGCGTGCATGAGGATGAGGTTCTCGCGGCCCAGTTCGGCCACGGCCGCGTCGATCTGCTCGATCGTCGACATGCCGGTGGACATGATGACCGGCTTGCCGGTGGCGCGCACGGCCCGCAGGATGTCGAAGTCCGTGATGGAGGCGGATGCGATCTTGTACGCGACGGCCTCGAAGCGCTCCATGAAGACCACGGAGTCCACGTCCCACGGGGAGGCGAACCACTGGAGGCCCAGTTGCTTGGCGTAGCGGTCGATCTCCGCGTACTCCGCCTCCTCGAACTCCACGCGAAACTTGTACTCGAGGTACGTCATGGTGCCCCACGGCGTCTCGCGCATCTTCGACTTCTGGTCCTCCGGCACGGCGACGTCCGGGTTGCGCTTCTGGAACTTCACGGCCTGGGCGCCGGCCTCCTTCGCCACGTCCATGAGGCGCTTGGCGATCTCCACGTCGCCGTTGTGGTTGATGCCGATCTCGCCGATGATGTACACCGGCTGGCCCGGCCCGATCAGGTGCTCGCCGATCGCCACGGGGGCAATCGCGGACTGGAGCTGGTTCGGGGTGGCAATCGCGGTCATGTCGGTGTCCTTCTCTGCTCGGTGGTGCGGGCTGCGTAGGTGGGTGCTGCGGATCGGATGGGCCGCCGGCGGCGGCCCGGTGCGCCGGCTCAGGGGGCGGCGACGGGGTGGGCGCGGCGCGCGGCCGCGGACTGGTGCTCCCGGCGCCGAGGCGCG
>NZ_WWEQ01000099.1 GCF_009857845.1 Brevibacterium rongguiense | reverse complement strand
CGCGGGCGAGCCCGCGGCCGCGCCCGGCGCGCGCCTCGGCGGTGCCGCGGTGGACCTCGCGCCGCTGCGGGAGGCGCTGAGCGCGGGCGCCGTCGTCGAGGACGCCGATGTCATCGCCGCCCACTCCGCCGACCACGCGCTGTTCTCCCCGGTGGGCACCGCGCGGGCGCTCGTGCGCGCGCACAGCATCGAGGACGTGCAGGCCACCCTCCGGTTCGCCCACGAGCACCGGATCCCGGTGGTGCCGCAGGGCTCGCGCACGGGCCTGTCCGGGGCCGCCAACGCCGTGGACGGCTGCCTGCTGCTCAGCCTCGCGAAGATGGACGCGATCGTCGGCATCGACCCGGCGGAGGGCACGTGCACCGTCCAGCCCGGCGTCATCAACCAGGCCCTCAAGGACGCGCTGGCCGACCACGGGCTGTCCTATCCGCCGGATCCGGGGTCGGTGGCGATCTCGAGCATCGGCGGCAACGTCGCGACGAACGCCGGCGGGCTGTGCTGCGTGAAGTACGGCGTCACCGCCGACTACGTGCGCCGCCTGCGCGTCGTGCTGGCCGACGGCTCGCTCACCACCCTGGGCCGGCCCACCGCCAAGGGCGTGGCCGGACTGGGCCTCGCCCAGCTGTTCGTGGGCTCCGAGGGCACCCTGGGCGTCGTCGTCGAGGTGACCCTCGACGTCGTCCCGGCCCTGCCGCAGCCGCTCACCGCAATCGCCGTCTTCCCGGACAGCGTGAGCGCCGCCGGCACGGTCAGCGACTACATGACCTCCGGTGGGAAGCCCGCGCTCATGGAATTCATCGACGGCACCACGATCGGGATGATCAACGACTACGGCGACTTCGGGCTGCCGGCCGATGCCGGCGCCATGCTCATCGTGCAGGCCGACGGCGACGGCACCCTGTCCGCCGCGAGCGCGGAGCTCGAGGCGTTCGCCGCGGCCGCGCGCGCGAATGGAGCGTCCGAGGTCATGCACTCGGAGGACCCGCGCGACTCCGAGCTGCTCATCGCGGCGCGGCGGGCGGTCTCGCCGGCCTCGGAGAAGTACGCGGTGGCCCACGGGGGCGGCGTGCTCGTGGACGATGTGTGCGTGCCCCGCGAGCGGCTGCGGGAGATGTTCGCCGCGGTCGCCCGGGTCGATGCGCAGTTCCCTGACCTCACGGTCGGCACGTGCGCCCATGCGGGCGACGGCAACCTGCACCCGTCGATCTTCTTCGATGCGCAGGACCCGCATGCCGTCGCCGCTGCCGAGGAGGCGTTCGCCCTCATCATGGAGGCGGGCCTGGAACTCGGCGGGACCATCACCGGCGAGCACGGCGTGGGGGTGCTCAAGGCGGGCTGGCTGGCCCGCGAGCTCGACCCGGCAGCCCGCGCCCTGCACCTGGCGATCAAGCGCGCGGTTGACCCGCGCGGGATCCTCAACCCTGGCAAGATGCTCGCGCTGCTGGGGGAGTGACCGGGGGATTGAGCCCCCCGGGGCCGCGCGGGGAGCACCGCGCGGCCGCGCGGCGGGCCCCGCGGCCGGGCGCCGGCCCACGTGCCCCGGGCCTTCCGTAGACTGGCCCGGTGACTGAGACCCCCGCCGCGCCGGCCGCCCAGACGGCCGGCGGCCCCAGCGCCGATCGCCCGCACTTCGGCTTCGAGGTGGGCCGCCGCCTGGAGACGGGCGGGCGCACCGGCACCATCACCACCCCCCACGGGCAGATCCGGACGCCCGCCTTCATCCCCGTGGGCACGAAGGGCACCGTCAAGGCCGTGCGGCCAGACGAGATGGCGGAGCTGGGCGCCCAGGCGCTCCTCGCCAACGCCTACCACCTCTACCTGCAGCCGGGTGCTGACCTCATCGACGAGGCCGGCGGCCTGGGCGCGTTCATGAACTGGCCCGGCCCCACCTTCACGGACTCCGGCGGCTTCCAGGTCATGAGCCTGGGGGCCGGCTTCAAGAAGGTCATCTCGATGGAGGCGACCGGCGCGGTGGGCTCCGATGACGCGGTCGCACCGGGCAAGGAGCGGCGCAGCTTCGTCGACGAGGACGGGGTCGACTTCCGCTCCCACCTCGACGGCACGGTGCACCGCTTCACGCCCGAGGTGTCGATGCGCGTCCAGCACGAGCTGGGCGCGGACATCATGTTCGCCTTCGACGAGCTCACGACGCTCATGAACTCGCGCGGCTACCAGGAGGAGTCGCTCGAGCGCACTCGGCGCTGGGCGATCCGCTGCGTTGCGGAGCACGAGCGCCTCACCCGTGAGCGCGCCCACCGGCCCTACCAGGCGCTGTTCGGGGTGCTGCAGGGCGCGCAGTACGAGGACCTGCGGCGCAAGGCGGCGCGGGACCTGGGCGCCATGGACTTCGACGGGTTCGGGATCGGCGGAGCGCTGGAGAAGGAGAACCTCGGCACGATCGTCGGCTGGGTGTGCGAGGAGCTGCCCGAGGCCAAGCCCCGCCACCTGCTGGGCATCTCCGAACCGGACGACCTCTTCACCGCCATCCGCGCCGGCGCCGACACGTTCGACTGCGTCTCGCCCTCCCGCGTGGCGCGCAATGCGGCCGTCTACACCCGCGACGGCCGCTTCAACCTCTCCGCCGCCGCGCACCGCCGGAACTTCGGGCCCATCGACCCCGAGTGCGACTGCTACACGTGCCAGCACTACTCGCGGGCCTACCTGCGCCACCTCTACAAGGCCAAGGAGATGCTGTTCTCCACGCTGTGCACGATCCACAACGAGCGGTTCACCGTGAGCCTCGTCGACCGGATCCGCGCGGCGATGGAGGCGGGCGACCTCGATGCGCTCGAGGCCGAGACCCTGGGCCGCTACTACGCGCAGAAGACGGTCCGGTCCTAGGCACAGCGGCGAAGGGGCAGGGCGCGCGTCCCAGCAGGAGAAACTAAGCGCACCCCAGCAGAAGGAACAGAGCGCGCCCCAGCAGGCGACGCAGGGCGCGCCCGCCCAGCGAGCGGGCGGGTGCCCTAGCCGCGGGCCTCGGGGGCGCCGGCCGCTGGCTGCGTCGGCCGCTCGCGCCGGGCCCAGGCGCGCTCGAGGGCCGGCCAGATGGCGTCGGCCCACACGCGGTAGCCGCGCTCGTTGGGATGGAAGAAGTCCCCGCCCTGGTGGAGCAGGTACGCAAACGGCCACAGCCGGCGCGTGGCGGTGTAGAGGTCCGCGAGCTCGAGGTCGTGTTCGCGGGCCAGCCGGACGATGACGGCATTGGCCGCACGCACCTTCCGCTCCAGCCACGGCAGGCCGAAGCTCGGGATCGTCGCGACGACGGTGCCCGCGGGCAGCCGCGGGTAGAGGCGCTCGGCGGTCCACACGAAGCCCTCGAGCGTGAAGCGGCGGTCCGCGATGTCGTTGGCCCCGATGATGCACAGGACGAGGTCCGCCTCGGGCAGCCGCTCGAAGAGGGGCAGCTGGTGCTCCATGAGCAGCCAGGAGCTCGCCCCGGGCACGGCGACGTTGGAGACCCGCACCTCGCGCCCGGTCGCCGCAGCCAGCCGGGCTGCGAGCAGGCCCACGTAGCCGGACTGAGGGTCATTCGCGCCCACCCCCGCCGCGGCGGAGTCCCCGAGCACGCTCATGGCGATGGGCGCCTCGGCGGGGGCCGCCTGCGGCGGGTGCGCGACGAGCTCCCAGTAGCGCGGGAAGAGCCGCGATTGGATCTGCACCCGGGCAACGGAGGCCGCGTAGCCGAGCCCCGCGCCCAGCGCGACGCCGCCCAGCGCCGCTGCCCAGGACGCCGCCGGGCGGTACCGGCGCGCGGGCTGCGGGCGATGCGAGGCCCGCGGGCGGTGCGGGGCCCGCGGGCGCGGGCCGGGTGCGCCGCTCACACCCGCGCCCCCTCCGCGATGCGCTCGCGGTCGATGTCCTCGGAGTAGGCGGGCTCGCGGGCCTTGAACACGCGGATGACCTGATAGGTCACGGGCATGAGGAGGATCTCGACCGCGCACTTGTAGACGAAGCCGACGATGACGTAGTTGACGAAGTCCATCCCCGGGATGATCCCGGCGAACGCGACGATGCAGAAGATGAGGGTGTCGGCGAACTCGCCCACGCCGGTCGAGGTGAGCAGGCGGACCCAGAGCCGGCCCTCGCCCATGCGGCGTTTGACCTTGACGAGCACGAGCGAGTTGAGCAGCTGGCCCACCACGTAGCCGCACAGCGAGGCGAGCGCGATCCGCGGCACGAAGCCCAGCACGGCGGCGAACGCCTCCTGGTTCTCATAGCCGGGCCCGGCGGGGCTCTTGATGACGAGGTAGAAGACGAGGGAGGCCAGGACCTGCATCGCGAAGCCCACGATGACGGCCTTGCGCGCGGCGGCGAAGCCGTAGACCTCGCTGATGACGTCGCCCAGGATGTAGGCGAATGGGAAGAGGAACGCGCCGCCGTCGGTGACGATGGGGCCGAAGCCGATCACCTTTGTCGCGCTGATGTTGGAGATGAGCAGGATGGAGCAGAAGACGGCGAGCACCACGGCGTAGTACCGGCCGTTGAGCGGAGCGAACTTCACGGGCGACAGGCGCGAGGCGCGCGCCGCCGGGCTGGGGGGCTGCGCCGAACCGCGGCTGCGGTCCGGCCGCCCAGATGCGGGGCGCTCGGGCGGGGTGGGGTGCTCAGGGACGCTCAACGTCGATCTCCTTGCCGTGGGTGAGGGCGAGCAGCTGCTCGTAGGTCAGGTCGACCATGGAATCGGGGGTGCCGCCGGCGGCCCAGAGGACGGGGAAGGCGGCGAGCGCGCGGTCGACGTAGGTGGCGACGGGCCGGGGGTGGCCGGTGGGCGCGACGCCCCCGATCACCTGGCCCGTGGCCTCCTTGACGAGCTGCGGGGTGGCGCGCTCCAGCGCGGCCAGCCCCAGCTGCTCGGCGACGAAGGCGGTGTCCACCCGGTGGGCGCCGGACGTCATGACGAGCACCGCGCTGGGCCTCGCCGCATCCTCGTGGGCCGCGGTGTCCGCGGCCCGGCGGGCGGCGAAGATCAGGGAGTTGGCGATCGCCCCCACCTCGACGCCCAGCTGTTCGGCGGCGGCCTGCGCCGTGGGCGTGTGGACGTCGAGGATCCGCACCCGCGAGTCGATCCCGGCCTCGCGCAGGGCCTGCTGAACCCGCTCATTGCGCGCGTGCATCAGCGCTCCCGCCCGTCGCGCGGGCGCTCCTCGCGCCGCTGGCCGTCGTCGGACTCGAACAGCGCGCCGAGGTCCGCGGTGCCCGCCCGGTCGATGTGCGCCGGCAGTTCGACCGGCCCCGTCCCGGGCCCCGTCGCGACACCGGGCTGCGGGCCCGTCGCGGGTCCGGTCGCGGGCGACTGCGAGGACCCCGAGGGGGCGGCCGGCATGCCGGCCGCGCCGGGCTGGGCACCGGGGCCGTCGGGCTGGGCCT
>NZ_WWEQ01000098.1 GCF_009857845.1 Brevibacterium rongguiense | reverse complement strand
CCGTGCGCCGGCGGCGGTCGGCCGTGGCCTCGACGGCGCGCACGAAGCGCACGGTGTCCGCGGCCCTGCCGTGCGCGGCGACGCTGGCCGCCCCCTGGTAGTAGGCGGCGAGGGCGGCGCCCTCGTCGGCCGCGTCCGCCAGCAGGCGGCGCAGGATCGCCAGGCCCGCGACGATGTTGTCCGCGGCATCGAGGATGTTGAGCCGGCGCCCGGTCAGCGCGCAGGCCCACTGCCCGGCCGCGGGCGTGACCTGCATGATGCCGATCGCGTTGACGGGGGACACGGTGCGGTGGTTGAGGCCCGACTCCTGCTGGGCGAGCGCGAATGCGAGCTCGGGGCTGACGCCCAGCTCACCGGCGAGCCGCTCGACGGCGGCACCGGCCCAGCGGACGCTCGGGGCGGGCCGGGAGAGCAGGAGGTGCTTGTTGAGCGCGGCCGCGGCGAGCACCTCGGCCGGGTAGTCCGCGCCCGCGATCGAGGCGGGCAGGGCCGGCAGGTCCGCCGGCGGGGCGGGACGACGGCGCCCGCTCGTGGCCCCGGAGCCCTGCAGCGCGAGCACCTCGCCCACGACGATGAGCGAGGACTCGCCCATCGCGTTGGCTCGGCGCAGCTGGCCGGGCGCGATGCCGTGGGTCCAGGCGATCGAGTTGAGCGTCTCGCCCTTGCGCACGCGGTGGCCGGCAGGGCGGGTGGGCGCCGCCTTTTGCGGCAGGGACAGCACCTGCCCGGGGCGCAGCGCGGCGGCCCCGCGCAGCCGGTTGAGCTCGATGAGCGCGGGGGCGGACACGCCGTGCTTCGCGGCGATGGAGAGCAGCGTGTCGCCCGTGCGGACCTGGTAGGTCCGCCCCCCGTGGGTGACGGGGACGGCCTCGGAGACCGTGCCGCGGGTGAAGCCGGCCTCCTCGCCGCCGAGCGGCAGGACGGGGTCCGCGCTCGGCAGGAAGGCAGCGGCAGCCGACCGCGAGGCAGGGGAGGGAGCGGGTGCGGCGGGCGCCTCGGGCGCGTGGGCGAAGTATGAGGCGAGCGCGAGCGGCGACTCAGCGGCGGCCGCGCGCGAGCGGCGCAGCCGCGGCGCGGCCGGGTGGCGGGCTGAATCAGTCATGACCTGCAGTCTCGTTAGGGGAAGTCAGTCTGCGCGTGCGCCGCCCGCGCGAGTGCTCGGGCGACGCCTCCAGCCTACGGGCGGGCGCGGCCCCGGTGCCTGAGGCGCCGCCCCCGGCGTGTCGGAGGGCACGTCCGACCGGGCGCGTCCGGGCGGGGGTGCGCGCTACCCTGGTGGGGTGAGCACAGCAGAAGAACTCGTCGACGCCTGGCTGCCCCTCCCGGACATCGCGGAGGTGACCGGGCTGGGGATCTCCCAGGTCCGCAGGCTCGTGGAGGACCGGGCGATCTGCGGCATCAAGACCGGCGATCCGAAGGTCTTCCGCGTTCCCGCCGCGTTCCTGCTCGACGACGGGGTCGTTCCCGCGCTGCGCGGCACTCTGGTGCTGCTCCACGATGCGGGCTTCGATGACGACGAGTCGATCGCGTGGCTCTTCACCGAGGACGATTCGCTGCCGGGCCGCCCCATCGACCAGCTGCGCGCCGGCGCGAAGGGCGAGGTGCGCCGCCGCGCCCAGGCCCTCGCGTTCTGAGCCGCGCGGCTACGCGGCGCGCCGGGTGAGTCGCCCGGCGTAGGCCCGCAGCGCCGCGAGGTCGGCGTCGCCCAGGCCCAGTTCGCCCAGGCGCGAGAGCGCCGCGGCTGCCGCGTCCTCCTCTGCGCTGATGAGCGCCTCGTGCTCGTCAACCGCGCCCGAGGCGCGCAGCAGCTCGCGCATCCGCCCGAGGTCCGCCGCGCCGATGCCCGGGTCGCCGAGGTGCGCCGTCAGCCACGCCGCGTCCTCGGCGTCGAGCCGGGTGAGCGCCATCCCCACCAGCACGGTGCGCTTGCCCTGCAGCAGGTCGTCCCCGGCGGGCTTGCCGGTGGCCTCCGGGTCGCCGAAGACGCCGAGCTCGTCATCGCGCAGCTGGAACGCCCGGCCCAGCGGCAGCCCGAAGGCGCTGAGCGCGGCCAGCAGCTCCGGCCCCGCCCCGGCCAGCGCGGCCCCCAGCAGCAGCGGCTGCTCGACCGAGTACTTCGCGGACTTGTAGGTCAGAACCTCCATGGCGCGCTCCCGGATGTCGCCCGCGGCGATCGGGGCGGCCTGGATCCGGATGTCGAGGAACTGGCCGAGCATGACGTCGCGGCGCAGGTCGTCGTGGCGGCGCACGGCCTCCGGGGCACCCGCGTGAGGCAGCCCGGTGCGGGCGTGCGCCTGCTCGCTCAGGCTCAGGCAGAGGTCGCCGGCGATGATGGCGGCCGCGGTGCCGAAGTGGGCGGGGGCGCCGCTGAACCCGTGCTCGGCGTGCGAGCGGGCGAACGCCGTGTGGACGGCGGGGCTGCCGCGGCGGGTCTCCGACTCGTCGATGATGTCGTCGTGGATGAGGGCTGCGGCGTGGAGGAGCTCGACGGCCACGCAGGCGTCGTCGATGCCCGGCTGCCGGGCAGCGTCCCCGCCGGCTGCCTCGAAGCCCCAGCGCAGCGCGAGCGCGCGGATGCGCTTGCCGCGCCGGGCGAACGCGAGGATCGGATCGTAGAGCTCCGCGGCGGCGGGGGAGATCCGGGCGGCCTGGGCCGCGGCCTCGGCGAGGAAGGCGGCCAGCCGGGCGTCCACGGCCGCGATGACGGCATCCGGGTCGCTCAGACGCGCGGGCGGGGGGTCCGTGTCAGCGCTGCCGGGTACCATGCAGGTCAGCGTACAGGTCGGGGGAGAAGTGAGTCGAAAGCAGCTGGCCCGCTCGGGTGGGGACCTCTCGCAGCTGAGCGGCGACGACACCGGCTGCACGATCCTCCACCTCGACATGGACTCGTTCTTCGTCTCCGCGGAGCTGCTCTCGCGCCCGGAGCTGCGCGGTCGGCCCGTCATCGTGGGCGGCCGGGCGGGCCGCGGCGTGGTCGTCTCCGCCTCCTATGAGGCCCGCGAATTCGGCGTGCACGCGGCCATGCCCATGTCCGTCGCGGTCCGCAACTGCCCCCAGGCGGTCATCATCCCGCCCTCGCGCGGGCTGTACGGGGAGATCTCGCGCCGGGTCTTCGAGCTCGTCGGCGCCGTGACGGACGAATACGCCCAGGTCAGCGTCGATGAGGGCTATATAGACGTCGCCTCGGCCCAGCGGCGGCTGGGCCGCCCGGCCCAGATCGCCCAGCGCCTGCGCGCGCAGATCGAGGCCGAGACGGGCCTCACCGCATCCGTGGGGGTCGCTGCGACGATGGTCGTGGCGAAGATGGCCTCCGCGCGGGCCAAGCCCGACGGCATGCTCGTCGTGCCAACGGCACAGGTCTCCGAGTTCCTCGGGCCCATGTCGGTCGAGGCGCTGCCGGGGGTGGGCGCGCGGACCCAGGAGGTGCTCGCCTCCTACGGCATCCGCCGCATCGGCCAGCTCGCGCAGGCCGACCCAGCCTGGCTCGGCAGGGTGCTCGGCGCGCACGGTGCGGTGCTGGGCGGCTACGCCCGCGGCCGCGATCGCCGCACCGTCCACGAACGGGCGCGCGACCACACGATCAGCGCCGAGCACACGTTCGGCGCGGACGTCTACCGCCTCGCAGACCTCGAACTCGAGCTGCTCCGGCTGGCCGACACCGTCGCGTATCGGCTGCGCGCCGAGGGTCAGGCTGCCGGAGGTGTGGGCCTGAAGTACCGCACCGGCGAGTTCGCCACCTCCTCGCGCTCGGTCACGCTGCCCGCCCCCACGGACGTCGCCGCCGAGCTGCACGCCGCGCTGCTGCCGGCGCTGCGCACGCTCCACGAGAACAATCGCAAGGGCGTGCGGCTGCTGGGCCTGCGCGCGGCGGACCTCGTGCGCATCGAGGACGCGGGCCGCCAGGAGACCCTCGACGCCGCCGAGCACACGCCGCGGGAGGCCGAGCTCGCGCTCGACGCGGTGCGCGCGAAGTTCGGCAGGACCGCGATCTCGCAGGCCTCGCTGCTGCGCCGGGGGGAGCGCGGAGAGGGCACTGCCCGCTGAGCGGAGGGCAAGGCGAGCTGCGCGGAGGGCAAGGCGCCCTGCCGGGCGGGCGCAGCCGCGGGTGCGGCGGC
The DNA here is from genome assembly GCF_009857845.1 of Brevibacterium rongguiense. Taxonomy (GTDB): domain Bacteria; phylum Actinomycetota; class Actinomycetes; order Actinomycetales; family Brevibacteriaceae; genus Brevibacterium; species Brevibacterium rongguiense. The sequence goes on along the minus strand of NZ_WWEQ01000098.1, from coordinate 1,274 downwards.
CCCGGCTGCCGCCGTCAGCGCGCTGCCCGGGAACTCGCAGGCGACGGGCGGAGAATCGGTGGGCCCTCAGGTTCCGTGCCGCGGCGATTGGGGACTATGATGGTGGTACTCTACGACGCGCGCCACAGGGGGTTTGCGATGCCGCTCTCCGATCACGAACAGCAGCTGCTCGACCAGCTCGAGAAGCAGCTGCGCACGGAGGACCCCCGTTTCGCGCACACGATCGCGCAGGCCCCCGCCTCCCAGGGGCCGGGCCTGTCGGCCAAGCGCTTCGTCGCCGGGATCCTCGCCCTCGTCGTGGGCATCGGAATCGCGGTCGCATCGATCTTCTTCCTCGACCTGCCGTTCAGCGCCATCGGCGGGGTGGTCGGCTTCGCCGTCATGGTGTTCGGCGGCTACTGGGCCGTCTCGGGCACTCCGAGCGCGCGAGCGGCGGCCGCCGAGTCCGGTGCCGAGGAGGCACGCGGCGGCACGAAGGCCGCCAAGCGGCCCACCCCCGGGCTCATGGACCGTCTCGAGGACCGCTGGGACAAGCGGCGCGGCCAGGGCTGACGCCCCCGCCCGACTCCTCGATCGCCGGCCGCCGGCGGTGCGCTATCCGCCTCGGTGCGCTGACGCCGCCTAGGGCAACCGGCAGAATTCCCGCGTTCGGCGTCCAATCCGGGTCGCGCTTTCTCTCCGGCCGGTGCCGTACTCTTCTTCTGAGCCCTGAGCCCTGAGCCCTGAGCCCTGAGCCCTGAGCCCTGAGCCCTGAGCCCTGAGCCCTGAGCCCTGAGCCCTGAGGTGACGGCTGCGCGCGCCCCGCCCGCCGCCCGCTCCCCGGGGCGCGGAGGCCACGCGCGTCCGGCGGCGCCTCCCGCCCTACATCGCAGGACAGCGCCGATCGCACCCTCCGCGGCCACGGGCATCACGCCCCCCGGCTCACCGCACCTGCGCGGGCAGCGCAGCGCGCGAGGGACGTAGCGCGAGCCTTATTGCCCGCGCCAGCCGTTCCCGGCCGACGGGGTCAACCGCGGCCGGGCCAACCGCGAACGGACTCACCCGGCGACCAACTCACCCGGCGCCTGGCCGCGCACCGGCCGACTCACCCGCCGCCGCAGCAGCCGGCCCGTCCTGTCCGGCCGCCGAGGTGCCGCCGAGCGGACCCCGGCAGCGCGGCCAGGTTCAGTGCTGGCGCCGCGGGGCCGGGCGGCTGCCCGCCCGGGCACCTGAGCGGGCGAATACGGAGCGGGGCAGCGCCGTTGCCACGGCCCCGCGCACGCGTCCCGAGCGGC
>NZ_WWEQ01000097.1 GCF_009857845.1 Brevibacterium rongguiense | reverse complement strand
GCGCCGGCGCCGCGCACCCGGGGGTCGGGCCCGCCGCCCGGTAGCCCCGCATCCGCCGACCCGCAGGCCTGCCGGCCGCCGGCCCCGTGCGCAGACCCCTGAAGTGAACCCCGGCGCGCAGCCTCGCGGGCCCCTATGCCCAGTGCGCGTGCCCCGCCTGCCCGGCGCGCGTTTCGGATGGGAAGACGCGTGCGCCCCGCGCGCCTCGGCGGTGGTTGACTGAGCGGGCGGGGCGGGCGAATCCGCCGCCCGCGCAGACCCAGAACCCAGCTGAGGAGAGCACCGTGGCACAGATCGTCGGCCGGAGCCCGGAATGGTACGCCGCCTACAGCGGCCCCGACGTCAGCGCCGCCCACCTGCTGTGCGACCGCCACGACCCCGACACGACCGCCTTCACCTTCGTCGACGACGAGCTGGCCGTGACCGCCATGTCCTACGGCGAGCTGGCCGAGCGCTCCCGGCGGCTCGCCACGGACCTGGCGGCCCGCGGCGTCGTGGCCGGCCAGCGCGTGGGCGTGCTCATGACGAAGCGCCCCGAGCTCGTCGTGTCCCTCGTGGCGCTCGCCCGCCTGGGCGCCGTCTACGTGCCGCTGTTCACCGCGTTCGCGACCGCGGCGATCGACATGCGCATGCGCGCCTCCCAGGCGCGCCTCGTGCTCACCGAGCCCTCCCAGGAGGACAAGCTCGAGGGACTCGACTACCTCGACGTGCTCAGCGCGGGCCCCGAGTTCGACGCCGCGCAGACCCGGCCCGAGCCCTACCGCGACGATGCCGCGCTGGGCGGCGACGGACTGCTCCTCCAGCTCTTCACCTCGGGCACCACGGGCAAGCCCAAGGGCGTGCCCGTGCCCATCCGCGCGCTGGCGAGCTTCCAGGTCTACATGGAGGACAGCCTGGACGTCCGCCCCGACGACATCTTCTGGAACGCGGCGGACCCCGGCTGGGCCTACGGCCTGTACTACGGCGTCTGCGGCCCGCTCACCACCGGGCTGCCGAACATCCTGTACTCCGGGCGCTTCCGCCCCGCCTCCACCTACGAGGTCATGGAGGCATGCGGCGTGACGAACTTCGCCGGCGCCCCGACGATCTACCGGGAGCTGTCGAAGTCCGGTGTCGAGCCGCACGTGCGCCTGCGCTGCGCGTCCTCGGCCGGCGAGCCGCTGACCGCGGACGTCAGCGTGTGGGCGCAGCGGGCGCTCGGCACCGAGGTGCGCGACCACTACGGGCAGACCGAGCTCGGCATGGTCATCTGCAACCAGTGGGCGGAGCCGTTCAAGCGCCCCGTCAAGCCCGATTCCATGGGCCGCGAGATCGCCGGCTATCGCGCGGACATCGTGGACGGGGGCATCGCGATCGACGTCGAGGGCAGCCCGCTGCTGTGGTTCGAGGGCTACGTCGGCGCCCCGGACAAGACCGCCGAGCGCTTCTCCGCGGACGGGCGCTGGTACCTCACCGGCGACACCGGGCGCCGCGACGAGGACGGCGACTTCTACTTCACCGCCCGCGACGACGACATCATCCTCATGGCCGGCTACCGGATCGGGCCCTTCGACGTGGAGAGCGTCCTCATCACCCACCCGGACGTCGTGGATGTGGCGGTCGTCGGCCGTCCCGACCCGGAGGGGATCCGCGGGGAGATCGCGGAGGCCTTCGTCGTCCTGGCCCCCGGCCGCGAGGCCTCGGACGAGCTGACCGCCGAGCTCAAGGATCGGGTCCGCGAGGGCTATTCGCACCACGCCTATCCGCGCCGCGTCCACTACGTCGACACGCTGCCCAAGACGCCCAGCGGCAAGCTCCAGCGCTACCTGCTGCGCCAGGGCGAGGACTGAGCGCACCCGCCGGGCCGGCCGGCCTCGCCCCTCCCGCGCCCGAGGTGCGGGCCGGGCCGCCCGCTGTCGCACCTCGGTCGCGGGGCGGGGGAGGGGCGGGCCGTGGACTCAGCCCCGCTGGAATCCGATGGCCGCGGCGAGGCGCCGGGCGCCCTCGCCCATGCGGCCGGTGGGGGTGCGGGAGAACGACAGGCGCAGCTGGCTGTGCGCGCCGGGGTCGGCGAAGAACGGGGCGCCGGGCACGAACGCCACTCCGGCGTCGATCGCTACGGGCGCGAGGAGCTTCGTGTCGACCCCGGGCACATCGAGCCAGGTGAAGAACCCGCCAGCGGGCCGGGTCCACGTCGCCATGGAGCCCACGTGCTCGTCGAGCGCGGCCATGAGCGCCTGGGCGCGGGTGCCGTAGGCCCGCTGCAGGTGCGGCAGCGCCCGGGCGTAGTGGCCCTCGCGCATGAGGGACTCCAGCATGCACTGGCCCAGCGCCCCCGCGCACTGGTCCGTGTTCGTCTTCGCCTGCGCCATCGCGTCGATGACCTGCGCGGGCCCCGCCGCCCAGCCCAGGCGCGTGCCCGGGCTGAACGTCTTGGAGAACGTGCCCACCTGGACGGTGACGTCCGGGCCGAGCTCGTAGATCGAGGGCAGCGTGGAGCCGTCGAACGCGAGGTCGCGGTAGGCGACGTCCTCGAGCACGAGCAGCCCCTCCGCCCGGGCGGTGTCGACGATTTCGCGGCGGCGCTCGGCCGACAGGAGCAGCCCCGAGGGGTTCTGGAAGTCGGGGATGACGTAGGCGAACTTGGGCTCGATCCCGCGGGCGCGCGCATCCGCGGCGGCCTCGGCGAGGGAAGCGGGGATGAGCCCGTGCTCGTCGTTGCGCATGGAGACGCACACCCCCTCATGGGAGCGGAAGACGCTGAAGGCGCCCAGGTAGCTGGGCGCCTCGACGAGCACACCGTCACCGGGGTCGAGCATGGCCTTGGAGATGAGCGTCATCGCATCCACCCCGCCGGAGGTGACGATGAGCTCGTCGTCGGCGGGGGTGCGGGACTGGGTGCGGGCGAAGTCGGCGCGCAGCGCCTCGCGCAGGCCGGGCAGGCCGCGGTTCGAGGCGTACTGGAGGGCGACCTCCGGCCGCGTCTCGATCGCCTTGGCGGCGAGCTCGGCGAGCAGTCGCGTGTCGAACAGCTCCGGGTCGGGGAAGCCGCCGGAGAAGTCGACGAGGTCGCCGCCGGAGCCTGCGAGGGCGAGGACCGCGGAGAGCTCGCTGGGGCCGGCCTGGGCGCGCTCGGCCAGCCGGCCGAACCAATCGGGAGTGCTCATGGCGCCATGCTAGGGGGCAGGTGAGCCATCGCGGGGCCGCTTCCGCGTGGTGGTACGGCCGATGCGGCGCGGTGGTCTCAGGCGCCGTCGGCCCGCTGAGCCCTCAGGCCCCGGAGGCCGGGGCGAGGTAACCGCGGGCGAAGCGGTCGAGGCCCGCGAACGCCCGCTCGACGGCGGCCGGGGCGGAGAGGAAGACGTCGTGGACCGCGCCGGGGATCCGCTCGATTGTCACGAGCGGTCCCAGGCTCACGGCGCGCCGGGCGATCGCCTCGACGTCGAGGATGATGTCCGCGCTGCCCATCGCCGCGTCGTAGCGCAGCCGGCGCAGGCTGCGCGCCGAGGTCTGCACGAGGACCGGCGCGTCGATGTCCAGACCGCGCTCCACCTGCCGGTGGCCCGCGAAGACCGCGCGCAGCCAGGCCGCGTGGACGGGAAACGACTGCGGGGGCTTGAGCGCCAGATCGTAGGGCGGCGCGCCGTGGTTCTGGCTCGCCGCCAGCGTGTAGTAGTTCGGCATCCGCACCGGCAGCGGCCCACGGGCCGCTGTGCGGCCGGCCGCGGTGCTGCCGGACCAGGCGCGGCCCGCAGCCGGGCGGCGGGTGCCCAGCAGCGGGCCCAGCAGCTTGCGCGCGGCGCTCGTGTACTGGAACTCCAGCCACGGGGCGTTGAGCACGAGCGCCGCGGTGGCCCCCGGGTGGCGGTGGGCCCACAGCGCGGCGGTCAGCCCGCCCGTCGAGTGGCCGGAGAGCACGAGGCGCGGCCCGGGGCCGGCGGTGTCCGCGTCCCGGTGCTCGGAGCGGATGATCGCCAGGGCCGCCGCGATCTCCTCGTCGTAGTCGGCGAGGTTCGCGATGTAACCGGGGCGCTGCGAGCGATCGGTAGGGTCCAGATTGCGCCCGTAGTCGCGCAGGTCGAGCGCGTAGAAGGCGGCCCCGCGCGCGGTCCAGAAGTCCGCGAGGTGGGCGTGGTAGAAGTAGTCCGACCAGCCGTGCAGGTGCAGGACGGCGCAGCCGGCGGCCGGGGCCTGCGCACCCGCGGCCGGGGACGCAGGCGACCCGCCGGCGCCCGGCACCGCGCGCACGAGGGTCGCGCGCGCCCCGCCCGGCAGGGCGAGGCGGCGCTGCTCGAAGCCCGCGCCCAGGATATCCGGCTGCCAGCCTTCGGCGCCCGGCGGCGGGGTGTCTGCATGGGGCGTCATCGGGCCATTCAACCGCACCGGGTTGAGCGCGCGGTGGACGCCGGCGCGCGCCTCGGGAACAGCCGCGCAGACGCCGGCCCCGCCGGGCGCCTTCTGTGCGACCATGACTCCATGAGCCAGAATCTCCGCCTCCGCTCGGCACTGAGCGACACCCCCGCCTACGTGCCCGGCAAGCCCGCGGCGCCCGTCGCCGGGGTCACCGCGCACAAGCTGTCCTCGAACGAGAACCACCTGCCGCCCATGCCCGGGGTCATCGAGGCGATCGCCAAGGCCGCGGGCAATCCCGCCCTCTACCCGGATCCGGGCGCGCACCGCCTGACCACGGCGCTCGCCGCCCACCTGGGCGTGGAGCCGCACCAGCTGATCTTCGGCGCGGGGGCCTCGGAGACGCTCGCCGCGATCATCCACATCACGAGCGGGGAGGGCACGAACATCGTCTACCCGTGGCCCTCGTTCGAGATGTACCCCCAGCTCATCAGCCTGTCCGGCGCACAGAAGCGCCCCGTGGAGCTGACCGGAAGCGCGGAGCACGACTTCGCCGCGATGGCCGCGGCCATCGACGACCAGACGAGCCTCGTGCTGCTGTGCAGTCCGAACAACCCCACGGGGCCCGCCATCGCGCAGGATGCCTTCGACGACTTCATGTACCGCGTGCCCTCGGACGTCATCGTCGTCCTCGACCAGGCCTACCTCGAATTCGTCACCGCCGAGAGCGCAGTGGACGGCCTCGATGCGCTCGAGCGCTACCCGAACCTCGTGCTCATCCGCACGTTCTCCAAGGCCCACGGGTTGGCCGGGCTGCGGGTGGGCTTCGCCGTCGCCTCGCCCACGATCATCCACGAGATGCGCAAGGCGATCGCGCCATTCTCCGTCACGGACATGGCGCAGGCTGCCGCCGAGGAGTCCCTGGCCCGGGTGGCCGACGTCGAGGTCCGCGCCAAGGGGATCGCCGCCGCCCGCGACGAGCTCGCCGCCCGGCTGCGCGAGCTCGGCTTCGACATCCCCGACGCCCAGGGCAACTTCGTCTGGGTTCCCGCCGGCGCCCGCTCGGCCGACTTCGAGGCGGCCTGCCGCGAGGCCGGGCTCTCCGTGCGCAACCTGGGGTCCGGGGTTCGGGTGAGCATCGGCCCGGACGAGGCGATGGATCGCATCGTCGACGTCGCCCGCCGCTTCGGGGCACAGGAGTGAGCGCGGCCGCGCGCGCCGGCGCCGCGGATCGGCCGGGTGCGGACGGGACCGGGCACGCGGGCGAGCCCGCGGC
>NZ_WWEQ01000096.1 GCF_009857845.1 Brevibacterium rongguiense | reverse complement strand
GCCGCGCGCGCCGTCGGCGCCGCCGCAGCGGTCGGCAGCGCGCAGCGCATCCCCTCCCCCGCGGGCCTCGCCGCCGGCTCCGTCGTGCTCGCCGGCATCGGCGCCGACGACGCGGACACCGCTGAGTCGACCGTCTTCGGCGCCGACCGGCTCGAGCGCCTGCGCCGCGCCGCAGGCTCCGCCACCCGCGCCCTGACGAAGGGCGAGAGCGCCGCACTCGCGCTGCCGGCGCGGACCGCGGAGGAGGCCGAGGCGGTGACGGTGGGCGCGCTGCTCGGCGCCTACCGCTACGTCCAGTACCGCAGCGGCGGCGATGCCGACAAGGGCCCCGCTGCCCTGACGGTCCTCGCCCCCAAGGCCGCCGCCCCCGGCGTGGAGCGCGGCACGGTCATGGCCGCCGCCACCGCGGGGGCCCGCGACTGGGTGAACGAGCCGCCCCTCGACCTCTACCCGGAGTCGTTCGCCGCCGCCGTCACGCAGCGGGCCAAGGACCTCAAGGTCAAGGCCACCGTGCTCGACGACCGCCAGCTGGCCGCGCAGGGCTACGGCGGGCTCACGGGCGTGGGCCGCGGCTCCGAGCGCGGCCCGCGCCTGGTCAAGCTCGAGTACGCGCCCCGCCGCGCACGGGCCCACCTGGCCCTCGTCGGCAAGGGAATCACCTTCGACTCCGGCGGCCTCTCGCTCAAGCCGGCCGCCTCCATGGAGGAGATGAAGTCCGACATGGGCGGGGCGGCGGCTGCCGCCCAGGCGCTCTTCGCCATCGCGGAGCTCGGCCTGCCGGTGCGCGTCACCGCCTGGTTGGCACTGGCCGAGAACATGCCCGGCGGCGGGGCCCAGCGGCCCAGCGACGTCATCCGGATCTACGGCGGCAAGACGGTCGAGGTGACGAACACGGACGCCGAGGGCCGCCTTGTGCTCGCCGACGCCCTCGTCGCCGCCCAGGAGGACAAGCCGGACCTCATCGTCGACATCGCCACGCTCACCGGCGCGCAGATCGTCGCCCTCGGCGACCGGGTGTCCGGTGTCATGGGCACCGCCGAGGCGCGCAACCGGATCGTGCTCGCCTCGGAGCTCAGCGGTGAGCAGATGTGGCCGATGCCCTTCCCGGAGGAGATCCGGGCCGGGTTCGACTCGACCGTGGCCGACCTCAAGAACGCCGGACCGCGGGCCGGCGGGATGCTCGCTGCCGGGATCTTCCTCAGCGAGTTCGTCGCGGACGGCCAGCAGTGGGCCCACGTCGACATCGCGGGGCCGTCGTTTAATTCGCACTCCGGCTGGGGCTACACGCCGGCCGCCGGCACCGGTGTGCCCGTGCGCACCCTCGTCGAGACCGCCGCGGCCCTCTCCCGCGGCTGAGGCGAGCACCACAGGCAGCGCGCGGGCACCGGCCACGACATCGGCCGCCATCCGTGGAAAGATGAGTGCCAGACCGCGGCCCCCGCGGACACCAGACGATCCCGACCCGAGGAGTCATCCGTGAGCGATTCACAGAACACATACGATCTCGTCATCCTGGGTGGCGGACCCGGCGGCTACGCTGCCGGCCTGCGGGCCGCGGAGCTCGGGATGAAGGTCGCCCTGGTCGAGCGCGACAAGGTGGGCGGGACCTGCCTGCACCGCGGCTGCGTGCCGACGAAGGCACTCCTCCACGTCGCGGAGATCGTCGAGGCGACGAAGGACGCCGGCGCGTTCGGCGTGAGCGCCCAGTTCGAGGGCATCGACATGCCCAAGGCGCTCGAGTTCAAGCAGGGCATCACGGACCGCAACTACAAGGGCCTCGCCGGCCTCATCAAGGTCAACGGGATCGACACGATCTCCGGCGAGGGCAAGCTGACCGGCACGGACACCGTCGAGGTCGCCACCGACGACGGCCCCGTGACCCTGACGGGCAAGCACATCGTGCTCGCCACGGGCTCGGAGACGAAGACGCTGGGCATCGACGTCCGCGATCGCGTGCTGACCTCCACCCAGGCCCTCCAGTACGACTCGGTCCCGAAGTCTGCGGTCGTGCTGGGCGGCGGCGTGATCGGCGTGGAGTTCGCCAGCATCTGGAACGACTTCGGCGCCGACGTGACGATCGTCGAGGGCCTGCCGCACCTCGTGGCCAACGAGGACGAGTCGATCTCGAAGGCGCTGGAGAAGGCGTTCAAGAAGCGCAAGATCGGCTTCAAGCTCGGCACCATGTTCAAGTCCGTCGAGCAGGACGACAGCGGTGTCCACGTCACGCTCGACAACGGCGAGGTCCTCGACGCCGAGGTGCTGCTCGTGGCTGTGGGCCGCGGGCCCGTGACCAAGGGCCTGGGCTTCGAGGAGCAGGGCATCACGCTCGACCGCGGCTTCGTCATCACCGACGAGCGCATGCACACCGGGGTGGGCAGCATCTGGGCCGTCGGCGACATCGTGCCGGGCCTGCAGCTGGCCCACCGGGCGTTCGCGCAGGGCATCTTCGTCGCCGAGGAGATCGCGGGCAAGAGCCCCGTGCCCCCGGTCGAGTCCGGCATCCCCCGCGTCACCTACTGCGAGCCGGAGATCTTCTCCGTGGGCCTGTCCCAGGCGAAGGCCGAGGAGGAGTACGGCAAGGACGGCATCGAGACCGTCGAGTTCCCCCTGGGCGGCAACGCGAAGTCGGCGATCCTGCGCACCACGGGCTTCGTCAAGACGATCCGCCAGAAGGACGGCCCGATCGTGGGCGTGACCGGCATCGGCAGCCGCCTGAGCGAGCAGGCCGGTGAGGCGCAGCTCATCGTCAACTGGGAGGCGTTCCCCGAGGAGGTCGCGCAGCTCATCCACGCGCACCCCACCCAGAACGAGGCGATCGGCGAAGCCGCCCTCGCGCTGGCCGGCAAGCCCCTGCACTTCCACAACTGATCTTTCAAGGGAGACTTCCACCATGTCCAACACCGTGCAGATGCCCGCACTGGGCGAATCCGTCACCGAGGGCACCGTCACCCGCTGGCTCAAGGAGGTCGGCGACGACGTCGAGGTCGACGAGCCGCTCCTCGAGGTGTCGACCGACAAGGTCGACACGGAGATCCCCAGCCCGTACGCGGGCAAGCTCGAGAAGATCCTCGCCGAAGAGGACGACGAGGTTGAGGTCGGAGGCGACCTCGCGGTGATCGGCGACGGCTCCGGCTCGGACGCGTCCGATTCCGGCGACTCGGGCCAGGCGGCCTCGCAGGACGCCGAGGACTCGCAGGGGTCCGGCGAGGATGCCAACGAGGAGTACATCCAGGGCGACCAGGACACAGACTCCGATCCCAGCTCGCCCGTCGCCGAGGACGATGCCCAGAGCGGCTCCCTCAACGAGGTCGACGCCTCGCTCGAGGACGAGGACGATTCTGCGCCCGCCGACGGCGGCGCCGACTCGTCCGGCTCCGGCGGCGCGTCCGGTTCGGGCGAGTCGACCGATGTGACGATGCCCGCGCTGGGCGAGTCCGTCACCGAGGGCACCGTCACCCGCTGGCTCAAGCAGGTGGGCGACGAGGTCGAGGTCGACGAGCCGCTCCTCGAGGTCTCGACGGACAAGGTCGACACGGAGATCCCCAGCCCGGTGGCGGGTACCGTTCTCGAGCTGCTGGCCGAGGAGGACGAGGAGGTCGAGGTGGGCGGGTTGCTCGCCCGCGTCGGCTCCGGTTCTCCTGCCTCCTCCGGCTCGTCCTCCGACGACGGTGCGGACCAGGAGTCCGCGCAGTCCGGCGAGCAGGACGCGGAGGACTCCGAGCCGGCGCAGTCGGACTCGCAGGAGGCGCAGTCCGAGCAGGCGCAGTCCCAGCAGTCCGGTGAGGCCGAGCAGCAGAAGGCCGCCGCCGAGGAGCAGACCGCTCAGGAGGACGCGCAGGCGCAGGGCTCCCAGGAGCGCAAGCCCGCGGCCGACGAGCGGTCGCAGGCGCCCTCCGGTGACAAGCCGGAGCAGAAGTCGGAGCAGAAGTCCGAGGGCTCGGCCGAGCGCTCGGCTTCGATCTCCCAGGCGGTGCAGGCCGACGCCTCGGCCTACGTCACCCCGCTCGTGCGCAAGCTCGCGCGCGAGAAGGGCATCGACCTGTCCGCGGTGCACGGCACCGGCGTGGGCGGGCGCATCCGCAAGCAGGATGTGCTGGCCGCCGCCGAGCGCGGCACCGGCGCGGCCGGCCAGGCGCAGCAGGCCGCGGGTGCGCAGGCGGCCGGGGCGGCCCAGGGCGGCCAGCGCGAGCCCTACCGCCTCGAGATCCCGGAGGAGGCGCAGAAGCTGCGCGGCACGACGCAGAAGGCGCCGCGCATCCGCCAGACGATCGCCGCGCGCATGCGCGAGTCGCTGCAGAACTCGGCCCAGCTCACGCAGACGACCGAGGCGGACATGACCCGCGTGTCGAAGCTGCGCAAGGCCAACAAGGACGCGTTCCAGGCCAAGCACGGCGTCAAGCTCACGTACCTGCCGTTCTTCGCCAAGGCGATCGTCGAGGCGCTGCAGATCCACCCGACGGTGAATGCGCACTTCGACATCGAGGCCAAGCAGATCACGTACTTCGAGAACGTGAACTTGGCCGTGGCCGTCGATACGCCGCGCGGGCTGCTCGTCCCGGTCGTGAAGAACGCCCAGGATCTCAGCATCGCCGGCCTCGCGAAGGCCATCGACGATGTCGCCGAGCGCACGCGCAACGGCAAGATCGCCCCGGACGACCTGTCGGACGGCACGTTCACGGTGACGAACATCGGCAGCTTCGGTGCCCTGTTCGACACGCCGATCATCAACGTGCCGCAGGCGGGCATCCTGGGCACGGGCACCATCCAGAAGCGCCCAGTCGTCGTCAAGGACGCGGACGGCGACGATGCGATCGCCATCCGCGACATGGTCTACCTGCCGCTGACGTACAACCACGAGCTGGTGGACGGTGCGGACGCGGGCCGGTTCCTCAAGACGATCAAGGAGCGCCTCGAGGACGCCAACTTCCAGGCCGATCTGGACCTGTAAGCGGCTCCAGCGCAGGCACCGCCGCGCACCGCAGGGGCCCGCAGCCACCCGGCTGCGGGCCCCTGCGGCGTCTCCGTGCAGTCGATCAGGTTGAGGCCGTGCCTCAGGCGCGCTCGACGGCGTAGACCCGCCAGGTGCCGCCCGCGTAGCGCAGCTGCGTACGCACCCGCTGCGAGCCGTAGTCGCGCCGCGCGCCGTCGCGCTCGACGCTGACCGCCATCGTGGCGGTGACGACCGCCTCGGCGCCGGCCGCGCGCTCGACCTTCGGGCTGCCGACCTCGATCCGGACCCGGGACCCGGCGAAGCGGCGGGCGTCCGCTCCGTCCTCCGCGGTGCGAGCCGGCGAGCCCTCGGCAGTGAGGGCGCGCAGGGCCTCGGCGTCCCCGGTCTCGAACGCGCTCGCCCGCGCCGCGGTGAGGGCGGCGAATGCGGCCTCCGGGCTGCCGCGGTCCGCCATCGCCGCAGGGCCGCCCGCCGGATCCGCGGCGGCCCCCGAGGCCCCGGTGCTCTGGGGCCGGTGCGCGGCTGCGGGCTCCGCGGTGCGCTCGCCCGCGACGAGACCGGGGACCAGCAGGGCGGCACCGCCCAGGACCGCCGCGCAGGCCACCGCGAGGCCCAGGGCACGCGGTGTGAGCCAGGCCGGCGCCCTGCGTCGGCCCGCGGTGGCCCCCCG
>NZ_WWEQ01000095.1 GCF_009857845.1 Brevibacterium rongguiense | reverse complement strand
GGGACATGAAGGCCTCCTGTGATGCGTGAGCGGTTTGTCGACAGCTCCACTCTCGCAATGGGAGGCCTTCACCTGTCAGCGGGTAGACCGCGATTCACGCAACAACGTCCCTGGACACCACAGCTAGACGCCCACCTCGGGCGCCGCCGGGTCGTTGCTGGCCAGCGCGCTGCTGCGCTTGGGCAGGGCCCCCACGACGAGCGTGAGCACGATCGCGAGCACGAGCGCGGCCGAGATCGCCCACATCCCGGCCTGCTGGCTGCCGGTCTTGTCGGCGAGGAAGCCCGTGATGTAGGGGCCGAAGAACCCCGACGTGTTGCCCACCGAGTTGATGAGCGCGACGCCCGAGGCCGCGCCCGCCCCGGACAGGAATGCGGTGGGCAGCGGCCAGAAGCACGCGAGCGCGCACATGACGCCCGAGGCGAAGATCGACACGCACACCATCGCGAGGAACGGCGAGGAGACCATCGTGGTGATGGGGATGACGATCGCCGCGACAGCGGTGGGGATGACGACGTGCCACACGCGCTCGCGGGTCCGGTCCCCGTGGCGGGCCCACACGAGCATGAGGACCGCGGCGAAGACGAAGGGGATCGCGGTGAGCAGGCCCTTCTGCATGATCGTGTAGGTGACCCCGAAGCGCTCCTGGAAGCCCGCGATGATCGTGGGCAGGAAGAAGCTGATGGCGTAGAGGCCGTAGACGACGCCGAAGTAGACGAACGACAGCGCCCAGATCCGCCCGCTGCGCAGGGAGGCGCTGACCGGCACGTGGAACGAGGTGGCCGTCGCCTCCTCCTCGGCGTCCATCTCCGCCTGCAGCCAGTCGCGCTCCTCGGGCTCGAGCCAGGCGGCGTCGCGCGGGCGGTCCGTGAGGTAGAACCAGCACATGAAGCCCAGCAGCACGGCGGGGACGCCCTCGATGAGGAACATGAAGCGCCAGCCGGCCAGCCCGAAGAGCAGGTCGTGGCCGTGCTGGATGAGCAGGGCGGACAGCGGGGCGCCGATGACCGAGGACAGCGGGATCGCGAGCATGAACAGGGCCACGGCGCGGGCGCGGTCGGCCTTGGGGAACCAGAACGTCAGGTAGAGGATGATGCCGGGGAAGAAGCCGGCCTCGGCGATGCCCAGCAGCAGGCGCAGGATGTAGAGCGTCCCTGCCCCCGGCACGAACGCGATGAGGCTCGCGACGATGCCCCACGTCACGAGGATGCGGGCGATCCAGCGGCGGGCGCCGAACTTATGCAGGGCGAGGTTCGAGGGCACCTCGAGGATGAGGTAGCCGATGAAGAACAGCCCGGAGGCCAGCCCGAACGTCGTGGCGGTCAGGCCGAGGTCCTCGTTCATGCCGTTGGGCCCGGCGAAGCCGATGTTTGTGCGGTCGAGGTAGTTGACGAAGTACAGCAGCCCCAGGAAGGGTGCCAGGCGCAGCGCCACCTTGCGCATCGTGCGCTTCTTCAGCTGGGGGTCCGGCTGGCCGCCGGCCTGGGCGCCGGGATTCGGGCCGGGGTGCGGGGAGGGTGCAGTCGCCATTGATGCATCCGTTCGGGATCGGGGGCGGACGGGAAAGGGGCGCGGCAGCACGGCGGGCACGGCCCGTGTGACGTGATGCGAATCACACCTGTGCACAGGTATACCGCATGGCGGCCCATCGGTCCAGGCCAGGGGCCCGCGGGGCGCGAGCGCGCCGGCTGCGGGGGCCTGCCGGCCGTGCTGCCCGGGCTCAGACGCTGGGCGTGAAGCGCCCATCCTGGGCCATCCAGCCGCCGTCGACGAGCAGCGAGTGGCCGGTGACGTAGCTCGAGGCGTCGGAGGCGAGGAAGAGGACGGGCCCGGCGATCTCCGGCAGGAGGCCCCAGCGGGCCAGTGCGGACTTGTCCGCGTACGCGTCCCACCAGGTGCGGTCGGCCTTGATCTGCTCGGTCAGCGGGGTCTCGAAGGGCCCCGGCAGGATCGCGTTGACGCGCACCCCCTGCGGGCCGAGCTCGCTGGCCATGGCCTTCGTCAGCTGCACGACGCCGGCCTTGGCCGCGGCGTAGAGGCCCTGCCCCGGCTCCACGACGAGCGCGCGGAATGAGGCGAAGACGACGATCGAGCCGCGGCCGGCGGCCGCCATCCGGGCGCCGAAGGCGCGCATGAGCCGGTACGTGCCCTTGAGGTTGATGTCGACGACGCGGTCGAACTCCTCGTCCGTCGTGTTCACCAGGCGCTTGCGCACGTTCATGCCGGGCGTGACGACGAGGATCTCCGCTCCCGCGTGGTCGGCGGCGAGGGCGTCCACGGCCGCCGTCGAGGTGATGTCCGCACCCGTCGCGGTGGCCTGTCCGCCGCGCTCGGCGATGATGTCCGCGGTGGCCTGCGCACCCTGCGAGTTGAGATCCGCGCAGACCACCCGCGCGCCCGCATCGGCCAGGCCGATCGCGGTGGCCTGGCCCAGGCCGGAGGCGGCGCCGACGACGACCGCCTCCTTCCCGGCGAGGTCGAACAGGCCGGCGATGTTGGGGAATCCCTGTGCGGTGGGCTGCGTCATGGGGCTGCTCGCTCCTCATCGGTGGGGGCCGCGGCGGCGGTGCCGGCGGCATCGGACCCCGCGCCCGTCTCCGCCGCGCGGACCTCCGCGAGCGCCTGGGTGTCCGGGGCGCGGAAGAACGTCGACTCCCGCGGGCGGCGGGCAAGGACAGTATCGATGTAGGAGCGCATGGCCGCCGCCGCGTCCATATCGTGGCCCGTGCGCTCGGAGAGGAACCACCGGTGGTCGAGGAACTCGTGGAAGATCTGCGGCCCCTCCAACCGCCCCTCGAGTTCGGGGGGCACCATGCCCAGCAGCGGCTCGTACGCGTGCTCCAGCCAGGACCGCGCGGCCTCCTCCTCCGAGGCATCGCCCAGGCCCACCGCGGCGCGGTAGCTGTCGAGGTCGTTGAGCAGGCGGCGGGCCTGGCCCTCCTGGGCGCGGATCCCCGCGAGGCGGTCGAGGCGGCGGGCGTGGTGGCCGGGCTCCACCACCTTGGGCTCGATGCGCGTCGTGGTGCCGTCGAGGTCTGTCGTGACCGTGAACTCGCCCAGGTCGAAGCCGAGCGCATTGAGCCGGCGGATGCGCTGGTCGATGCGCCAGCGCTCCTCGTCTGCGAACTCCTCCGTGGCGGTGAGCTCGTCCCACAGCGCCCGATAGCGCTCGAGGAGCAGGTTGACCATCTCGAGCGGATCGGCCTCGGCGTCCATGAGGCCCCCGGCCTGGAGGTCCATGAAGTCCCCGGCCAGGTTGACGCGGGCGAGCTCCAGGTCGTGCTCTCGCTGCCCCGCGGACAGCGAGGGGTGCAGCTCCCCGGTCTCCGCGTCGACCAGGTAGGCCGCGAACGCCTCGGCGTCGCGCCGGAAGAGCGTGTTCGACAGGGAGACATCGCCCCAGAAGAACCCGGCCAGGTGGAGGCGGACGAGGAGCACCGCCAGCGCGTCGACGAGCCGGCTCGCCGTGTTCGCGGCCAGCTGCCTGCTGAAGAGCGCGCGGTAGGGCAGGGAGAACTCGAGGTGCGGGGTGAGCAGCGCGCCCGGCAGCGGCGCGCCCTGCGCGTCGGTGCGCCCGGTGATGTAGCCCAGCGGCTTCACGGCCGGGGCGTCGAGGCTGGAGAGCGCGGCGAGCACCTCGTACTCGCGGCGGGCGATGGGCTCCTGGGTCTCCTTGACCGCGACGATGCGCCCCGCCAGCTCGACGAACCGGACCGGGTGGCGGGAGATGCCGCGGGGCAGGCCGACGAGCAGCTCCGCGGGCCAGTCCGCGAGCGGCACCGACCACGGCAGCCGGGCGATGTCGGCTTCCAGCTCGTCGACGTGCAGGTCCATGGCCGAAGCCTACCCGGCATGCACGTCAGCCGGCGGCGCTCTCCTGCCAGCGCGCGGGCAGCGCATCGGGCGGGCACATGTGGGTGATGCGGCCGTCCTCGAGCACGGCGATGCGGTCCGCGACCGCCAGCGCGTCGGCGACGTCGGCCGTGGCGTAGATCGTCGTGATGCCCAGCTCGCGCTGGAGCGCGCGGACCTGGTCGCGGGTGCTGGCGCGCACCTCGGGCGGCATCTTCACGAGCGGTTCGTCCATGAGGAAGACGGCCGGGTCGCGCACGAGCGCCCTGCCGAGCGCCACAGTCTGGCGCTGGGCGCCGGTCAGCTCGTCGGGGGAGGCGGTGAGCTGACCGGCGAGTCCCAGGCGCCCGGCGGCCGCGGCGACCCGCTCGTCCACCTCGGCGGGCCCGCGCCCGGCGAGGCGCAGCGCGAAGCCCATGTTCTCCGCGACGCTCATGTGGGGGTAGAGGGCGTAGTTCTCGAACGCCATCGTCACGTTGCGCTCGCCCGGGGTCAGCTGTGCGACATCGCGCTGGTCGATGGTGATCGTGCCGGTGGTGGGCTTCTCCATGCCCTGGATCATCCGCAGCAGGGTGGAGCGCCCGGAGCCCGGCCCGCCCAGCACGACGAGGAACTCGCCGTCGGCCACGCGCAGTGTGACGTCGAGCAGCGAGGGGCCGGTGGTCGACGGATACCGGTGCGTGACCCCGGTGAGGGCGACCGTTGCCATGACCACGTCCTTTGCTGATGAGCGCGGCGAACGCGGCGTCGGCCGCATCGCCTGATGCGAGTCTACGTGCGCCCGCCCGCCAGACCAATCCGCGGGGCCCTGTGTTTCTGCAGGTGAGACAGTCATCTCAGCGAGCGTCCGCAATCCGGCCACGCGGGGCGTGGGCTGGAGGGACCGTAGACTGGCCAGCATGGGTGCAGCGCTGGGCGATGTGGCGGCCGCCGCCGGGGTCTCCGTCAGCACCGTCTCGCGCGTGCTGGGCGGCCGGGGCGCGGTGGCCCAGGCCACCCGCGACCGCGTCGAGGCGGCCCTGGAGACCACCGGCTACGCGCGCTCGACGCTGCTCGCGCGCACCCCCGCCCGGCTGGTCGCCGTCTGCCCGCCGGCCGAGCCCGAGCACTGGCAGATCGACGTGTGCCGCGAGGTCGCGCTCCAGCTCCAGGCCGAGGAACTGCTCGTGAGCGTGCCGTTCCTCGATCCCGCCGGCGCCGAGGTGCGCGCGAGCGCCGCCGCCGGCGCCGCGGTCGTCGTCACCCCCACTTTCACCTCCCTCGAGACGGACCTGCCGGTCGTGCGGTTCGCCGAGGCCGCGCTCGGCACCGGGACGCCCGCCCGCGGTGCCGAGGCGGGCGGCCGCCGGGCCGGGGCCGCCCCCGGCTCCGAGCGGATCGCCGCACGGATCGACCTGACCGGCGGCCTCACCCTGGCCTTCGACCACCTCGCCGCCCTGGGCCACCGCCGGATCGGGCTCGTGTGCAACGACACGGGCGACCTGGCCGACATGCTCGCCCAGCGCTTCCGCGCGGAGCACCCGGCGCGCGCCGCCTCGTCCCGGCTGGGCGAGTGGATCGCCGCGGTGCCCAAGTCCCACGCGGGGGGCATGGAGGCCGCGGACCGGCTGCGCGACGCGACGTGCACCGCGGTCATCGTCCAGAGCGCGCTGCAGCTCTACGGTGTCTTCGCGGCCATGCGCCAGCGCCGCCTCGTGGTGCCCAGGGACCTCTCCGCAGTGGGGTTCGGCGACTCGGTGACGATGCGCTACACCGGCCCGCCGGCCACGGTGCTCGCACTCGATACGCCCGGGATGGCCGCGGCGCTCGCGGCGGGGGTGCGCACAGTCCTCGACCTGCCGGGCGCGCGCCTGCCCTCGATCGCCCCGACCTTCCGCCCGCGGCTGGTGGCGCGCGAGTCGACGACGGCGGTGCGCCGGTGAGCGGCCCCGTCCCGCGCCGCGCCGGCCCGGGCCTGGCGCTCATCGCGCGCACGGCGGGTGTGTCCGTGTCCACCGCCTCGCGCGTG
>NZ_WWEQ01000094.1 GCF_009857845.1 Brevibacterium rongguiense | reverse complement strand
CGGTGAGCTCCATGCGCACGAGGACGTAGCCGGCGATGCGCACGCGGCGCCCGCCGACCGGCCCCGCAGGCGCCGCGGGCTGGCCGTCGCGCTCGTGGCCATCGGGGCGGTGCTCGTCGTCGCCGCTGGCTTCGGGATCACCTCGCTGGCCACCGGCGGGTTCGGACAGCGCGCAGACACCCAGGCCGGCGGGGGCCGTGACGGGTCGAGGGGCGAGGGCTCGGGCGGCGATGGACCGCAGGCGGGGCAGCAGGGCGAGGCCACGAGCACGGGGCCGAGCAGCGCCGCGGCCGCGGATCCGAAGTCCCAGCTCGACGCGATCGTCGCAGACGACACCCGGACGGCGAAGACGACGCTCGAGGGCCGCTGGGTCGTCCAGCTGAGCTCCAAGAAGCCCGACAGCGCCGATGAGGCGGGCTATGCGGCGGTGCTGAAGAAGTACAAGGGGGAGAAGGCCTCGCACCCCGATGCCATGCTCCTCTTCAGCAGCGACTGGCCGAGCTACAGCAAGAAGGGCTTCTGGGTCACGATCCTCGCGAAGCCCTATGACTCCGGTTCGGCCGCGGTGGCGGAGTGCAGGGACCTCGGCCTCGATTCGAAGAACTGCTTCGGCAAGAAGCTGTCCTCGACCGAGGGGCCCGAGGGGACGTACCAGTACCACTGACGGCGCCCACCGGGGGGCGCTTCAGCGCGCGTAGGGTCCCTGTCCCCCCTGGTTGCCGTAACTGCTCTGCCCCCCGTAACTGCTCTGGCCCCCGTGCCCGCCCTGGGAGCCCGGGCCGAACTGCGGCCCCGAGCCGAACTGCGAGCCCGGGCCGAACTGGGGAGCTGAGCCGAACTGGGGTCCCGGGCCGAACTGCGGGCCGCCGCCGAACTGCGGCGCGGGTCCCGCCTGCTGGCCCTGCGGTGCGCCGAACTGCGGCGCCCCGAACTGCTGGCCGCTGGGCTGCTGGCCCGCGCCTGCCATGGCCGGCTGCCGCTCCTCGGCCCCCGAGCCGGGGCGCCCGCCGGCTGCCCCCGGTGCGGCAGCGGCAGCCGCCGCGGGCCGCGCGAAGAGCAGGACGTAGGCCCAGCAGGCGCAGTAGGCGACGACGGCGGCGCTGAGGAAGACCCACCAGGCGGGCCCGGGGCCCACCTGCTCCCCGGCGGGGAAGCCCTCCAGGGAGCTCTGCACCTCGGCGGGCACGCCCTGCGCAACGGCCGCGCGGGCGGCCTCCTGCGCCGCGTGCCAGGAGACGATAAAGAAGTGCAGCTGGATCGCGATATTGGCCATCGTCCCGACCATGCCGAGCGCGATGACATTGGACCAGTCGGCGGAGAAGAACAGGGCACAGGCGAGGGCCACGAGGATGCCGAACGCCGTCACGGCCAAGACGTTGACGAGCTGCAGATCGGCGGCGCGCAGTCCCTCCTCGGCGTCGCCGGCCGAGACCCAGACGAGGAAGAACCCGCAGATCGCGCCGATGAGCGCAGCGAACGGCGCGACCAGCGCGATGCCCTGCTTGGCGGTGGCGCGGGCCTGCCGGGCGCGGTCGGCGAACGCCTCCCCCGGGGGCTGCACCGTGAGCTCCTCGGCCTGGCGGCGCGCCGAGGGGATGAGCGCGATGACGATCATCGCGAGCGTCCCCAGCCCGGGGATGAGCACCGTGAGCAGCACCGAGAGGTACCACTTCATTCCGGCGATGCGGGCGAGCTGGAGGCCCGTGGGCACCGCGATGGCCACGTGCACGAGCATGGCCCACAGGAGCGCGAACCCCACGTAGTGGCCGAGAATCGACATCAACAGCGGCATGATCAGCTCCTCGTTGTCCTGGGCGACGTGCACGGTGCCCGGCGGCCCGTTGGTCCCTCCGGCGCACCCTGCAGCGCCTGGTGCACCCGATGCGCCCGGCGCCGTCCCGCGCGCCCGGCCCTCACAGCACCACCCCGTTCATCCGCAGTGCCCACAGGAGGGGGTCGATGACACGGTGGGGCGAGATCCCGTGCCGCGAGACCCGGTCGCCCTGCGGCGAATCGCCCAGCGCGGACACCGCGAAGTAGCTGTGGGGCAGCGGGCGGCCCGTGTGGGGGTTCTCGATCTTGCTGACGAGCTCCGAGGACTCCATGAACAGCAGCAGGCTGCGCGTCTCGAGGAAGACGAGGCTGCGGTCCTCTTCCAGCTGCGCCATGCGCGTCTGCGGGTCCGCGGTGGTGCCGCTGGGCTCGCGCATGAAGGCGGCTCCGGCGTTCGACATCACGCGGCTCCAGTCCGCGTCCTGGACATCGCGCAGGCGCTGGAGCACATCGAACTTCGACAGGGTCACGGCGAGCCCCGGCGGCCGCGGGCTCGTGCCGATGCGCATCTGGAGGTTGTCCAGGACGGTCACCGGGCTGCCGGAGGAGCGCGACTGGGTGGGCACCAGGTCCTGCAGGCGGCGCCTGATCGCCTCGACGGACAGCGGATCGAACATGAAGATGACGGCGTGTGCCCGGGGCAGGAACTCCAGGTGCCCGTCGTGGGCCGGCGGGTTCTCCAGCTCCTCGCCCGCCACATCGCGCAGCACCAGGTAGCGGGCCTGGCCCTGGAACGTGCCCAGGCTGAAGATGAGCGGGTGGAGCTGGTAGGCCTGCCCCGCCTCGGCGCGCACGGTGGGCTCCATGAGCCCCATCTCCTCGAACAGCGGCCGTTCGTAGCGCTCGCGGTAGATCTCCGCGGTCTCCGGGGTCGCCATCTGCAGGCTGCCGCGCATCCGGCCCAGGTACGCGTTGAGGGCCTTGACTGCGGTCGCGATGTAGAGGCTCTTGCCGGAGGCGCGCGCCCCGCACATCGCCACGGTGGTCACGTGCGCGTCGCGCCAGCCGTCCGGCAGCGGGTAGTGGCATTCGGGGCACAGCTCGTCCTCGACCTCGGCGCCCGGGGGGACGTTGAACGCCCGGAACAGGTCGGCCACGCGGGGCGGCCAGGGCCCCGGCACGTCCGCGCGGGTGATCGGCAGCTGGGCCTCGAACGACACGTCGCGCCCGAAGACGCGGCTGGCATCTGGGTCGACGGTGCGGGTGCCGCCCACGTTCTTCACCGCCCAGAGCCGGCGCCCGGGGTCGAGCTCCTTGAAGCACAGCGGGCACTGGCTCATGGGCGCACCCCCTGAGATCCCGCGGAGCTGGCGGCCGCGCGCCCGGCGCCGATGCCCTCGAGCAGCGAGGCGATGATGTCGGCGAGCACCGCCGCCGGCTGCGCGGCCCCGCGCCCGGCCAGCTCGTCGGCGTCGATGACGGTGGATCCGGCGGGCAGGCGCGCGCCCGCGGCATCGCACTCCCAGGCCCGGCGCGCGGCGACGCCCACCACGTGGCGCGCCGGCCCGTCCGCCGCGCCCAGGCCGCACGGCGGGGCATCGGTGACGAGGAGGATCGCAGCATCGCCGGGCAGGTGCCGCGCGAGCTCCGGGGCCCCGGCGGCGAACGCGGAGCGCAGGGGCGCCGCGGCGAGCGCGGTGCGCACCGCCTCGGGCAGCTCGGCGAGCTCGCCGAACCCCACCGCAGCCGGGCGGTGGTCGAGGAGCACCGCGCTGACCTCGCGGTTCTCGCTCACCACGCTGGCGAACCCGGTGAGCACGCGCAGCGCATCGCGCAGCCGGGCCGGTTCGATCCGGCGGCCCGATGCCGAGGCGTCGACCGCGATCACGAGGCTGCGCGCGGCGCCCCCGGCAGCCAGCCCGCCGAGCGCGCGGCGGGTCTCGACGCGGGCCGCGGCGGCCAGCTCGGAGAGATCGGCCTGGGCGGAGGGCAGCTCGGGCAGCTCGAGCACCGCGTGCTCGCCGTCGAGGACGGCGCGCAGGAGGAGGGCGGACTCCGCCCCGCTCACGTCGATGCCCTCGCCCAGCTGGATGTCGTCCGGCTCGGGCTGGCCGTCTGCCTCCGCGCGCACGGAGAAGTGGATGACGGAGCCGGCGGGGAACTCCGCGCCGCGGTTGGTCACGCCCACTTCCAGGCTGTCCTCGACGTGCGGCACGATGACGCGCCCCGGCACCGGCTCGCGCACCTCGACCGGCTCGCCCCCGCTCGTGCGCACCCACACCTGCGCGGTGGGCACCGGCAGCGCCACGTTGAAGGTGAGGCGGCCGCGCCGCACGCGCTGCCGCGCTCCGCGGTTGAGCATGTAGACGGTCATGGTCGCACACCTTCCATCCCTGGATTGTCGGCCCCGCGCTTGGCCTCCCGGCCGCGGCGGGTCTTCGTGGTTTCGAGGCCCAGCTGGGATCGCAGCTCCTTTATCGCGCTCGCGACCTCCTTGGGCTTCGGCGCCTGCGCCTCGCCGCGGCGCGCCGCCGCAGCCCTCGGCACGAGCGCTTCCGCGCCGGCGAGCGCCTCCTCCAGCTCGTCGGGGCGGGCCCGCGCGGCAGCGGTCGCCACCACGGCCCAGAAGACGGGGCCGGTGCGCCCGGGGAACTCGAGCACCGCGAGCTCCTCGTCGGTGAGCGGGCCCCTCCCGCCCCCGGTGAGGAGGTCGAGCAGGGCGAGCGCCAGGAGCCGGGCCAGGAGCGGAGCCGGCTCGGACGCCCCGGCGCCCGGGGGGTGGGGCGGGCGCGGCGGCACGGAGGGCTCGGGCGGGCCGGCGGACGGCACGGCGAAGGGGTCGGGGGCCGCATCTGCCGCGAAGGGGTTGGGATCCCGCGGCACCGCGAACGCGCTGCGCTCCTGCGGGGCGGCAAAGGGGCCGGGGGCTGCTGCACCCGAGCCGAGCGAGGCGGTGGGGCCGGGGCCAGGGCCCGCGGCGGGCGGGACCATCGCGGGCAGGGCGTCGAGCACCGCCTCGGGGTCGATGGCGGTGCCCGCCAGCCGGTCCGGCCGCGTTCCGGCGTTGGGGTCGTGCCACTCCCGCGCGTCGATGCCCCCCAGCAGCTGGCCGAGGACGGCGGCCCATGTCGCGCCGGCGAGCTTCGCCTCGTGGGTCCGGCCCAAGCCTGCGACCGGGCCCTCAGCGTCGAGCAGCACGGCCCCGTCGCCGGCCAGCAGCTCGGCATCGCGGGCATAGGCCCAGCGCAGCAGGGCGGCTACGCGCGCCTCGGCCGAGGTGCGGGCCCGCCCGGCCAGCACCGCCGCGGTGAGGCGGTCGAGGCCCGGGCCCCACGCCTCGGCCAGGGCGGGCCGCAGTTGCGCGGCCGGCAGCCAGCCGGCGCGCCCCCGTTCGAGCTCGGCCGCCAGGCTCGCATCGCGCAGGCCCGGAGCGATCGCGGCCCGGATGCGCGCGGGCAGCCGCTCGGCCGTACCGCGCCGCGTGATGGCCTGCAGGAAATCAACTGTGAGCGGCATCCCGCGCTCCAGTGCCCCGGTGCGCAGCTGGAGGCTCAGCCCGTCCTCCCCCGCGGCGGCGGGGGGCAGCCCAGCGGCGAGCAGCTGGGCCTCGCACTCGCGGCTGACGACGGCGCCGTCGGCACCGACCGGGAGGAGCTGCTGGTAGGGGTCGGACAGGACGTCCTGGAGGGCGCGGACCGTGCGGTCTGCGAGGTCGGCGGGGATTCCGCCGGCACGGCGGAGGACACCCTCGCCCCCCGGCAGCATCGCCCGCACGGCGGGCGGCAGGGACAGCGCGCTGAGCAGCTGGCGCTCGAGCCGCTGGGCGGCAGGCGCTTCGGCCACGTCGCCCGGCCGCGCCGCGATCCCGGCCTCCACGACGAGGGCGGGCACCCGCAGGCACAGCACGGCGGACTCGTCGTCCCCGGGCGCAGCGGCCTCGCCGGCATCGCGGACCAGGTCGAGGGCCGCGGAGGCGGCCGCAACGAGCTCCGCATCCGCCGCGCGGGCGGGCTCGCAGCTCACCGGCACCTCGCCGCCCTGGGCCACCCAGTCCAGGTCGCCGAGGGCGCGGACGAGCAGCTCGCGCTCGAGCAGCGCCCCCACGACCGGGCCGCGCTCGGCGCGGCGGGCCGCGGCCAGCG
>NZ_WWEQ01000093.1 GCF_009857845.1 Brevibacterium rongguiense | reverse complement strand
GCGGGGGAGCGCCGCCCGCGGCCTCAGGCCCGGCCGGTGCCCCGCGCGAGCGCCGCGATGATCTCCGGCGTGGTCCGGCAGCAGCCGCCCACCGCCGAGGCGCCCGCCGCGGCCCAGTCCCGGGCGGCGGCGGCGAATTCGGTCGGATCGGTCAGGGCGGCCGCGGTGGCCGGGGGCGCCCAGGTGCCGGTGGCGGCGTCGTAGGACTCCCCGGAGTTGGGGTAGGCCAGGCCGTGGCGGCCGGCGGCCGTGATGGCCCGCATCGCCGGCTCCACCTGGGAGGCCGCGCAGCAGTTGACCGCCACCGCGGCGGGCTGGGACACGGCGGTGTCGAGCGCGTCGAGTGCATCGGCCAGCGGCATGCCCTCCGCGATCCGCACGGGCGAGCCGCCCCCGCCGCCCTCGGGCCGCAGCGAGAAGCTCAGCCACCACTCGGCGTCCGGGTAGTCGGCCATGACGCGCGAGACCGCGAGGGCCTCGTCGGCGCGCGGGATCGTCTCGATGGCGAACAGCCGGGCGCCCGCCGCGTAGAGCGGTTCGATCCGCTCGCGGTGGAAGGCCTCGAGCTCGGCCGCTGCGGCCGGCCCGTCGAAGTCCGCGCCGTAGGCGCCCGTGTACTCCGAGCCGTCGGCCAGGTACGCTCCGAACGGGCCGATCGAGGCCGCCGCGAACGCCTCGGCCCCCGCGCGCCGCGCCTCCTGCGCCGCCCGGCTCGCCAGCTCCCACGAGCGCGCGAGCAGCTCCCGCGCCTCGGCGGCGGTGAACCCCGCGGCGGCCAGCCCCCGCGGGCTGGCCTGATAGGACACGGACTCGATGACCTGGGCGCCGGCGGCCGCATAGGCTGCGTGCATGCGCTCCACGAGCGCGGGGTCCTCGGCGAGCAGGCGGGCCGACCACAGCCCGCCGCCGATGTCGGCCCCGAGCGCCTCGAGCTGCGTGCCCGAGGCGCCGTCGAGCACGAGCGGCCGGCCCTCCGCCCGCGCCCGGTCCAGCGCCGCGGCGAAGGGTCCCATCAGGCGCGCTCCGGCTCGATGAGCAGGGTCTCCTCCGTGTACTTCTGCAGCCGGTCGGGATCGATCGTGACGCCGAAGCCGGGCCCGGCGGGCACATCGACGATGCCGTCGTGCATGACGATCTCCTCCGTGATGTCCTCGGTGAAGAAGCGGTTGGACCCGGAGATGTCACCGGGCAGCGTGAAGCCGGGCAGCGTGGCCATGGCGGCGTTCGCGGCCCGGCCCAGGCCCGTCTCCAGCATGCCGCCGTGCCACACGGCCACGCCGTTGGCGGCGCACAGGTCGTGGATCCGCTTGGCCTCGAGGTAGCCGCCCACCCGGCCGGGCTTGATGTTGATGACGTCGGCGGCGCCCAGCGCGATCGCGTCCGCGGCGGCCTCGGCGGAGACGATCGACTCGTCCAGGCACATGGGGGTGGACATCTGGGCGGCCAGCTGGGCGTGCTGGCGGATGTCCGCCTCGCCCAGGGGCTGCTCGATGAGGAGGAGCCCGTAGTCGTCGAGGCGCTTGAGGTGGGCGGCGTCGACGAGCGTGTAGGCGGCGTTCGCGTCCACCTGGAGGAGGAAGTCATCGCCGAACTCGCGGCGCACCGCGGCCACCGGCTCGATGTCGCGGCCGGGCTTGATCTTGAGCTTGATGCGGGCGTAGCCCTCGTCGAGGTAGCCGCCGACCGTCTCGATGAGCTCGCGGTCCGTGTTCTGGATGCCCACGGAGACCCCGGAGGGCACCGACTCGGCCACGCCGCCCAGGTAGTCGCGGAAGCTCAGGCCGCGCTGCTTGAGCTGGGCCTCGAGGGCGGCCATCTCCAGCGCGGACTTCGCCATGGGGAAGCCGATGACGTGGCGCAGGTGCCAGCCGATCGTCTCCGCCGTCAGCTCTCCGGCATCGAAGAGGATGGGCGCCAGCCAGTCGCGCGTGACCGCCATCCCCGCGTCGACGTACTCGGAGGAGTAGAGCGGGGCGACCATCGCCACGGATTCGCCCCAGCCCGTGATCGGCCCCTCGGGGGTGTCGAATTCCGCTTCGACCAGGTAGCAGTCCTTCTCCGTCTCCGTCATGAACGACGTGGCGAACGGGGTGACGAGCGGCATGGACAGACGGTGGAGTGTCACGCGGGTGAGCTTCATTGCTGGTCCTGTTCGTTGAGGGGCCGGGTGTGCCGTGCGGGGCTGGTCAGTCGTGCAGGCGGTCGGCGATGAGCGCGGCCAGCAGCGCGGTGCGGGGGGCGATGTGGTCGATGAGCGCGTGCTCGTGCTCGGCGTGGGCGCCATCGCCCACCGCGCCCATCCCATCGAGGGTGGGCACGCCGTCGCCGGCGGTGAAGTTGCCGTCGCTGCCGCCGCCCACGGCCACCGCCTCGGGTGCCTCGATGCCGAGCTCCCCGGCGAGGGCGACGGCGCGCTCGTAGAGCTCCTGGGCGGCTTCGCGCCCGAACGGCGGGCGGTTGATGCCGCCCTCGATCTCGAGTGCGGCGCCCTCCAGGTGCGGGGCGAGCCTGCGGATCGCGGCGTCCACGCGCTGCTGCTCCTCGGCGGACTCGGCGCGCACGTCGACGTGGAAGCGCGCCTCGGCGGGCACGGTGTTCGTCGTCGTGCCCCCGGACAGGGTCGTGGGGGTCACGGTGGTGCCGAGGTCCGGGTCGCCCAGCGCGGCGACGGCCGGGAGCTGGTGGGCGAGCTCGAGTCCCGCGTTGACGCCCTTCTCCGGCTCCAGGCCGGCGTGCGAGGCGCGCCCGCGGATGATGACGCTGTAGTCGGAGGTGCCCTTGCGCGCCACCTTGTAGGCGCCGGCGGCCGAGGCCTCCATGACGAACACGGCCCGCGCGCCGCGCGCCTCGTCGCGGATGAGCTGCGAGGACGTATTCGAGCCGACCTCCTCGTCCCCGGTCACGAGGATGGACAGGCCGGTGAGCGCCTCGGGCCCGGAGGCGTCGGCGAGGAGCTTGGCGGCGTGGATGCTCATGATCGCGCCGGTGAGCATGTCGAACGAACCCGGGCCGCGCAGCACCCCGTCCTCCGTGCTGAAGGGCAGGCGCTCGAGCGTGCCGTGGGGCCAGACGGTGTCCTGGTGGTTGACGAGCACGACGCGCGCGGGCCCGGAGCCGAAGCGCAGGCGCACGTGGGCGACCCCGTCGACCTCGACGATCTCGGCCTCGGCGCCCAGGCGCTCGGCCAGAAGGGCGGCGAAGTCCTGTGCGCCCTCGGCGACGGCCGCGTGATCGGACGAGGGGGTCTCGCGGGTGATGACCCGCTCGATGTCGGCGAGCATCTGCGGCAGGGCGTCCTGTGCGGCGGCGAGCAGCTCGGGGGCGGCACTCGGGGCGGAGGAGGAGCTGGGAGCGGACACGGAAATCCTTTCGTCGGCTTGGCTCCATCCTAGGCGCGGGTGTGGTTGGCTTGGCCCATGGGAGATGCAGTCTCGTCGCAGCGGTACACCCCGGAGCAGCGCACGCGCTATCGCGAGGGCCTCAACCAGGACCTGGAGACGTTCGACGCCTACCTCCAGGAGGCCGAGTTCGTCGACCACGGGACGATCGGCATGGAGCTCGAGCTCAACCTCGTCGACGAGGACATGCAGCCCAAGCTGTGCAACAAGCAGGTCATCGAGGCCGTAGACGACGGTGACTTCCAGTCGGAGATCGGCGCGTACAACTTCGAGCTCAACCACCCCGTGCTCTCGGTGGCCGGCGATGGGCTCGACCAGCTGCGCCAGGGCCTGACCACCCGCCTGGACAAGGCGGAGGCGGCCGCGGAGACCGCCGGGGCGCACGTCGCGATGATCGGCACGCTGCCCACCGTCACCCCCGAGCTGCTGCGCGATCCCAACTGGATCACCGACGAGAACCGCTACAAGGCGCTGAGCAACGCGATCGTCGAGGCGCGCGGCGAGCTCGTCCACATCGACATCGGCGACCGCGAGTTCTTCGAGGGCGACTTCGACGACGTCGCCCCTGAGTCCACCTGCACGTCCATGCAGCTCCACCTCCAGGTGGCGCCCAACCGGTTCGCGGTGGCGTGGAACGCCTCGCAGGCGATCGCCGGCGTGCAGGCGGCGCTGAGCGCGAACTCGCCGCTGTTCGTGGGCCGCAAGGTGTGGCACGAGAGCCGCATCCCCATCTTCGCCCAGTCGATCGACACCCGCACCCCGGAGCTCGTGGCCCAGGGCGTGCGCCCGCGCGTGTGGTTCGGCGAGCGGTGGATCACGAGCGCCTTCGACCTCTTCGAGGAGAACGTCCGCTACTTCCCGGCGGTGCTGCCCGAGTCCCGCGAGGCCTCCGGCACCCCGGAGATGCGCGGCGAGGCACCGGCGCTGCACTACCTCAACCTGCACAACGGCACGGTGTGGCGGTGGAACCGGCCCATCTACTCGCCGGGCCCCGAGGACGAGCCCGCGCACATCCGGGTCGAGAACCGCCTGCTGCCGGCGGGCCCCACGGTGGCGGACATGGTGGCCGATGCGGCGTTCTACTACGGCATGGTCCACTTCTTCATCGAGCAGAACCGCCCCGTGTGGTCGCGGCTGTCGTTCCAGGACGCGGAGCGCAACTTCTTCACCGGCGCCCGCTCCGGGATGTACTCGCGCATGGAGTGGCCGACGCTCGGCCACATCGACGTGGGCGAGCTGGTGCGCGGCCGGCTGCTGCCGCAGGCGCGCAAGGGCCTCGAGGTGATCGGCGTGGACCCGGTGCTCATCGACGAGTCGTTGCACATCATCGACGAGCGCGCCCGCACCCGGCAGAACGGCGCCACCTGGCAGCTGCGCACGCTCAACGGCCTCAAGCCGCGGGTGACCGAGCCGGATTCACCGGAGCGCCGCGCCGCGCTCGTGCGCATGATGGAGCTCTACCGGGAGAACCAGGCCACAGGCCGGCCCGTCCACGAATGGCCGGTCACCGGCTGAGGCGCCGCACGGCTGCCGGCTGAGGCGCCGCACGGCTGCCGGCTGAGGCACAGCACCGCGCTGGGCCGGGGATAGCGCAGGAGGGGAGCGACACCATGGCAGACCGACATCCGGGGTCGCTGGCGGCCCGCTCGCTCTACGCGCTCGCGGGCGTGGTGCTCATCGG
Source organism: Brevibacterium rongguiense (assembly GCF_009857845.1). Lineage (GTDB taxonomy): Bacteria > Actinomycetota > Actinomycetes > Actinomycetales > Brevibacteriaceae > Brevibacterium > Brevibacterium rongguiense. The sequence continues at coordinate 1,011 of NZ_WWEQ01000093.1, read as the reverse complement.
CCTGGGGGCTGCGATCCTGCAGACCGGCGGGGTGGGCGTCGACCCGTACACCGCCCTCAACATCGGCGTCAGCGACCGGCTGGGCTGGACCCTGGGCGCCTACCAGCTGCTGAGCAACGCGGTCCTCTTCGTGCCGGTCCTCATCTGGGCCCGCTCCTACATCGGCATCGGCACGCTTGTGAACATGACGCTCACGGGCTTCTTCATCGAGCTCTTCGCCGCGCTGCTGCACCCGTATGCCGTGCCCGCGGGCGATGCGCACGGCGCCACCCTGTGCTTCGCGGTGGGCATCTGCGTCTTCGCGTTCGGCGCCAGTGCCTACATCTCCGCAGGAGTGGGCACCGCGCCCTACGATGCGATCGCGCCGATCATCGTCGAGCGGTCGGGCTGGAAGTACCAGCGGGTGCGGGTGACGCAGGATCTCCTCGTGCTCGTCGCCGCGCTTCTGGTCGGCGGGCCGGTGGGGGCGGGCACCATCATGACGGCGTTCTTCTGCGGGCCGCTCATCGCGTTCTTCTCCCGACACGTCAATGAGCCGGCGGTGGAGCGGATCGCCAGGGGCAGGGCGCGCACGCACGCGCACCCGGAGGCCGGCACACCGGCCGATCCCACGCAGCTGCTGTGAGGCCCGTGCCGTGGGGCGCCTGCCCCGAGGCACGGCCTCCGAGGCGCGGCGCCGGCTCGGGCGAGCGACGGGTCGGAGGATGGGCCGCGGAATGGGCCGAGGCGCCGGGTGAAGAAGATTCTCCGCGGGGACTTGCGCGCCCCAGCCGGTGCGTGTAATGTCGTCTCTCGCTGCCTGACGCGGGAAACCGCCGGGGCAGCCGGATTTCGGTCCATCCTCCCAGTTCAGCCCCCGGGTTGATGTGGTGAGGGTCACGGCAGAGCGGCTTGCTTCGCAGTGAGGATCGGGTCTAAGCTAGGTGATTGTTCGCCTCGAGCAGCGCGACCGGCCCGCACGGGTCCGGTGGAGCGGAAGTCGGGGCACCCGGCATCCTTCTGTGGGTCTCG
>NZ_WWEQ01000092.1 GCF_009857845.1 Brevibacterium rongguiense | reverse complement strand
TGGGGGTGGGCGTGCGCACCGCGGACTACACGTCCACCCGCCGCGTGGGGGTCGGCGCCGGAGCGGCCGCCGCGCAGACACCGGCCGCCGCACCCGCCGCGCAGGCCACGGCGGCGCAGGTCGGCCGCGCACAGTCGCCGGCACCGGATCCTGCCTCCCCCGGCTGGCCGCTCACCCCACGGGCAAGCATCCCGCAGCCCACCGCCGCGACTGTCGACGGGCGGGTCACCTCCCCGGGCTGGCCGCTGACGGACCCGCCGGCCTCCACGCCGACGCCTGCGACGCAGGCAGCCTCGAATCCGGCGACCTCGAAGCCACAGCCCTCGAAATCACAGCCCTCGAAGCCCGCACCGTCCAGTCCACCGGCCTCGGACGCTCCCGGCGCCGATGCGACGTCACCGGGCTGGCCGATCACCGCGCCCCACGGGCCCGGAACGCCCACGGCCCCCGCCGACCGCCCCTCCACGGCCGATCCCTCCCAGCCCCAGCACACGGAGCGGGAGACGCGGAAGGCCGACCGTGCCCGGGAACCGCACCGCACCGAGGGCGAGCGCACGAGCGGCCGGAAGGCCGGGCCGCGGGGCCACGGGCATGCCCGGCGCACCGTCGTCGTGGTCGAGGGCGACAGCCTGTGGTCGATCGCGCAGCGGACGGCGCCCACGGCATCGACCGCCCAGACCGCCCGGCGGGTCGCCGAGCTCTACCGCGCCAACCGCGCCCGGATCGGACCGGACCCGGACCTCATCCTGCCGGGACAGAGATTGGACATGCCATGACACAGGAACTGACGCTGCGCAGACCGCACCGCGAGGCCGCCGCCCAGCAGCGCGCGCACCCGCTCGCCCGCCGGCGCGCGGAGCCACTGCCCCCGGAGCCCGCCGACGACGACCTGCAGCGCACGGCGGCCTCACTGGCCCTGGCCGCGGTCGAGGTGCTCCACGGGCTGCGCGCCCTGCGCGCGATCGCCCGCTGGTTCGAGCCCGCGCTGCTCGAGCGGATCCGCGTGAGCGCCGAACTGCGCGCCGAGCTCAGCCGCACGCAGGCGCCGCAGCACCTGGGCTTCGCACCGGGGCGGCCGCGCATCTGCCGGATCAGCGAGGACATCGTCGAGGCGTGCGTCGTCATCCGCACGCGGCGCCGCCACCGGGCGGTGGCCCTGCGCCTCGAGACCCATCGCGGCCGCTGGATCGTCACACAGCTGCTCACCCTGTAGGCGGCGCAGTTCGCGGGCGGCGGCGCCAGCTGCGGACGGCAGCGCCTTCGCCTCGGCAGGTGACCTGGGCACCCCACCGGCAGGCACGGTGGGCACCGGATCCGCCAGCGCGGTGGGCAGCGCACCGGCAGCCCGCGCTGGGCAAGGCCGGGGCGCCTACCGCTTCTTGTTCTTGGCCCGCCGCTCGGCGCGGTTGGCCGGGGCCTGCCGCGCACCGCGACCGCCGGACCCACCGGAGCCGGCGGACCCGTCGGCGCCCTCGTCGACCTCCTCGGCATCGCCAGTCTCGGACGGCGCCGAGAGGTGCATCTCCGGCTTCTTGGGCTTGAGTTCCTCGGCCTCGACCTCGACGAAGTCGTCGCTCGGATCCTCGGGATCCTCCCCCGGGTTCATCGACACCGTGACCTCGAGCTTGTTCGTCAGCCGGAAGACGTCCTCCTTCATGCCCTCCTGCATGGTGTTGAACATCTCGAAGCCCTCGCGCTGGTATTCCACGAGCGGATCGCGCTGGGCCATCGCCCGCAGCCCGATGCCGTTCTTCAGGTAGTCCATCTCGTAGAGGTGCTCGCGCCACCGGCGGTCGATGACGGAGAGCACCACGCGGCGCTCGAGCTCGCGGGTGGCTTCCTCACCCAGCTCGGCCTCGCGGCGGTCGTAGGCGACATCCGCATCGGCCTGGAGCTCGCGGATCAGGCGCGCGCGGTCGAGGTTGGCCTGGCCGCCCGCGTCCTCGACGAGCTCATCGACCGTGATCGTCGAGTCGTAGAGCTCGGAGAGGCCCTCGAACAGCTTGTCGAGCTCCCAGGTCTCCGGCGGGCCGGCCGTCGCCGCATCCACGTAGGCGCGGATGACGTCGTGGCGGAACCGCTCCACCTGATCGGTGAGGTCGGCGCCCTCGAGGACCTCGCGGCGCTCGTCGTAGATGACGGTGCGCTGGCGGTTGAGCACGTCGTCGTACTTGAGCACGTTCTTGCGCTGCTCCGCATTGCGCTGCTCGATCTGGGTCTGCGCGGACAGGATCGCGCGGGAGACCATCTTCGATTCGAGCGGCACATCGTCGGGCACGTTCGCCGTGGCCATGATCCGCTCGGCGGCGCCCGAGCCGAACAGCCGCATGAGGTCGTCCTGCAGCGACAGGTAGAATCGCGACTCACCCGGATCGCCCTGGCGCCCTGAGCGGCCGCGCAGCTGGTTGTCGATGCGGCGCGACTCGTGCCGCTCCGTGCCGAGTACGTAGAGGCCCCCGGCCTCGCGCACCTCGGCGGCCTCGTCCTCGACCCGCTCCTCGGCGGCGGCGAGGACCTCGCCCCACTGCGCCTCGTACTCCTCGGAGTCCTCCTCCGGGTCCAGTCCGCGCGCGGCCATCTCCGCGACGGCCAGGTGCTCGGCGTTGCCGCCGAGCATGATGTCGGTGCCGCGGCCGGCCATGTTCGTCGCCACCGTGACAGCGCCCTTGCGGCCGGCCATCGCGATGATCGCGGCCTCGCGCGCATGGTTCTTCGCGTTGAGCACCTCGTGCTCGATGCCCTTCTTCGCGAGCTTCTGCGAGAGGTACTCGCTCTTCTCCACGCTCGTGGTGCCGACGAGGACGGGCTGGCCCTCCGCGTGGCGCTCGGCGATGTCGTCGACGACCGCATCGAACTTGCCCTCGACGTTCTTGTACACGAGGTCGGACTGGTCCTTGCGCTGCATGGGCTTGTTCGTGGGGATCGGCACGACGCCCAGCTTGTAGGTCGACATGAACTCCGCCGCCTCGGTCTCGGCGGTGCCGGTCATGCCGGAGAGCTTGTCGTAGAGGCGGAAGTAGTTCTGCAGGGTGATCGTCGCGAGCGTCTGGTTCTCCGGCTGGACCTCGACGGCCTCCTTGGCCTCGATCGCCTGGTGGAGCCCCTCGTTGTAGCGGCGTCCGGCGAGGATGCGGCCGGTGTGCTCGTCGACGATGAGCACCTCGCCGTCGAGGACGACGTAGTCCTTGTCGCGCTTGAACAGCTCCTTGGCGCGGATCGCGTTGTTGAGGAAGCTGATGAGCGGCGTGTGGTCGGCGTCGTAGAGGTTGCCGATGCCCAGGTAGTTCTCCACTCGGTCGATGCCGGCCTCGAGGATGCCGATCGTCCGCTTCTTCTCGTCGACCTCGTAGTCGCGCTCGGGGCGCAGGCGCTTGACGACGTTGGCGAACTCGCCGTACCAGCGGTTGGCGTCGCCGTCGGCGGGCCCGGAGATGATGAGCGGGGTGCGCGCTTCGTCGATGAGGATCGAGTCGACCTCGTCGACGATCGCGAAGCTGTGCCCGCGCTGGACCATCTCGTCGACCGACCAGGCCATGTTGTCGCGCAGGTAGTCGAAGCCGAACTCGTTGTTCGTGCCGTAGGTGATGTCCGCCGCGTACTGCTTGCGCCGCTCGTCGGGGGTCATCTGCGAGAGGATGCAGCCGGTCTCCATGCCGAGGAACCGGAACACGCGGCCCATGAGCTCGGACTGGTAGCCCGCCAGGTAGTCGTTGACCGTGACGACGTGGACGCCCTTGCCGGACAGGGCGTTGAGGTAGGAGGGGGCGGTGGCCACGAGGGTCTTGCCCTCGCCGGTCTTCATCTCCGCGATGTTGCCCAGGTGCAGGGCGGCCCCGCCCATGAGCTGGACGTCGAAGTGGCGCAGGCCCACGGTGCGCGCCGATGCCTCGCGCACGGCGGCGAACGCCTCCGGCAGCAGGGAGTCGAGGCTCTCGCCGTCCGCGTGGCGCTCCTTGAAGCGGTCCGTCTCCTCCCGGATCTGCGCGTCCGTCATCTCCTCGAACTCATCGGAAAGATTGTTGATCGCCGTCGCATAGTTCCGCAGCTTCTTCAGCGTGCGGCCCTCGCCGAACCGGAGCATCTTCTCCAGGATGTTGGCCACGTCTCTCCTAGCACCCGGCCGCCCGTGCGGCCGCAGACAACAGACTTGCGCCCCTCAGCTTAGCGTGGACTGCACCCGGCCAAGTCCCAGCCACCGCGCCAGTTCTTCGAGTTCCGCACTCAGGCGCGCGCGCAGCCGGGCCGGCACCGCGCCCGAGGCGCTCGGCCCCGTGGGCGCCCGGCCGGCGGGGCCGGCCTCGCCGGCCCGGGCACAGGGCTCCCAGTGGGCGCGGGCGCTCAGCGTTCCGGCGGCACGGTCGGCCACTGCGTCGACGCGTGCGACGAGCCGCTCGCCGCACAGGAACGGCATCACGTAGTACCCGTGTTCGCGCAGGTGGGCAGGCGTGTAGATGGAGATCCGGTAGTCGAAGCCGAACAGCCAGGCGATGCGCCTGCGGTTGAAGACGAGCGGGTCGAACGGGGCGAGCAGGGCGCAAGCGTCGACCGCGCGCGGCACGCGCGCCGCGAGCCAGCGGAAGGCCTCGCGGCCCGCGACCTCCACGGGGATCAGCTCACCGGCTGCCGTGAGCGCGTGGGCGGCCCGGCGCGCCTCGGCGACCGTGAGGCGGAAGTAGTCGGCCAGGCAGTCGAGCGACGCGACGCCCAGCGCCGCGGCGGCCTGCCGGATCAGGCCCTGGGCATCGTTGGACCGCCCGCCGATCCCGCGCGGCAGACGCACCCCGGTGCGCATGCCCGCCTGCGGATCGTCCGGGGGCCCGAAGCGCAGTTCCGGCGCCGGCAGGTCGGGGTGGACGTCGGCCGGGAGCGCGAAGACCTTCTCGAAGTGCTGGTTGCGCCGTGCCACGGACGCGCTGCCCGCGGCGAAGAGCGCCTCGAGGGCGGACTTCGTGCGGGTGGGATTCCAGCCCCAGTGGTCGCGGCGGCGCTCGGGCAGCCCGTGCTCGACGCGGGCCGCGAGCTCGCGGGCCGTGCCCGGGCCCTCGGCCAGCGCCGCGAGCAGCTCGCGCATGAGCCGGGCGAACGCCGCGCCGTGCTCCGGATCGGCCTGGCCGTAGTCGTGGCGGTACCAGTCCGCGCGGCGGCCGTCGAACATCGCGACGGTGCTGGGATGGGCATAGGCCGCGGCGTGCGCCCAGTACTCGACGCCCATGCGCGGGGCCTGCCCGAGCAGCCGGTCGAGGGTGGGCTGCGGGTAGGCGCCCAGGCGGGAGAAGAAGGGCAGGTAGTGCGAGCGAACCACCCGGGACACCGAGTCCACCTGGGACAGGCGCAGCGTGTCGAACACGCGGCGCAGGGAGCGGGCGTCGGCGGTGCGCGGCCGCGGGCCGGCAAGGCCGGAGGCGGCCAGGGCACAGCGCCTGGCCGCCTCCGGCGACATTGTCTGGGCCACGGGCTCAGTCCGCGGTCGCGGCGAGCTCCGAGTCGAGGGCGATGACCCCGTAGCTCCAGCCGCGGCGGCGGTAGACGACCGAGGGCTTGCCGGTCTGCTCGTCGATGAAGAGGTAGAAGTCGTGCCCGACCATCTCCATGCGGTTGAGCGCCTCCTCGAGCGCGATCGGGTCGGCCGGGAAGTTCTTCTCGCGCAGCAGCACGGGGGAATCGCCCTCGGCGGGCACCCGGCCGCCAGTGCGGTCCACGGTGGGCGGCTGCTCGTCTGCGCCCGGCTGGTCCGCGAGCTCGGCCTGGGCGGCCTCGAGATCGGCCAGCGCCTCGGCCGTCGACGGCGGGCGGTGCTTGCCCTGGCGGGAGACCTTGCGGCGGTCGCGGGCGCGGCGCAGCCGCTCCATGAGCTTGGCCCAGGCGAGGTCGAGGGCGGCGTGCTTGTCCGAGGCGCAGGCCTCGGCGCGCAGCACCGGGCCCTTGCCGATCACGGTGATCTCGATCCGCTCGGCCGTCTCGGGCTGCTTCGCGCTGGCCTCGTGCGTGACGACGGCCTCGACGCGCTGCGCGCGCGGCGCGAGCTGCTCGACCTTGGAGACCTTCTCCTCAATGTGAGAGCGGAAGCTGTCCGAGACGGTGACGTGCCGTCCCCTGACCACGATGTCCATGATGCTTCTCCTTTGCGCCGTCGGTTCCTTCGTCCCCGCACCGGGAGCCCCAGTACGGGGTGCCTTCATTAAATAACATCGCGCCCGCAAATGGGGGCTGCGACCGCCGTGGCCTCGTGCGCCGCCCGGATGGCGGACCGCTGCGTCCCACGGCGCTCAGCCCGGCGGGCGGGGGCCGCCGGGGGCCAGCGCGACGACGGCGCAGGCATCGGGGGGCGCCTGCGCGGCCACCAGCACCCGGGCGGCCTCGGCGAGCGTGGCGCCGGTGGTGGCGATGTCGTCGACGAGGACGATCCGCGCGCGCCCCGGCCAGCGCGCGACGACAGCCCCCGTTCCGGGCCGCAGGCCGTGCGAGCCGCCCACGTTGCGCCGCCGCTGCCGCGCCCCGAAGCCCACCTGGTCGCGATGGGCGCGGACCTCGAGCACGGGCGCCGGGTGCGCCCGCAGCCCCTCGGCGCCGAGCACC
>NZ_WWEQ01000091.1 GCF_009857845.1 Brevibacterium rongguiense | reverse complement strand
CGCTGGGTGCCCCCGGGGCCGCGGCCGAGGCGCGCGGCGGCCGGCGCTGGCAGGGCGCCTCGGCCCCGGCCTCCGGCGACGATCCCGTGGCGGAGGTCGCGCACTACCAGGAGGAGCTGCGCGCCACGCCGGTCGACGCCACGGGGTTCAAGGTGGAGCGCGGGGCGCTGCAGGTGGCCCTCCAGCAGCCGGGATACGTCAACGCGAAGCTCTTCGACGCGCTCAACGGCAAGGTCTTCTCCGATCCCGCCCACCGCGCAGTCCACCAGGCCATGAAGGACGCCGGCGGGATCCGCACGGCGATCGAGGATCCCGCGAACTGGCCGGAGAAGGTGCGCGAGGCCGCCGACGATCGGGTGCGCGGCCTCGTCGGCGAGCTGGCCGTGCGGCCGCTGCCGGCCGCCGACGCCGCGGGGGTCGAGCGCTACGCGCGCGGGATCGTCGCGCGCCTGTTCGACAAGGACATGGTGCGCATCGCGGGCCAGCTGCACTCGCGGCTGCAGCGCACGGACCCGGGGGACGCGGCGACGAGCGCGAAGCTGCTCGAACAGCTCACAATCCTCGAGCGCCAGCGCGAGCGCCTGCGCCAGCTCATGTGAGTACGGCTCAGGTCAGCGCGGCTCACGGCTGCGCCCGGCTGGCGGGCTGAGGCCCCGGCGCGGCTCAGTCGATGAGGCCCAGCTCGCGGGCCTTCGCGACCGCCTCCGTGCGGGTGGCCGCGCCCAGCTTGTCGAAGACGTGGACGAGGTGGGTCTTGACGGTGGCCTGCGAGATGAAGAGGGACGCGGCGATCTCGCGGTTCGACTCGCCGGTGGCGGCGGCCTCGAGGATCTCGAGCTCGCGGCGCGAGAGCGCCACGGCCGGATTGCTCAGGCGCCTGGCGAGGCGCTCCGTGACGGTGGCGGACATCGCGCGCCCTCCCGCGGCGGCGCGCTCGACCGCGGCGATGAGCTCGTCCGCCGGGGCGTCCTTGAGGATGTAGCCCGCCGCGCCGGCGGAGATCGCGTCGATGACGAGCCGGTCGGTTTCGAAGGTCGTGAGGATGAGCACCGGCGGGCCGTCGGCCGTGCGGATTGCGGCGGTCGTCGCGATGCCGTCGCCGTCGGGCATCTGGATGTCCATGACGACGAGGTCGAAGCCGGCCCCGTCCGGCGCGGGGGCGGCCAGCGCCTCCTGCGCCTGCGCCCCGGAGGACGCCTCGGCGGCCACCCGCACGCGGCCCGAGGCCTCGAGCACGGCGCGCAGCCCGGCGCGGACCACGGGGTGGTCATCGACGAGGAGGACGGTGATGGGGCTCATTGGGGGCGCTCCTCGGCTGCGGGGGACGGGGTCGGCTGCGTGCGGGCGGGCAGCGGCAGGCGCAGGGAGACGGCGGTGCCCGCCCCGGGCTCGGATTCGACGGCGAGGTCACCGCCGGCGGCATCGGCGCGCCCGCGCAGCGCGCGCAGGCCGAAGCCCGCATCGGCGGCCGGGTCGAAGCCGCGCCCGTCGTCGACGACGTCGAGGCTGAGCGCATCGGGCCAGTAGGCGAGTCCCACGTGGGCGCGGCGGGCCCCGGAGTGGCGCAGCACGTTCGACAGCAGCGACTGGGCGGCGCGCAGCACGGCGGCGGCCGTGTCCTCGGGCACGCGGGCCGGCTCGCCCTCGACGCTGGCCTCGACGGAGAGGTCGAGGCCGATCGCCGCGGCCGCCTCCTGGGTGCGCCGCGCGAGCGCCGCGATCTGCTCGGGCAGGTCGGCGGCGGCGGACTCGGCCGCGAAGAACGTGCGCGCCTGGGCGAGGTTCTCCGCCGCGGTGGACTCGATGAGGGCCAGGCGGCCCGCCCCCGCATCGGACTCCTCACCGGCCGCGCGCGCGGCGCGGGCCAGCAGGATGATCGAGGAGAAGCCCTGGGCCAGGGTGTCGTGGATGTCGGCGGCCAGGCGGTTGCGCTCGGCGAGGCGGCCGGCCTCGTGCTGGGACAGCGCGAGGTCGCTCTGGGCCGCCTCGAGCTCCGCGAGCGCGCGCTGGTGGCGCAGCGAGTCCTCGACGAGGCGCCGGTAGAAGACGCTCACGAGCACGGCCAGCGCCGCGCCGAAGACCGGGCCGATGACCACGGCGGCGTCGAAGCGGCCGGGGGAGTGGAGCGCCTGCGCGAGGGCCACGCAGCCCACGAGCGCCGCGATGGCCAGGGCGGCCCAGGCGCGCGGCAGCAGGTGGATGGCGAGGAAGAACAGCGGGAAGGCCAGCCAGGAGAAGTTCGCGTCCATAAGGACGAGCCCGCACCACAGGCTGGCGCAGACGGCGAACCACGCGGCGGCCAGGGGGCGCGGGTCGAAGCGGCTGCCGTGGTGGGCGTGGCGGATCTCCGCCGAGGTGCCCGCCACGTACACCGCGGCCAGCGCCGCGGCCAGCGCGCAGATGAGGACCGCGGTGGCGGCCCCGGGCCGGGCTGCCAGGCTGCGCAGCAGGCCCAGGGCGAGCAGGGCGGCAAACGACACGTGCAGGGCCACGCGCATCCAGCGCAGCAGCTCCGCGGTCGTGCCGCCCGTCTTCTCCATGGCACCCAGCGTAGGCGAGCGCGCCATCGCGGCGGGCTGTGGGCGGGCTCCCGCGCGGGTCGAGCCCGGACGGCCCACCCTCGCCTTTGATCGGCCCCGCGGCGTGGGACACCCCGGTCCGCGCTGTGAGACCGCCCACGTTTGTGCACTTCGTGCAAGTTTGCATTTGGCGAAAACTTGCATGGCGTGCAAAATTGCACGGTGAGCACATCCCAGGACCACGCTGCCGACTGCGTCTCGCTGCGCGAGCGCAAGGCGCGCCAGACCCGCCAGGCGCTGCAGGACGCCGCGCTCGACCTCGTCTCCGCCGGCACGCTCGAGGGCGTGACCGTCGCCCAGATCGCCGAGCGCGCGGAGGTCTCGCCGCGCACGTTCTTCAACTACTTCTCCTCGAAGGAGGACGCGGTCGTGGGCCTGAGCGCCGAGGCGATGAACGCCGAGGCCCGCCGCGCGGTCATCGCCTCCCTGCCCGAGCGCTCCACCCCGGTCGAGGAGGTCGCCTACGCGCTGCGCGCCGTGTTCTCCAAGATCGGCGGCAAGCCCTCGAACGGCCGCCGGCTGCGCCACCTCATGGGCCAGTACCCCCAGCTCGTCAACCACCGCATGGAGATCACCCGCGACGTCGAGTCCGACCTCGTCGAGGCGATCGCCGAGCGGCTGAGCGCCCGCGGCATGGCCCTGGGCGACGAGGACAGCACCCGGATGCTCATCCTCGTCTGCAAGGCCGCGCTGCAGCACACCTACCGCACCCTGCAGTCCGACCCCTCGTCCTACGAGTCGGAGGAGGCGGCCGAGGCCGTCTTCGCCGACTCCGTGCATCTCCTTCGCTCCGTCATCGAAAGGCTGTCATGACAGACACCGCAATCGCGCAGCCCGCCGCCCGCGGCGCGGCCGGCGCCCCCGCCCGGGCACAGGGCGCCGCGGCGCCCGTCGTGCGCGGCTCGCACCCCGTGGCCGAGCAGCCGGCCATGTCCCCCGGGGCCATCGTCTTGCTGTTCATCGGCCTCATGGTCGCGATGTTCATGTTCTCGCTCAACCAGACGGTGCTCGCCACCGCCCTGCCCACGATCGTGGGCGAGCTCAACGGCGTCGACCAGATGCTGTGGGTCTCCACGGCGTTCATGCTCGCCTCGACGATCATGATGCCCATCTACGGCAAGATCGGCGACCTGTTCGGCCGCAAGCCGCTCTTCATCTTCGCGATCCTCATGTTCCTCGTCGGCTCGACGTTCGGCGTCATGGCGCACAGCATGGGCGTGCTCATCCTGGGCCGCGTGTTCCAGGGCATCGGCGGCGGCGGGATGATGATCCTCTCGCAGTCGATCATCGCCGCCGTCGTCCCGGCGCGCGAGCGCGGCAAGTACATGGGCATCATGGGCGCCACGTTCGCGGTCTCGTCCGTCGCCGGCCCCCTCATCGGCGGCTGGATCACCGAGGGCCCGGGCTGGCGCTGGAACTTTGCGCTCAACTACCCGCTGGGCGCGCTGGCGCTCATCGCCGCGCTCATCTTCCTCAAGGTCCCCAAGCACCACGACGGCCCGCGGCCCAAGGTCGACATCGCCGGCATGCTCATCATCGCCCAGTTCACCACCGCCATGGTGCTCGCCACCGCGTGGGGCGGCCACCAGTACGACTGGGACGACCCGATCATCCTCATGCTCATCGGCGTCGCGGTCATCGCCGCGGTGACGTTCGTCTTCGTCGAGCTGCACGCCCCGAATCCCATGGTGCCCATGACCCTGTTCAAGGACCGCAACTTCGTGCTGTGCACGGTGGCCGGCCTGTTCCTGGGCGTGGCGATGTTCGGCGTGCTGTCCTACATGCCCACCTACCTGCAGATGGTCCACGGCATCGAGGCCACCCTCGCCGGCTTCATGATGGTCCCCATGATGGGCGTCATGCTCATCGTCTCCACCGCCGTGGGCTTCATCGTGTCGAAGACGGGGCGCTACAAGTGGTACCCCGTCATCGGCATCGCGATCGTGGGCGTCTCGCTCGTCATGCTCTCGCGGCTCAAGGCCGACAGCTCGCCCGCCGAGGCGATGATCGGGCTGGGCGTCATGGGCCTGGGCCTGGGCCTGAGCATGCAGATCCTCGTGCTCATCGTGCAGAACTCGTTCCCCGTGTCCATGGTGGGCACGGCGACGGCGTCGAACAACTTCTTCCGTCAGATCGGCGCCACGCTGGGCATGTCGATCATCGGCTCGCTGTTCACCAACCGCCTCATGAACAACCTCCAGGAGGGCATGCAGGGGCTGGGCGCCAATGCGCAGAAGGCCGCGGGCGGCAGCTCGAGCTCGCTGACGCCCTCCCTGGTCAACCAGCTGCCCACCCCCGTCCACGACGTCATCGTGGGCGCCTACAACGACGCCCTCGTGCCGATCTTCCTGTGGGTCGCCCCGCTCACGCTCGCCGCCGTCATCATCCTCCTGTTCGTCAAGGAGAAGGAGCTGGCCACCCGCCTCGAGCCCAATGCGGGCACCGAGCGCGAGGTGCTCGGAGACGACGCCGAGGCGCCGGACGAGGACCGCGCCCAGGAGCCCCGCGCTCACGAGGAGGCCCGGGCCGAGGAGCTCCGCGCTCACGAGGCCCGCGCTCACGAGGTGACCGCGCAGCAGCCGCAGGCGCGCCTCGGGCACGGCCCAGCCGGTAGTGTGGCGCTCACGCCGCCCGTTCCGGCCCGCGCCGGAGTGCAGGCGCAGCCCGCCGCCTCCCAGGAAGGCCCCGCCCATGCCGGCACTGACGATCCTCAGCAGCCCCCAGCGCCAGCGCAGCGCCCTCGACGGGGTCCTAAGCACTGACGGTGCCCCGGGCGCCGATTGGCAGGTCCGCTGGGTCGAGGACCCGGCGGACCTGCCGGCGGCGCTGCGCGGGGCGGATGCCCTGCTGCTGTGGGACTTCACCTCCCACGCCCTGCAGGGCGCGCTGGGCGGTGCAGACCGGCTGCGCTGGATCCACTCCGCATCGGCCGGCGTCGACCAGCTGCCCTACTCCGAGGTCCGCGGGCGCGGCATCACGGTGACGAACGCCCGCGGCATCTTCGACCGGCCCATCGCCGAATACGTCGCCGGCTGCCTGCTCGACTTCGCCAAGGACACGCACCGCTCGGCGCGGCTGCAGGCCGCCCGCGTGTGGCGCCACCGGCTCACCGAGGACCTGGCAGGCACGCGCGCCCTCATCGTGGGCACCGGCGCGATCGGCCGCCAGATCGCCCGGACGCTTGGCGCACTGGGCGTCGAGGTCGCCGGCGCAGGCACCCGGGCCCGCGGGGGCGACCCGGACTTCGGCGACGTCGTCGACTCCGCGCAGCTGGCCGCCCACGTCGGCGCCTTCGACTGGCTCATCAACGCGGCCCCGCTCACCCCGGCCACCACGGGGCTCATCGACGCCGCCGTGTTCGCCTCGATGCGCCCCACCGCCCGGCTCGTGACGATCGGCCGCGGGCCCACCGTCATCACTGACGACCTCGTGACCGCCCTGCGGGACGGGCAGATCGCCGGGGCCGCGCTCGACGTGGTCGACCCCGAGCCGCTGCCGGAGGACCACCCCCTGTGGGCGCTGCCCACCGCGGTGCTCACGCCGCACATGAGCGGGGACACCCACGGTTGGGAGCGCCGGCTGGCGCAGCAGTTCGCCGCGAACCTCGAGCGCTTCGAGGCCGGGCGCCCCCTGGAGAACACGATCGACCTCGACAAGGGCTACGCGGCATCGTGAGCGCGGCTGAGGACCGGCCGGGCGTCCCCGTGGACGCTGCCGCGGCCGTGCAGGCGCCCCGCACGCGCCTGCTCCACGCCGCCACGACCGAGCTCATGGCCGCCCGCCTCACGACGTTCTTCACCGCAGGCCTGCTGGCCGTGGCCCTGCTGGGCGCCGCGGTGGGCGCGGGAGCGGGCGCGCTGCGCGCCCAGCCGCACGACCTCGTGCTGCTCTTCGCCGCGACGACCATGGCGCTCGTGGGCTGCGCGGCCGGGGTCTTCGCGCTCGTGAGCCTGCGTGCGCTGCGCCGCGATGCGCTCACTGACCTGCAGCACGGCCGCCCGCCGCGCGCCCGCCGCGCGCGCACGCCGGCCGCGGCCTGGACCGCCCTGGCCTGCGGAATCGCG
>NZ_WWEQ01000090.1 GCF_009857845.1 Brevibacterium rongguiense | reverse complement strand
CACCAGCGCCGCCTGCGCGGCGAGCGCCGCCACGTGGTCGGCCCCGCGCCGGCGCACCGCCCCCCGGGCCGAGGGCACGGGGACGAGGAGCACCGGCAGATCGGCCAGCGGGCGGGCCTCGAGCGCGCCCACGACGGCGCGGGCGAGGAGCAGGCCGAGGATGCGGACGAGGTCGCGGCGGTCGTGCTCCTTGTAGCCCACCAGCCCGGCGCGCAGCACCCCCGCGTACTCGCCGGACGCCACCACGGTGCGCGTGCCGTAGCGCGGCACCTGGGAGATCAGCGGGGAGTCGAGGCCTGCCGCGCAGTCCGCGCACAGCGTCACGGTCTCCGCCCCGCAGCCCGCGCAGCTGCGGGGCACGACGAGGTCGAGCAGCTCCCCCAGCATCCGCGCCATCGCCCCAGCGTGCCCGAGCCCGCCCGCGGGCGCACCCGCGCCTCGGCGGCCTGTGGACAGCGGGGGCGGCTCAGCCGGCGTAGGCCGGATCGTAGGCCTTCGCGTCGACGATCTTCTGCCACGAGCCGCCCGAGTACGTGTAGAGCGAGCCCCCGGCGGTGCCCACGCGCACCGAGCGCAGGTCCTCCGCGGCGGCGATGCGCGCGGCATCGGAGATCGTGCCGAGCGCCGAGGCGGGCCCGGAGACCTGCATCGAGAACGGCTGGACGCCGCCGTCGCCGGTGTTGCCGAGCACGGCGACGGTGTCCGCCCCCGCCCAGGAGAACTCCGTGAGCGAGGTGAACTCCTGCCCCAGGGTCAGGGGCGAGGCCGCCAGGCGGGCGGGCTCGGAGCGCCCGCTGCGCGCGATGCCCACGATGTCGAGGCGCTGGCGGCCGGAGGAGTCGGCGGAGAGCACCCCCACGCGCGAGCCGTCGCGGGACACGTGCAGGCTGCGGATCGTCCGATCGCCCAGGAACTTCGCGGCCAGGCGGGTCGAGTCGCCGCCGGAGCTCACCGCGATGAGCGACTTGCCGGAGGCCTCCGCGGTCCACATCCAGCCGTAGCGGTCGAAGCTCGGGCCCACGAGCTGCGCGCCGCGCACGATCTGGTGGTCGCGGCCCTCCCCCGCGGAGAAGTGCCGGATCTCCTTGCCGTCCTTCGTAAGGTAGGCGTAGACGGAGCCGTCGATCGCCACGGCCGGGTCCCGGGCGCCGACGGGCAGCCGCGGCGAGCGCTCCACGGGCGTGAACGCGCTGCCCTCCACGGTCGCGATCCGGCGGTCGGAGACGACGATGGGCCGCGAGTCGATCTGCACGGAGGAATCCGCGCCGCCGCCCTTCGAGTCGAGCTCGGCGCCGGCGCTCGTGACGGACACCGAGGTGATCGAGCTGATCTGGGTGAGGCTCGCCTCGAGCTGGTCGACGAGGCGCCCGGCGGTCCGATCGTCCAGGCTGCCCTCCGGGCGGGCGAGGCCCACCTCGGCGCGCCCCTCGGAGACGGTGACGGACTTCGGGTCGAGCTGCGTGCCGTCCGGGGCCGCGGACACGACGGCGCCGGAGAGGTAGTCGGATGGCCCGCGCAGCAGCTCCGCGATGACCTCCGTGGCCGTCGAGGGCGAGCGGATGAACCACCGGACGTCCGGCACGAGGTTCTTGTAGTCCGGCGTGTAGTAGTACAGCGCATAGGACTGGAACAGGGTGGCGAAGTTCGTCGCGGACAGCAGCAGGCCGTCGGGGGCCTTCGAGATCCGCCACTGCCCGTTGACCTGGCGCAGGGAGAACTTCATGGAGGAGTTCGTGTTGTCCCCGGCCTCCCGGTAGATCCGGGACTCATCGAGGGTGGCGCCCACGGGCACGCTCAGCGCGATCCGCTGCGAGTTCGAGGTGATCTCGCTCGTCACGGAGTCGAGGCTGACCCCCGAGGGCAGCACCGCGACCTGCGCCTGCGGATTCCAGCGGTCGGAGAAGTCGTCGGTGAGGAAGGACCGGGCGACCGCGAAGTTGTTCGAGTAGCCCGCGCCCGCCGTGAGGAAGCCGCGCACGATCTCGTCCGGGTCCGCGTCCTCGGCGGGGCCGTCGGGCTCGATGCGCGACTGGACATTGGGGCCGGCATCGCCCACGTCGATGCGCCCGATGCCCCCGGAATCGGGGATCGAGGCGCAGCCGCTCAGCAGCGCCAGCGCGCACGCGCCGGCCAGGGCCGCGCGCACGCGGGTCCGCGCCCGCGGCCGCGCCTGCGGTCGGGTGCGATGGGCGCTTCGCAGCGGTCTCATGGGCCCTCCTCGGTCGGCTCGGCTCCGGGGCCCGGCGCGCGGCCGGACTGCGCACCGTCGGACTGCGCGGGACCGGACCGCGCGGCGCCATCAGACCGCGCACCGCCCTGCTGGACGGCGGCCTCGGCGGAGTGCTCGGCGACCTCGACGACGATGGGGATCGAGCCGGTCTGCACCCGCACGGAGCCGTCCGAGGTGCTGGGGCCCGCGACCAGGGTCGTGCCGCCGCGCAGCACCGCGTCGGCCGGGGGCAGCGGCAGCGGCGAGGAGGCGATCGCCTGGCCCTGGCGGCGCGGCAGCGTGAGGCGGAAGCACGAGCCCTCGCCCGTGCGGCCCCAGGCCTGCAGCCAGCCGGCGTGCAGGTGGGCGTCCTCGAGCGAGATCGCCAGGCCCAGCCCCGAGCCGCCCAGCGTGCGCCGTCGCGAGGGATCGGCGCGCCAGAACCGGTCGAAGACGTGCTCGACCTGCTCCTCGCTCATCCCCACGCCGTGGTCGCGCACGCTGATCGCGGCCGCCTCCGCGTTCGAGCCGACGTAGATGTCGATGCGCCGCTGCTCCCCGTGCTCGATCGCGTTGACGACGAGGTTGCGCACGATGCGCGTGACGCGCACGCGGTCGACCTCCGCCATGACGGGCGAGGACGGCGCGTGGACCAGCAGCTCGGTGCCCGCCTGCTCCGCGACGACGGCCACCGTGTCGATGACCCCCGTGACGATCTCGGACAGGTCCACGGGCTTCGTCACGAGCTGGGCCGCGCCCGCATCGTGGCGGGAGATCTCCAGCAGGTCGCCCAGCAGCAGCTCGAAGCGCTCCACCTGTGAGTTCAGCAGCTCGGCGCTGCGCCGGGTGGACTCGTCGAAGTCCTCGCGGGACTCGTAGATGAGGTCGGAGGCGATGTGGATCGTCGTGAGCGGCGTGCGCAGCTCGTGCGAGACATCGGAGACGAACTGGCGCTGGAGCACGGTCAGCTGCTCCATCCGGGTGATCTGGTCCTGCAGTGCGTCCGCCATGTCGTTGAAGCTCTCCGCGAGCGTGGCGATCTCATCGCTGCCGTTGACCGGCATGCGCTGGTCGAGATCGCCGTCGGCGAGCTGGCGGGCCACCTGCGCGCCCGTCCGGACGGGGACGACGACGAGCCGGGTGACGATCCACGCGATCGCGCCCACGAGGACGACGAGCACGAGGCCGGCCACGAGGAGGGCGCGCTGGACGAACTCGAGGGTGTCCTGCTCCTTCTCGAGGTCCGCGACGACGTAGAGCTCGAACGAGCCCGCCTGCGGGATCGTCACCCGCTGGGCGATGACGAGGCCGGGCGAGTGCAGGGAGCCCGGCAGCTCCACCGATTCGTAGAGCTGCTCGCCGTCCTGCCCGTCGGCCACCGCCGAGCGGAACTCGCCGGGCAGGTCCGCCACCCGCACGGACTCCTCGCCGTAGGGGAACGCGCCGATCGGGGGCACCGAGCGGTTGCCGCCCACGGGCTCGAGCGCGATCGAGCGCAGGGGCGTGGGCGAGTTCGAGACCTTCGAGCGCAGCTGGGTGCTGAGCGTGTCGACGAGCTCGTCGCGGTCCGTGATGCCGGAGAGCGACTCGAATTCGGCGACGTAGCCGGCGGTCTGGTTGGACACGGAGTTGCGCCGCGCCTCGAACAGGCCGCGGGCGATCTGCTGGGACATGAACGAGCCCACCCCGTAGATCGCCACGACGGTGAGGACCGAGGTCAGCGCGATGATCCGCAGCTGCAGGGAGCGCGTGAACGCGAAGACGACCGCCCGCCACAGTGCGGCGAGGCCCCGGCCGGCCGCGCGCAGCAGGCGCAGCGCCCGCGGCCTCGCGCCGGCCCGCGGGCCGCGGCTCACGTGGGCTGCCCGGCCTTATAGCCCACGCCGCGCACTGTGACGACGATGTCGGGCTTCTCCGGGTCGCGCTCGATCTTCGAGCGCAGGCGCTGGACGTGCACGTTGACCAGCCGGGTGTCCGCGGCGTGGCGGTAGCCCCACACCTCCTCGAGGAGGGTCTCGCGGGAGAAGACCTGCCAGGGGCGGCGGGCGAGCGCGACGAGCAGGTCGAACTCGAGCGGGGTCAGCGAGACGGGCTTGCCGCCCTTCGTCACGGTGTGGCCCGCCACGTCGACGCTGACGTCGCCGACCGTGAGGATCTCCGGGGCCGCGGGCTCGGCCAGGCGCAGGCGCGCGCGCACGCGGGCCACGAGCTCCTTGGGCTTGAACGGCTTGGGCACGTAGTCGTCCGCGCCGGACTCCAGGCCGAGGACCACGTCGACGGTGTCGGACTTCGCGGTGAGCATGATGATCGGCACCCCGGACTCCTCGCGGATCTCCCGGCACACCTCGAGGCCGTCCTTGCCGGGCAGCATGAGGTCGAGCAGGACGAGGTCCGGGCGGGAGGCGCGGAAGGCGTCGAGCGCGCCGTCGCCGGTCGCGCAGAACGAGGGGTCGAAGCCCTCGCTTTTGAGCACGATGCCGATCATCTCCGCGAGGGCAGTGTCGTCGTCGACTACGAGGATCCGAGCGTTCATGCCCCCATTGTCCCCCACCGGCACCCGGAAGTGGGCGAGCGACGCAGGCGGGCGCGGCGGTGCGCGGGGCGAGGGACAAATCGGGCCCGGCCTGGCAGGATGGTACGGGCCGCAGGGGCCGGGCCGCGCCCCGGGCGGCCGCGGGCAGCAGCGACGGCCGGAGGGAGCACGGTGTTCACGACCTCGGCGCAGGCCTGGAACCAGCGCACCGACTGGCGCACCGGGCGCCCTGTGCCCGCCGACCCGCGCGCCGCGCGCCCCGCCTGGCGCCCCCCGGCCAAGCCTGGCACGCTGCCCAAGCGCCCGCTGCGCTTCATCGAGGGCCTCGACGGCGGCTTCCGCCTCATCCGCGCCCAGCCCGGGGCGACGGTCGGCCTCGCGCTCGTCGTCAACGCGCTGTGGACCCTGGCGCTCGGGGCGCTGCTCGCGTTCCTCGTCTGGCTCTCGATGGGCTTCTTCACCACCGTCTTCTCCGACCCCGAGGCGCTCTCCGGGTTCGCGCTGCTCGCCCAGTTCGGCGCGGTTGCGCACTCGCTGCTCACGCTCTCGCTCATCCAGTTCGCCGGGGCCTTCGCCGCCCTGGCCGCGCACGCCTCGTTCACGGGCGAGCGGCTGGGCCTCGGGCGCGCGTGGGCCGAGCTGCGCGGCGTGCGGCTGCGGCTCATCGGCACGGTCGCGGCGCTGTTCGGCTGCCACGTGGCGCTGCTGGCGCTCTGCGCGCTGCCCGGGCTCATCGCCGCGGGCCTGCACAGCACGCTGGCCGCCACCGCGCTCATGGTCATCGGGTTCGTCCTCTGGGTGGGGCTGACCGTCTACCTGGCGGTGCGCACGGCCTTCACCGGGCCCGCGATCGCCTGCGAGCGCCTGGGCGGGCGCGCCGCGGTGCGCCGTTCGTGGGCGCTGACGCGTTGCGGCTTCTGGCGCACCCTCGGCCAGCTGCTCTTCGGCTCCTGGCTGTCCTCGCGCATCCTCGAGGTCGTCATCGCCCCGTTCCTGCTCGTCCTCTACGCCGCGGCGCTCGTGGTGCTCGCCCTGGCGGCGGGCTCCGAGCTCTCGGGCGGCCTGGCGATCGGCATCGCGGCGGGCCTGGGGCTCGCCCTCGTCGCGGCGAGCATCGCCTCCGCCGCGGTCCTCATGGCGTACTGGGCGGGTCTTGCAGCCGTCGTCTACTTCGACCGCCGCATGCGCGCCGAGGGCTACGACCTCGTGCTCCTGCGCGAGGCCGAGGCGCGCGGATGAGCGCGCTTCGCGCCGCGGTCGCGCTCGCAGCCATCGCCCCGGGCCGCGAGGAGGCCCGCGAGTGGGCGCACCGGGAGCTGTCCTCCGACCCGGACTACCGCGACTCCGATGTCACGTTCTTCGAGCGCATCGGAGCGGCGATCCGCGCGCTCTTCTCCTCGCTCGGCGAGGCGGTGGGGGGCATCGAGTCGCCCTGGCTCGTCCTCGTGCTGCTCGCGGCGATCGCGGGCCTGGCGGTGCTCATCGTGCTGCGCGTGCGCCGCGGGACCGGCAGCGCCCTCGACCCCGCCCTCTTCGAGCGCCCGGCGCTCGCCCGGGGAGCCGATCCGGATCGCCTGCGGGCGGCCAGCGCGGCGGCCTGGGCGCGCGGCGAGCTCGGCCTGGCCGTTCAGGAGCGCGCCCGCACGGTGTTCGCCGTCCTCGCCCGGCGCGGTGAGCTCACGGTGGGACCCGCGAGCACGGCGGCCGAGCTCAGCGCCGCCGCGGCCGCGCGGCTGCCCGCCCACGCCGCGTCGCTGCGGGCGGCCGGCGAGCTCTTCGACGCCGTGACGTTCGGCGAGCATGCGGCGACACCGGCCGACTACGAGGCGCTCGTCGCCCTCGACGCGGCCGTCTCCGCGCGCTCGGGGACGGCGCCCGGCGCGGTGGCAGAGGCGCCCGCGGCGGGGACCGCGGCGGCGGTCGCCCGGTGAGCGCCGG
>NZ_WWEQ01000008.1 GCF_009857845.1 Brevibacterium rongguiense | reverse complement strand
CGCGGCGGCGCCGGAGGGACGGGGCGCGCAGGTGCGCTCGAGCCCGCTCGCCGCGGCCGGCGCGCTGGCCTCGGCGCGGGCGGGACGCTCCGTGGTGCTGCGCATGGCCGCGGAGGGCACCGGACCCGTCACCGAGCCGGCCGACGCGCACGCGCCTGGGCGCGCCGCGGCGGCGGGGGAGCGGGACGAGAGCCTGACGGCCCACGTCGCCGCGATGCGCGCGGCGCTGCGCGCCGGGCAGCAGCGCACCGCCGGAGCCGCGTGGAGCTGGGGCAGCGAGCCGCGCGGCAGCTGGGCGGTGGTCGCCGACGACGGCGATGCCGCGGCGGCCCGGGCCGTGGCTCAGGTGCTCAGCCGCGCACGCCCATGACGCCGCACAGGGGCGGCTCCCAGGCTAGGCCCGCGTGCTCGGCGGCGCTGGCGTCGAGCCGTTCCCGCAGGTCTGCCGGCACCGGTGCCGCGCTGCGCGCGCGCAGGTCCACATGGACGAGGACCGTCTCGAAGACCATCGCAAGGCGGTCGTGGGCGGGGTCGAGGACGAACGCGAGGAGGTGGATGGCCTTCGAGCTCACGCCCACGAGGCGCACGTGGGCGGTGAGGCGCTGGCCCGCGTGGAGCTCGGAGTAGTAGCTCAGGTGCTGTTCGGCGGTGAAGACGCCCAGGCCGCGCTCATCGCGGTAGGACTGCGCGAGCCCCAGGTCGTTCATGAAGGCCGTCACCGCGTCCGAGGACACGTCAAGGTAGTGCGCGATATTCATGTGGCCGTTGACGTCGATCCACTCATCCGGCACGGCGCGGTCCACGAGGATGGGCAGTTCGGCGACCTGCGCGAAGGCGGGAACGGGCGAGGCGGGCATGGGGGCTCCTGGGTGGCGGCGGGCAGCGGCGGGGGAGTGCGTGCGGGGCGGCGGTGCGGTCGGAGCGGGGTGCGGATCCGGGGCGTGGATCCGGGGCGGCGGGAAACGCGAAGCCGGCCCGCGCCCTGCTGTGCAGAGGCGGGGCCGGCTTCGCGTGCGCCCGGAGCTGGGGCGCCGGAGGCTCAGGTCAGGCGGATGAACCGCGCGCCCTGGGCGACCATCCATGCATAGGAGCGCTCGGTGGTGTTGGTGCGGTGACCGCCCGCGTCGAACATCTTGCCCTTCTTGTTGGACTTGATGGCGACGTGGCCGGGGCTCCAGATGAGGTCGCCGGCCTTCGCGTTCTTCGCGGAGACGCGGTGGCCCTTGCTCTTCTGGCCCGACGAGGAGTGGGGCAGCTTGATGCCGTTCTTGCCGTAGACGTAGCGGGTGAAGCCCGAGCAGTCCCAGCCCTTGCGGGTGGTGCCGCCGTAGCGGTACTTCACGTGCAGGTTCTTGCGGGCGGTCTTGACGATCGCTGCGCGCTTGGCGGCGGCGCTCGACTTCTTCTTCGAAGACTTCTTCTTGGAGGCCTTCTTCTTGGACGAGTGCTTCTTGGGCGAGCTCTTCTTGTGGTGCGAGGAGCTGTGGCTCGAGGAGCCGCCCAGGCTCACCGCCGAAGCGCTGGTGGCGGTGAGGGTGCCGCCGGAGGCGACGACAGCTGCGATGAGGGCAGCCGCGCTGGCAGACCTGAACTTCATGTACTTCCCCTTGGATCGTTGGGCGCAGGGCTGGGAAAGGAAGGGGGCCCTGTCGCTGTGGTCAAACGGTCGAACTGCGCCGGGTGAGCGCGAATCCTGTGCGCTCATCACGAAGCGCTCACCGAGTATGACACAGACATTGCGGTTCTGAATCAATTTCACCCTCGCGTGATCCTCCCGTGACCTCGAGGTGGGGTAAACCCCCAGGCCAGGGCCGATATTGGGGCTTCGGGGAAATGTTTCAACACGGACGTGTCTCACGTCCTGCGTGCGGGCTGCAGGGGGCTGCGCGGGTTTGCGGCGGGGTGTGGGTGCGCGTCGCGGCGAGGTGTCGGCGGCATGACGTGAGGGGAGTGCCAGAGGGGCACGTTGGGGGATTGCCACGAGAGCGGGGCGCCGGTAGCGGCCGGCGATTTGCCGGCCGGTCGCAGGTGCGTTAGAGTTCTTACTCGCGTGCATGGCACGTTCTTCCTCCGTAGCTCAGTTGGCAGAGCATTCGACTGTTAATCGAAGGGTCGCTGGTTCGAGCCCAGCCGGGGGAGCGCACTCGAAGGGCCCCAGACGAGAGTCTGGGGCCCTTCGCCGTGGCAAGGGGGCCGTCGGGCGTGCGGCCCGCCACGCGCCGCCGAGCGCTGCGGGAACGCAGCCGAACACCTCAGGAACGCTGGAATGCGGTGCGGCCGCAGGCGATGGGCCGAGCACCGCACCGGGAAGGAGCGCCCCATGGGCGACGACCTCACGATCGGTCCGGAGACCGCCGCGCAGCGCGACGGCGTGCGGGAGCTGCTGCTGGCGGCCTTTCCCGGCCCCGAGGAGGCGGAGCTCGTCGACGCGCTGCGCACGGACGAGGCGTGGATCCCGCAGCTGGCGATGGCCGGCGCCGAGCCCACCGGGCGCGTGGTGGGCTGCGCGCTGCTGACGCGCTGCTGGATCGACGACTCGACGGCGCTGTGCCTGGCGCCGTGCGCGGTCCTGCCGGGGCGCCAGAACACGGGCGTCGGCAGCACCGTGACCCGCGCGGCCCTGGAAGCGGCCCGGGCGAGCGGAGGGGACGCGGTCGTGGTCCTGGGCCACCCGCAGTACTACCCGCGCTTCGGGTTCGAGCGCGCGAGCGCGCACGGCATCTGGCTGCGGACGCCGGTGCCCGACGACGCGCTCATGGCACTCAGCCTGCAGGGCGGGCCCCTGCCACGCGGGCGCATCCGCTACGCGGCGCCGTTCGGCGATCTGTGAGCGACGGCGAGCGGATGCAGCAGCCAGACTGGTGATGGAGCGACTGTTCGAGCATCCGGCTCGGCAGCCGGTGTGAGCCCCGCCGAACCGCCGCAGGGCCTCGTACTACAGGGCCTCGTCCTGGATGAGCGGTTCCCCTCACTCGAGGGCGAGGACATGTCCGCACCGACCCCCGCACAGCCCGAACCGCCTGAGGGTACCGCGTGCAGCAGGCCGGACTCTCCTGCGAGCGAGGACCGAGGATGAGCGTCCGCCGCGACTTCCGGCTGCCGTGGATGGGCGACACGGTCTCCGTGTTCGGCAACGCGTTTGCGGCCTTCGCGATCCCGCTCATCGCCGTCCAGCTGCTGCATGCCGGGGCTCTCCAGATGGGCATTCTCTCCGCCCTCGAAACCGCGGCGTTCCTCCTCATCAGCCTCCCCGCCGGCGCGTGGGTCGACCGGATGCGCAAGAAGCGCGTGATCGTCGTGGGCGACCTGCTGCGCGCCGGCCTCCTGCTGACCGTTCCCCTCGCTTGGGCGGCAGGCGTGGTCACGGTTTTCTTCGACATCGCGAACCAGTCCTAGCTGCCGGATATCGTCGAAGCCGACTGGCTGGGAACGGCCAATGGCAGGCTGCAGGCGAGCCAGCAGACGGCGGCGGTGGCGGGCCCGTCGCTGGCCTCAGGCCTCATCGGCCTCCTCGGCGGCCCGCTGACCGTGGGCGCCACGAGCGTGTACATGGCGCTCTCCAGCCTCTTCGTGAGCCGTATCCGCCACCGGGAGGACACCCCCTCGGCCGCCGGGCGCCCGCGCCTCGTCGCGGAGATCCGCGGGGGCCTCGCGTTCGTCCTCGGCCACCCGATCCTGCGGCGCATCATCCTGTGCACGGGGATGGCGAACTGCGCCGCCGCGGCGGCCTCCGCCCTGCTCGTCCTCCACGCGCTGGGGGCGCTGGGCCTCAGCCCATTCCAGCTCAGCCTCGTGATGGGCCGCGCGCTGGGCGGAGTCCTCGGCGCGCTGTCGGCGGGCTGGGCACAGCGAGTACTGGGCGAGGGGCGGGCGATCGCCGTGGCCGCAGACCTTGCGGGAGCCGCACCGCTCCTGCTGCCCGCGGCCTCGTGGCTGCCCCCGCTGCCCACGATGGTGGCCGCATGGAGCGCGATGTCCTGGGCGGCGGTGCTGTCCAACGTCACCCTGGTGAGCTTCCGCCAGCGGCTCTGCCCCAAGCCCCTGCTGGGGCGCATGAACGCGTCCATCCGCTTCCTTGTCTGGGGTCCGATGCCGCTGGGCGGGCTGGCGGCCGGTCTCCTGGGCCACGCGTGCGGCCTCGTGCCGACCCTGTGGATCTTCGCCGCGGTCGCCGTGTGCTCGGCCCTGCCGGTCCTCCTCTCGCCCCTGGCGAGCATGGCACCCTGCCCGCAGCGCTGGACGCGCTGGACGGGGACTGAGGCTCACCGGCGGACGCGGGGCGACTCCCCACGCTGCGCACGCTCGTCGCCACCGGCCGGCTCCACGGGACCGCCGGTGCGCGGGGCGCCCACCGCGGCCTGCACGATCGCGCCGATCCCAGCCCCCAGTGCCAGCAGGCCCAGCGGAAAGCAGACGGCGGGGATGACCGTGCCGAACACTCCGTAGAACCGCGCCAGCTCGGCCGAGGGCTGCAGCACTCCGAACTGCCCCTGGATCGCGAATGCCACCGCCAGGAGCGCGGCTCCGATCGCGAGCGCCCACACGGCGAACCTCGGCATCCTCCTCATGCCGTGAAGCATGCCACCGCTCCGGCCCGGCGACTACCCCCGCGCTCACGGCGCGCCCGCCTCCCCGAGCCTGCGCGGCTGGCCGTGCGCCCGCACCGCCGCCGAGGCGTAGGCTCAGCCCCGGCCACTCCGTCCGGAACGACCCGCCGGGGGAGTCCCAACCGCCTCCGGCTCACAGCCCGTCGTTCCTGCTGGAAGGATCCGCCAGTGGACAATCCGCGCCGCATCGACCTGCACCACCACATCGTCCCGCGCGACTACGCGCGCCTGCTGCGGGACAAGGGGGTGCGCCCCGGCGGCATCGACGTCCCGGAGTGGAGTACGGAGCGCTCCCGGCACCTCATGAAGCACAACGGCATCGAAACGGCCGTGCTCTCCGTGTCCACCCCCGGCGTCTGGTTCGGCGGCGCCGGTGAGGCGCGCCGCTGGGGGCGGCGAGTCAACGAGGAGGCCGCCCAGGTCCGTCACGACGACCCCGCGCACTTCGGGTTCTTCGCCACGCTCACGCTGCCCGACGTCGACGGCGCGATCGCCGAGGCCGCCTATGCGCTCGACGAGCTGGGTGCCGACGGCATCGTCCTGCTCGCCAACTCCGAGGGCCTGTACCTGGGCGATCCCGCCTTCGACCGGCTCCTCGCGTTCCTCCACGAGCGGCGCGCGGTGGTCTTCGTCCACCCCGGCGAGCTGCCCGCCGAGCCCGTGCCGGGCGTGCCCGCGTTCACCGCCGACTTCCTGCTCGACACGACCCGCACCGCGCTCAGCCTCATCCTCTCCGGGGCGCTCGAGCGCTACCCGGACATCCGCTTCGTCCTCGCCCACGCCGGGGGCTTCCTGCCCTACATCTCCTATCGCGTCATCCTCACCCTGGCCAACCGCGAGCCGAAGTGGAAGCAGGCCGCTCTGCTGCTGGACCGCGACCGGGCGGTGCGCCGCTACGGTGCGCTGCTGCAGCGATTCTGGTTCGATGTCGCGCTGAGCTCCACGCCCTCCGCCCTGCCCAGCCTGCTGCGGGTGGCGCTGGACACGCAGGTGGTCTATGGCTCGGACTTCCCGTTCGCGCCGGCGCCCGCGGTGGGCCTCATGCGCAGCGAGTTCGACGGCGCCGGCCTCGCCCAGCCGGTGAAGGAGGGCATCGACCGGCTCAACGCCCTGGCGCTGTTCCCGCGCCTCGCTGCCGCCTGAGGGTATCCGCAGAACGCCATTCAGGGCGCTCGCTACACTCGTGGGCGTGACCACACTCATCGCGATCGCCCTGGCGCTGGCCGCCGCCGTGGCGCTGGGGTACGGCGCAATGCTCCAGCACAGCGGTGTCGCCGACGACCACGACGATGCGAAGGCGTTCGGCATCACCGCCGTCTTCCGCCTGTTCCGGGAGCGCACGTGGGTGCTCGGCACGCTCGTCATGGGCCTGGGCATCGCCTGCAACGTCATCGCCCTGGCGATCGCGCCCGTCATGGTCGTCCAGCCGATCGGCGCCGCCTCCCTGCTCGTGTCCGTCCTGCTGGGCGTGCACTACCGGGGCCTGCGCGTGGGCAAGCGCGTGGGCACCTCCGTCATCGTGTGCGTGGCAGGCGTCGCGGTCTTCGTCGCCCTGTCCGCGCTCACGGCGCGGTCCGAGGTGCAGGACGGGCTGCGGGCGAACATCGTCTCGTGGGTGGGGCTCGGCATCTCCGCGCTCTTCCTCCTCACCATCCTCGTCTACCGCCGGCCGCGCCAGCTCGTCCTCGTGCTGGGCGCCGGCCTGCAGTTCGGCTGCGTGGCCACGAACGTCCACCTCGTCGCCGTCCAGTTCCTCCACGGCGGTTTCGGCGCCGTGAGCTGGCTGGCCGGGCGGCGCTCGTCACCGGCTCGGCCGTGGGCTCGTGGTTCGTCCAGGCCGCCTACGCGGCGGGGCCCCCGGAGACGGTGATCGCCGGGCTGACCGTCATCGACCCGATCTTCGCGGTCATCCTGGGCGCCGTCGTGCTGGGCGAGGCCTCCCATGCCCCCTGGTGGCTCGTAGTCGTGATGGCGGTCACGGGATTGGTTGCCTGCTGCGCGGTCGTTGTATTGTCCCGATATCATCCCGACGCGATAGCGCGGGAGCGCGAACGCAAGATGCGCCGTGCGGAGGACTCCGCCGCGCAGCACAACTGATCAGGTGAGCCAACTGACCGACTTCTCCGACAACCAGCGAGCAGCAGCCGGCACCGGCAGCGAACTGCGGCCGCGGCTGCGCATCTGCATTCCCGCCGAAACGTACGCCCCAGAGGTCAACGGCGCCGCGAAGTTCGCGGAGAACCTCGCCGCCGGCCTGTCCGCGCGCGGCCACGACGTCCACGTCATCGCGCCCTCGCCCACATGCCGCGCTCACGAGGCGATCGTCGACGGGGTCACGGTGCACTACGTGACCGCCCACCGCTGGTACTTCCACCCCTCCTGGACGATCTGCTTCCCATGGCAGGCCAAGCCGGAGCTCAGCGCGCTCTTCGATGAGATCCAACCCGATGTCGTCCACACGCAGGCCCACTTCGTCGTGGGGCGCTACGCGTTCACCGAGGCGGAGAAGCGCGGCATCCCCGTCGTCGCGACGAACCACTTCATGCCGGACAACGTCAAGCCCTACCTGCCGGTGCCCCCGCCCCTCGTCGGCGCGGCCACGCGCACCGTCTGGTGGGATCTGCGCCGCAAGTTCGAGCTGGCCGCCCACATCACCGTGCCCACCCAGCTCGCCGCGGACCTGCTCACCGCGCACGGCTTCGAGGCCCCCATCCAGGCGGTCTCCTGCGGCATCGACCTCTCCCGGTTCCACCCCGCCAGCGCGGCCGAGCGCGCCGCGGCGGGTGGGGCCGACCACCCCACGGTCCTCTTCGTCGGGCGGCTGAGCCGCGAGAAGCACATCGACGAGATCATCCGGGCCGTCGCCGCCATGGATCCCGCCGCGAACCTCCACGCGGAGATCGTGGGCGCCGGCGAGCAGCGCGGCCCCCTGGAGCAGCTTGCGCGCGAGCTGGGAGTCGCCGATCGCGTGCACCTGCTCGGCAAGGTCAGCGAGACCGGGCTCGTCGACGCCTACCGCCGCGCCACGTTCTTCTGCATGCCCAGCACCGCGGAGCTCCAGAGCATCGCGACACTCGAGGCCCTGGCGTCCGGCAAGCCCGTCGTGCTCGCGGATTCCGTGGCGCTGCCGCACCTGTGCCGCTCCGGGGCCAACGGCTACCTCATCGAGCCCAACAGCGTGGAGGGCTACACGCGGGCCTTCGAGGAACTGTGCGCCGCCTCGCCCGAGCGGCTCGCCGAGTTCAGCGCCGCCTCCCAGGAGGTGGCCGCGCTGCACGACATCGAGACCACGCTCGACACGTTCGAGGGCATCTACCGCCGCGTCATCGCCGAGCGCGCCGCGCGGGCGGCCTGAGCCGCACGGGGCTCCGCCCCCGGCGTGCGGTGCTCGGTCCCAGCGGACCGGGGGGAGGAGGCCTGCTTGGCGACCGGGGATAACCACCCCACCCGGGGAGAAGCCCCACTCGAGCGGGGAGCGGATGCTCACTCCGGCGGTATGAACACCGCGGGCTCGCGGACCAGGCGGGCCGGGTCGAATTCGCCCAGCGCCTCGGCGAACGAGCCCCACGCCCCGAACCCGGACGACCGGCCGATCCAGCCCCAGACGTCGAAGCCGAGCGCGCGCAGCTCCTGGAGCGTCACCGCGCCATCGCGCTTGGCCAGGCGCGCGCCGGAGGCGGAGAGCACGAGCGGGACGTGCGCGTAGGCGGGCGGCTCGATGCCCAGGCAGGCGGCGAGGTCGGCCTGCCGCGGCGCCGAGGACGCAAGGTCGTCCCCGCGCACCACCTGGTCGATCCCCGCGGCCCCGTCGTCGACGACGGAGGTGAGGTTGTAGGCGAACACGCCGTCCCCGCGGCGCAGCACGAAGTCGTCGAGCGGGGCGGTGAGCGTGCCCAACAGCGCATCGTGTGCCCGCGCCTCGCGCAGTGAGCTGCGCAGCCGCAGTGCGGGCTGCCGTCCCGCCTCGGCCAGTGCCGCCCGCGCGGTGCGCCGCTCGTCCTCGTCCAGGTCACGGCACGTACCCGGATAGGCACCCGGGGGAGCGTGCGGGGCGGTGGGCGCGGCCTGGATGTCCTTGCGCGAGCAGTAGCACTCGAAGACCTCCCCGCGCTCCGTCAGCTGGGCCAGCGCGGCCTCATAGGCGGCGGTGCGCTCCGATTGCACGACGAGCGGCGCGTCCCAGTCGATGCCGAGCTCCGCGGCATCGGCCAGCTGGGACTCCGCGCTGCCCGCGCGCACGCGGTCGAGGTCCTCGATGCGCCAGCGGAACGCCCGGCCCGAGGCGCGGGCGAACAGGGCGGCCAGCACGAGCGTGCGCAGGTTGCCCAGGTGGAGATCACCGCTGGGGCTGGGCGCGAACCGGCCGGCGCCGTGCGCGGCGGGCGGCGGCCCCTCGATGGGGCCGAAAACAGTCGTGGTGTCCATCGCAGCCAGCCTAGGCCAGGGCCGGGAGCCGGCGCGCGGGAGCTCGGCTCAGGGGAGCCGGGGGTGCGCCGGAACCCCGTGCGCAGGAACCCCGCGCGCAGGGGTTCGAAGCCCACAGGGCATGCGGCGCACGGGCGCGGGGCCGGCGGGGCGCACCGCGGCGCGTGCCAGTGCGCGGACCGTGTTGCCCCGTCCCGGTCCAGGGTGTAACAAAGACGGGTGAGACCCGACGACGAAGCCCCCGACGTATCCCGCCACATCCTCGCCGTGGTCCTCGTGCCCCTCTTCATGTCGCTGCTGAGCGTCTCGATCGTCAACGTCGTGCTGCCCTCGATCGGCGAGACGATCGGCGCGTCCACCTCGGCCCTCCAGTGGGTGCTCTCCGGCTACACGCTGGCGTTCGGCGTCCTCCTGGTCCCCGGCGGCCGCGCCGGCGACGTGCTGGGCCGCGGCCGGCTCTTCGTCCTCGGCGTCGTCGTCTTCGCGCTCGCCTCGCTGGCCGCGGGGTTCGCGCCCAACGCGCTCGTGCTCAACATCGCGCGCGTGTTCATGGGCTTCGGCTCGGGCCTGCTCAACCCCCAGACCGTGGGGCTCATCCAGCAGTACTTCCACGGCGCCGCACGGGGCAGGGCGTTCGGCGTCTTCGGCTCCGTGGTGGGCGTCTCCGTGGCGATCGGCCCGGTGCTCGGCGGGCTCTTCATCGCGCTTGCGGGCGCGGAATGGGGCTGGCGCCTCGCGTTCCTCGTCAACGTGCCCATCGGCGTGGCCGCGGTGGTGCTGGCCAAGGCGTGGTTCCCGCCCTCGGCCTGGCGCGGCTCCGTCCCGGACGAACCCCGCGCAGACGGCGAACAGCCGCGCGCAGAAGGCGAGTCGCCCGCAGGTGAAAGGCCGCGTGCAGGTGCCGAGCCGCGTGCCGAAGCAGGTGACGAGACACGCGCGAACGGTGAGCTGGCCCGCGCCTCGGCGGTTGGCCAAGCCCCAGCGCGCCCCCGCGTCGACCTGGATCCGGTGGGCAACCTGCTCCTGGGCCTCGCGATCCTCGCCGTCATGGTGCCCTTCCTCGAGCACGCCGCCGGCCTGTGGGTCTACGCGCTGCTGCCGGTGGGCATTGCGCTCGTGTTCGCCTGGGTGCGCTGGGAGCGCCGGACGGTGGCGCGCGGGCGCACGCCCATGGTGGACCTCGCCCTCTTCCGCACCCGCAGCTTCAGCGCGGGCACCCTGCTGGTGTCGCTGTACTTCATGGGCGTCACGAGCATCTGGGTGGTCATCGCCATGTTCCTGCAGGACGGCAAGGGCTACAGCGCGCTGGCCGCTGGCATGATCGGCCTGCCCGCGGCGCTGTGCTCGATCGTCGCCGCCAACGTCTCCGGCCGCCTCGTGACGAAGGTGGGCCGCCCGCTCGTCGTGTTCGGCACCGCGGTGTGCCTGCTGGGACTGGCCTCGAGCGCGTTCGTCGTCTGGCTCAACGCGGCACACGGGGTGAGCGTCTGGTGGCTGCTGCTCACGCTGTGCTTCGTCGGCATCGCGCAGGGCTCCGTCATCAGCCCCAACCAGACGCTCTCCCTCGCCGAGGTGCCCGTCGCCTACGCCGGGTCCGCCGGCGGGGTGCTCCAGACGGGGCAGCGGATCGGCACCGCGATCGGGATCGCGCTCATCACCGCGCTGTTCTTCTTCGCGGTGGGCCACGGCGGCTGGGACCGCGGCTTCATGGCGGCATTCGCCGCGATCGCCGTCGTCGTCGCGGCCGCCGGGGCCGTGGGCGCCTACGACTGGGTGCTCGGGCGCCGCGAGGCTGCGCGCACGGCGGACTGAGCTCCCGGGCGGCAAGGACGCCGCGCGCGGCGGGCTGAGTCCCGCGGGCCGTAAGGACAGCGCGCACGGCGGGCTGAGTCCCGCGGGCGGCGACTGTTGCGGGCAGATGAAGGCGTGTGCCGATTCGGCCACAGTCGCCGCGCGGCCCGGATCGCGTCTGCCGGGCGTGAGACGATGACGACGGCGGCGCCCCCGTGCCGCCGAAGGGAAGGTCACACTCGTGCTCACCGCAAGCTCCGACGCCACAGCCCCCGATCTCGAGCGCCTCATCCGCTCCGGCCTCATCGACTGCGTCTTCGAGCCCGTCCGCGATGTCACCACCGACGCGCCCGCCGGCTACCGCGTGCGCCACATCAACAGCGAGGACCCGCAGCTGGGCCACGAGGAGTCGACCTCGCTGCGCGCAGTGCTGCGCCAGTCCCCGCTCGTGGGCGACATCGACTCCTCCTTCCGCGAGACCGGTCTGCGCGCGGCCGAGGCCGCCGGACTCGAATCGCACACCCGCCTGTTCATGACCGCCGAGCCGGAGTCTCTCGTCACCCTCGAGGACCGTTCCGGTGAGCCGGACCGCTCCGTGATCCTGCAGCTCGACGCCGGGCGCGTGGCCCGGCATCCCGCGGCCGTGCTGCGCTCCGTGCGCGCGGCCCGCCAGCTGGGCTGGGGGATCGGCGTGACCGGCGTGGGCCAGACGATCGAGAGCACCGCGTTCCTGCCGCTGGTCAACCCGTCCGTCGTCACGCTGCACGAGGACGTGCTGCGCTATGAGGACGAGGACTACCTCGCCGAGCTCATCCGCCTGCTCCACGCCCACGTCGAGCGCACGGGCGCGGTCATCGTGGCCGAGGGGGTGAGCGAGGAGGACGATCTGGACCTCGTCGCCGCGATCGGCGCCCGGCTCATCACCGGCCCCTTCGTGGGCGAGGCGACGAGCGAGCCGGCCACCATCGACGTCCCCCGCGAGGATCCCCTCGGCGAGCACACCGCCCGCAACCTGCCCGTGTCCGGCACCCCGTACTCCATCGCCCAGGGGCTGCGGCGCGACCCGCTCGTGCTGCCGCACGCGATGCTGGGCGCGCAGCTGCGCTCGCTCGTGCGCCGCGCCCTGGGCAGCGGCGCGTCCACGGTGGCCATCGGGGCATTCGCGGAGGAGGCGGACCTGTCCGAGGAGATGGTCTCCGGCTTCGCGGCGCTCGAGGAGGCCTGCGGGTTCGTGGGCATGCTCTCCGGCGGGTTCTCCGAGGCTCCCGTGGCCGGGGTGCGCTCCGGCGGCGTCGACTCCTCGGACCCGCTGCGCCGGGAGTACGCGATCATCGTCGTCGGACCGGACTGGTCCGGGATGGTCACGGCCTCCCAGCGCGTGGACCTGGGCTCCGATGGGCGCCTCGAATACGACGTCTTCGTCACCTCTGAGCGCTACGCGTGCGTCGACGCGGCACGCTCGCTGCTCTCGCGGATCTCCGCGGCGCGCTAAGCCGCAACGCAGACGCTGGCGCCCGCTCCGGAGGCGGGAGCGGGCGCCAGCGGCTGCTTCTGGGCTCGGTCGGTCGGGGGAGCGCTGGCCGGCCGGGAGGCGGCGCCGGCCAGCCGGGGCTCGGCGTGCGCGTGCGGTCCGGGTGGCCGGAGCCTCAGCCCACCTTGGACAGCCAGCGCACGGGGGCGCCGTCTCCGGCGTGGCGGAAGGGCTCGAGTTCGTCGTCCCAGGACTGGCCCAGGGCGGACTCCATCTCGCGCTGCATGCGGTGCGGGTCTCCCGCGGAGCGCTCGAGCACAGTGCGGATGTTGTCCTCGGGGACGACGATGTTGCCGTGGGCATCGGTGACCGCGTGGTAGATGCCCAGGGCCGGTGTGTGGGACCAGCGGCCGCCGTCGGTGCCGGCGGAGGGCTCCTCGGTGACCTCGTAGCGCACCCCGTCCCAGCCGCGCAGCGCGGTGGCGATGCGGGCGCCCGAGCCAGCGGGTGCCTTCCAGCAGACCTCCGCGCGCACCATTCCGGGCGCGGCGGGCTGCGGCGTCCAGTCGAACTTCGCCTGCGCGCCGATGGCCCCGCCGGCTGCCCATTCGATGTGCGGGCAGAGCGCGCGAGGTGCGGAGTGGACGAAGAGAACGCCCTGTGTCATATCCATCTGTGCCTCCCAGTGTCCGGATACGTCTTCCCCTACGATCCGGGAGGGAGCCTGGTGCGATTCTATGCGACGGACAGCCGATTTCAAAGGCTGGCGCGGCGATGACCTGCGCGGACGGAACGCACGCTCGTGCGGCGCTCGCAGGCGGCGGGGCTCACGAGGGGCAGCCGCGCGTGGGCGGGCTCAGACGAGCGCCTGCGCGGCGTCCACGGCCCGGGCGCAGAGCGGATGGGCAGGGTCGATGATGTCGAAGTGATCGCCCGCTGCCTCGATATGCTCGCACGGCCGGCCCTGTGCCGCGCAGCGCCGGGCGAACGCGCGGCTCATCCGCACCAGGTGGGGATCATCGCCGGTGCCGCAGGCGATGACGGCCGGCGGTCCGCCGGGCGGTCGGTGCATGGCCGAGGCGGCGGTGTGGACCGGATTGGCCGGGTCGAAGGGCGCGCCCAGGGCCATGGCGACGGCGCCGTCGCTGAGCCGCAGGCGCCAGGCCGCCTCGAGGTCGAGGACACCGGCCAGCGCGGCGACCGCTCGGATGCCCAGGCCGGCGATGGGCCGGCGCGCGGCGTCCCCGGCGGCCTGGACGGCCAGTTGGCCGCCTGCGGAATGGCCGAGCACCGCCGTGCGCCCCGTATCCGCGCCGATCCCCTCGGCCACGGCGGGAACGGCGGCGAGTGCGGCGCGGACATCTCCCACCGTGGCCGCCCACGGGTGCCGATCGGGCCGGCGGTACTCGACGTTGACGACAGCCCAGCCCCGCGCGGCCAGATCCGCGGCCAGGGGATCCATGAGGTCGAGCGCCCAGCGCGAGCGCCAGTACCCGCCGTGGACGAGGATCGCGACCGGGGCGGGCGCGGCCGGCTCGGCACGATCCTGCGCGGCTGCGGCCGGATCGGCGCGGGCCGGGCGCCACACCTCCACCCGCTGCTCGGGGTCGGGCCCGTAGAAGGCGACGTTCGGGCCGGCGGTGGTTAGGCCCGCCGCACCGGCTGCTCCTGCCAAAACGGTTGCCCCGGTTGCCCCGGCCGCACCGGCTGTCCCGGTTGAACGCGTGTGATCGCCCGGACGTGGCGCGTCCTCGCTCACGCGGACAGCTCCTCCGCGATCGCCTCGATGCCGGCCCAGGCCTCGGCGAACGTGGTGCTCAGCGGGCTGAGGCCCACGCGGATCCCGGTGGGGTTGCGGAAGTCGGGGATCACACCGCGTTCCCACAGCCGCGCGACCACCGCGCGGAAGTCCGGGTGATCGAGGGTGATGTGCCCGCCGCGCATGGCCGGATCCGACGGGGAGGAGAGCACGACCCCGAAGGGGGCCAGCACCTCGGCGGCGGCCTCCTGGGCGAACGAGGTGAGGGCGACGGACTTGGCGCGCACGGCTCCCATCCCGACCTCATCGAGCATGTCGAGCGTGTCCTCGATCGCCACCATGCCCGTGATGGCCGGCGTGCCGCTGATGACGCGCCGGATGCCGGGCGAGGGCTCGTAGCCCTGGCCCATGGCGAACGAGTCCGCCGCCCCCATCCAGCCCCAGATGGGCTGGGCGAACCGCTCCTGGTGGGAGGCCGCGACGTAGGCGAAGGCCGGCGAGCCCGGCCCGCCGTTGAGGTACTTGTACGTGCACCCGACGGCGAGGTCGACACCCCAGTCGTCGAGCGCCAGCTCGACGGAGCCCGCCGAGTGGCAGAGGTCGAGCAGCAGCAGCGCGCCCGACTCGTGCGCCGCGCGTGCGGCGGCGGGGGCATCGACGAGGAAGCCCGAGCGGTAGGCGACGTGGCTGAGCACCACGAGCGCCGTCTGCTCGCCGATCACGGAGTCCAGGTCTGCGGTCGTGACCCCCAGCGCGGGGTCCGGTTCGAGCCAGCGGAGGGTGAGGCCGCGCTGTGCGGCGATCGACTCGAGCAGGTAGCGGTCGGTGGGGAAGTTCTCGCGGTCGAGGACGATCTCCGTGCGGCCCGGGCGCAGGTCGAGCCCGCCGCTGATGAGCTTGAACAGCAGCACGGTGGTGGAGTCGCCGATGGTCGCCTGACCGGGTGCGGCGCCCAGCACGGTGCGCGCGAGCCGGTCGCCGATCGTGAGGGGCAGGTCGAACCAGCCCTCGTCCCAGCCGCGGATGAGGCGCCTGCCCCACTGCTGCTCGACGAGGTCGGCCATGCGCCGGGCCGCGGCCTTGGGCGGGCGGCCCAGCGAGTTGCCGTCCAGGTAGGCGACGATCTCCGGATCGTCATGGCCGATGAACCGGGCGGGGTAGGCGGCCAGCGGGTCGCGCGCGTCGAGGTCCGCGGCGCGGGCCGCGAACGCGGCATCTGCGGTGCGATCGGGGCGGGGGGCGGAGGCGGATGCCATGGGGGAGTCCTTCGGTGCGGTGCGGGCAGGGATGGCGCGGGTGCGGCGGTACGGGCAGGGGGTCTCAGCGACCGACCTGCGTGCGGACGGCGAACAGCTCGGGGAAGAACGTGAGGTCGAGCGCGCGCTGCAGGAAGCCCACGCCGGAGGAGCCGCCGGTGCCGGTCTTCATGCCGATCGTGCGCATGACGGTGCGCATGTGGCGGAAGCGCCAGAGCTGGAAGTTTTCCTCGAGGTCCACGAGCTCCTCGCAGGTCTCGTAGGCGCTCCAGTTGTCCTCGGCGCGCTCGTAGATCCCGCGGATGAGCGGCAGCAGCTCGTCGTTGGCCGCATAGGGCTGCGAGACGTCCCGGTCGAGGGCCGAGGCGGGCACGTCGTAGCCGCTGCGCGCCAGGTGCGCCCAGAAGGCGTCGTAGATGCTGGGCTCGTGCAGCAGGCGGCTGAGCAGCTCGTGCGCCTGCGGGTCCGAGTCCTCGAAGACTGCGAGCATCCCCGCGTTCGTGTTGCCCAGGATGAACTCGACGGCCCGGTACTGCGCGGACTGGAAGCCGGACGACGCGCCTAGGAAGTCTCTGAACTGCGCGTATTCCGTGGGAGTCAGCGTCGCCAGCACGGACCACTGCTCCGTGAGCGTGCGCTGGATGTGCTTGACGCGGGCAATGGCCTTCAGGGCGGGGCCCGGCTCATCGGCATCGAAGGCGGCGCGGGCGGCCAGCAGCTCGTGGAGGACCAGCTTGAGCCACAGCTCGGTCGTCTGATGCTGGACGATGAAGAGCATCTCGTCGTGGTGCTCGGGCCGGCTGACGGGGTGCTGAGCGCTGAGCAGCGTCGGCAGGTCCAGGTACGAGGCGTAGGACATGCTCTGCCGGAAATCGCGGACGATCCCGTCTTCGAGGTCGCGGGCGTTGGACATGGGCTCCTCTCGTGTGCGCGCGGCGCTGCGAGCACGCGTTCAGGCTAAGGCACGCCGATGCGTTTGCGAAGCGGGCGCCCAGCCCGGGCGGTTGCCCCCGGACACGACGGCAGGCGCGACAACGGGGCTACGGCAGGGGCGGGGAAGCGCGGAAGGCGCAATCCGGGGAGCTGTGCGCGGGGGACCGGTGAGCGCGGGCTTAGGATGAACCGGCGCGCAGCGGAGTGCGCGGTGAGAGACAGGAGCGCACATGGCACAGGACATCCCCGGCGGACCCTTCGAGCTGGCCGGATCCCAGGTGGCGCGCATGGGGTTCGGCACCATGCAGCTGCCCGGGCCCGGAGTCATGGGGCCGCCGCGCGATCGGGCCCAGGCGCTGGCCGTGCTGCGCACCGCGGTGGACCTCGGCATCGACCACTTCGACACGGCCGACTACTACGGCCCGGACGTGTCGAACGAGCTGCTGCGCGAGGCGCTGCATCCCTTCGACGGGCTCACGCTGGTTTCCAAGGTGGGGGCAACCCGCAACGCTGCCGGAGATTGGCTGCTCGATCGCTCGCCGCAGGCAATCCGCACGCAGGTCGAGGCGAATCTGCGCGTGCTGGACGTCGAGGCGCTCGACGTCGTCAACCTGCGGCTGGCCGATCCCGGTCACGAGCCGGCGGGTGAGGTCCCCTTCGAGGAGTCCTTCGCAGCCCTGGCCGCGCTGCGCGAGGAAGGGCTCGTGCGCGAGCTGGGCCTGAGCGTCGCCACGCCGGATCACCTCGCCGCGGCGCAGTGCATCGCCCCGGTCGTCGAGGTCCAGAACCTCTACAACCTCGCGAACCGCGGCGACGACGCGTTCATCGCCGAGCTTGCGGCGCAGGGGATTGCGTATGTTCCGTTCTTCCCGCTGGGCGGGTTCACTCCGCTCCAGTCGGCCACCCTGGACGAGGTTGCGGCGCGGCTGGGCCAGAGCCCGCAGGCCGTTGCCCTGACCTGGCTGCTACAGCGCTCGGGCAACATCCTCCTCATCCCGGGCACGTCCTCGGTGGACCATCTGCGCGCCAACGTCGCCGCCGCCGGCCTCATCCTCCCGCCCGAGGAGATCGCGGCACTCGACTCGATCGGCTGAGGGGTCCGCGCCCTATGATGGGACGAAGCTCCGCGGGGACGCCCCGCGGCCACACAGAGGAGGGCATCATGGCCGATGACAGGAATGCGGCGCGCAAGGCGGCGGGCTCGCTCGACGAGGCCGCGTCCAAGCTGGGCGGCCCCGCCAACCGCAACGACGGGGATCGCCCCGGCTACTCCCTCAACGCGGATGAGGAAGACGTGCAGGCACTCGCGGCCCACCATGGCGATCGCGTCATCCGCCAACCGGACGGCTCGCATCTCGTCGTCTCGGAGGAGGAGGTCGAGGTCGCCCGGCCGGACAAGCTCGACGAAATGGGGGCGAGCCACTCGGAGCACGCGGAGACGGACACGCTGGCCGGCTCCGGGATCGGTGAGCGCCGGAAGGCCACGGAGGGTGAGGATGCCCCCGTCAACGCCGATGACCCGAATGAGCGCCGCGGCACCCGACGCGATGAGGATGACCACGGCTCCGGCCGCGAGGGAAGCCACCCGGCTCGCTGAGCCGCCGCGCCCACCGCAGCCAAGGGGCCGCGACGACATCGTCGTCGCGGCCCCTTGCGCGTGAAGCCCCCGCGCGGCGGATTGCCGGGCGCCCGCGATCAGCCGGCGCTGAGGAAGCGCTCCCAGGCCCGGTGGGCCGCCATGAGGGAGAACAGTTCCTCCGTGCCCTCCACGGGGTCGGCGGTGATGACCCCCGGCGCGTCGGGGACGATGCCCGCCGCCGTCGCAATGGCGGACTCGGGCGCGAACAGCAGGGCCTTGCAGTGCCGGTAGGCCTCGGCGGCCAGCAGCGACACGCGGGGATCGACGTCCGCCGCCTTGGAGGACTCGCCGGCCCGGGCGTCGGCCACGGCGGAGTCACCGGGCGGGGGCGCGGCCGCGAGGAACACGAAGGCGTCGAACTCGACGGAACGGGCCGTCAGATACGTCCGCTGCACCGGCTGACCATTCGGCAGCGGGGCTCCGGTGGGGGCGACGATCAGGGGCACCATCGAGCGCTCGGCGATTCGCGCGCAGATCGCGCTGACCTGCTCGGGATCGGCGTGGTCATCCACGACGACCGCCACCTGGCGCCCGTCCAGGGGCCATTCGCCGCCCACCTGGGACAGGGCTGGGCTGGTCTCCCCGTCATCTGCGACGGCCGCGATGCCGGTCGGGACCTCGAGTCCCAGGCCGGCTCCGACCGCTGCCGCGAGCCGGCCGTCGATGCGGGCGAGGCAGGCGAGCTGGCGCTCCTTGATCGCAGTCTCGTAGCACTTCCCGAGTTCGAACGCGTACGCGCTGTGCAGGTGCTCGCGCTCCACCTCGGTGAGGCTGCGGTAGAACAGGGCCGCCTGCGAGTAGTGGTCGTCGAAGCTGGCCGGGTTCTCGCGCACGCGGCGCGCGGGTCCCACGGGTTGGGGGAAGTCGATGAGCGCTTTGTCCCCCGCGCCGGAGGTGAACGGGCAGCCGCCGTCGAGCGAGTTGGGCCTGTAGGGCGCAACCCCATCGAAGTCGGCGCTCTGGTGCATTCCGTCGCGCAGCATGTCATTGACGGGTGCGTGCGGACGGTTGATGGGGATCTGACCGAAATTGGGGCCGCCCAGCCTGCTGATCTGGGTGTCCAGATAGGAGAAGAGGCGCCCCTGCAGGAGCGGATCGTCCGTCACCTCGATGCCGGGAGCCAGATGGCCGGGGTGGAAGGCCACCTGCTCCGTCTCCGCGAAGTAGTTCGTCGGATTGCCGTTGAGCGTGAGCCTGCCCAGCGGGCGCACCGGGGCGAGCTCCTCGCGCACGAGCTTGGTGGGATCGAGCAGGTCGATGCCCTCGAACATCTGGTCATCCGTGTCCGGGAAGACCTGCGCGCCCAGCTCCCACTCGGGGTAGGCCCCCGCCTCGATCGCATCGGCGAGGTCGCGCCGGTGCATATCCGGGTCCGCCCCGGCGACCAGCTGCGCCTCGTCCCACGTCAGGGAGTGGACACCCAGCCGCGGCTTCCAGTGGAACTTGACCAGCGACGTCTCACCGCGGCCGTTGACCAGGCGGAACGTGTGGATTCCGAATCCCTCCATCATCCGCAGCGAGCGCGGAATGCCACGATCGGACATGTTCCACATGGTGTGGTGCTGCGCTTCGGTGTGCAGCGAGACGAAGTCCCAGAAGGTGTCGTGCGCTCTGGGCCTGCGGGATCTCGCGATCGGGGTGCGGCTTTCCGGCGTGGATGACGTCGGGGAACTTGATCGCGTCCTGAATAAAGAACACCGGTATGTTGTTTCCGACGAGGTCGAATGTGCCCTCGGAGGTGTAGAACTTCACGGCGAAGCCGCGCGTGTCGCGGACCGTGTCGGCCGAACCCCGCGAGCCCAGCACGGTCGAGAACCGGGTGAAGACGTCCACGGTGCCCGGTTCCGCCAGGAACGAGGCGCACGTGAGCTCCGCGGCCGCCCCGTACGACTCGAAGGTCCCGTGCGCGGCAGCGCCGCGCGCGTGCACGACCCGCTCGGGAATGCGCTCGTGGTCGAAGTGGGTGATCTTCTCCCGCAGGTGGTGATCCTGCAGCAGCGTGGGCCCGCGCGAACCGGCCTTGAGGGAATGGTCGGTGTCGCGCAGCCGGCCTCCCTGGGCGGTGGTGAGCCGCTCGCCGGCCTGGGCGCGGCCGTTGCGAGCGCCGCCCGCGTCGGACGCCTCGGTCCAGGGGACACCGGTGGGCCCCACCTCGGCGGGCGCCTCCTGATCGGGTTTGGGCGAAAGCGGCGGACGAGCCTGCGTCGGCTCGTTCACGGTGGGATGTTCGGCGCTGGGCTGACCGGGAATGGTCGGATGTGCCATGGTGACCTCCAAGGTGGCTATGGCAAGGACTGCGCACGCGGCCCCTCACAAAGCAAGATGCCC
The DNA here is from genome assembly GCF_009857845.1 of Brevibacterium rongguiense. Classification (GTDB taxonomy): domain Bacteria; phylum Actinomycetota; class Actinomycetes; order Actinomycetales; family Brevibacteriaceae; genus Brevibacterium; species Brevibacterium rongguiense. The sequence continues at coordinate 51,706 of NZ_WWEQ01000008.1, read as the reverse complement.
TGTGTGGTCGCCCACCGTAGGACCGCGCATCACTGGCGTCAACGAAGGTGCGCCACGCCGAAACCGGGTTCGGTCGAGCGGCCAACGGGGCTGGGGCTTCGCACCGGACGCAGCCCGCTGGGGCCGTGGCGGAGGGTCGGGGGTGCCCCCGGTCGGACTTGAACCGACGGCCAAAGGATTATGAGTCCTCTGCTCTAACCAGCTGAGCTACAGGGGCGCGCGACGATAGTAACAGGGCCGGTTCGCCGGAGCCGTTCGCCCACTCGTGTCGTCAGGGAAAAGCCGGGGCATCGCTGGCGGGGAACGATTCCCGGCCCCACTCATCGGCGAGGGCATCCTCCTCGCGCGCAGTCCGCGCTCGATCGGCACCGGCCCGCTCCGACTGTGCGCCCCGCCGGGCGAAAAGGCGGCGACTCTCGCGCGCGTGCACGCGAGCGATGTCCGCCAGTTGGCGCTGGGCTGCGCGAATCCGCTCGTCGAAGGGCGCCCGCTCCGCCCTTGCTGTGCCGGCAGCCTCGGCCAAAGCCCTCCACAAGCCAGCCTTACCGCTGATCGCGCTCGCCAGGAGCTCCAGGGCGAGGAGGGGGTGCTCAGGCCCGGTTGCCCGCGTCCGGTGCCCGCCCACGGTGCGGTACAGGCCCGCGGCCGCGTCCGCGGCGCGCCGGCGCAACGGCGGCCCGGTCAGGTTCCAGCGAGTGCGGAGCTGCGCTACGAAGTCGCGCTCTGCCTGGATCTCCGCAGCGATCTGCGACAGCAGGGGAAACGCTTCCGATTCGGCAAACAGCTCCGCTGCCCGCTGCGCGTGCTGGGCGCCGGCCGTCGCGCCTGCCTGATGATCGGCAAGGTACCGACTCAGCGTTCTGCGGATCTGCCCGGTGACAGCGGTGCCCGGTGCCGGTGGAGGCGGGGCTGCCCGGGCCGCGCGCAGCGGAATCGATTGCCCTCCCTCTCGGTTGGCGAACCCGCACAGGAGCTCGTCCAGCGCTTCGCGCGCACTCCGGTGCGGGTGCCAGCCGAGCTCCCGCTTGGCTCGGGAATTGTCCATGAGGGGGGTGCCGATTGCCATGTCGAGCCACCCAGGGTCGGCCGTGATGAGTCCGGAGGAGTGGCCGATGGCGATCGCCGCGCGCATCAGCGCGGCGGGCACGGGTATGCGCCGGCCTCCAGCGACCGCGGACGCCAGCTGACGCGCATCGAGGACGTCGTCGGCGCAGATATTGAACGCCCCGGCAACCGGTGACACCGCCGCCAGGGCGTAGGCCTCGCCGAGGTCATCCGCGTGCACCGCTTGGACTCCGGCCAGTGCGGCCGGAACGGGCAGAACCGGCGCGCCCCGTGCTCCCAGCAGAGCCGCGGCGCCCGCGCTGCCGACGAAGTAGCGCTGGATTTCCGATGCGGCCTCTCGGCAGAAGATCAGCGCCGGACGCAGGCGTGTGACGGCGATCTCCGGGTGCTCGGCGACGAACTCAGTGAGCAGGTCTTCCTGTGCCGCCTTGTCCACGCTGTAGTGCGAGGTGGAGATCCCCCGAGTGGGCCACGTCTCGGTGCGCGGTGTTGCGGTGGAATCCGGGCTGTACGCGCCCACCGATGATGCCGCGATGACCGCGGGCACGCCTGCCGCTGCGACCGCTGCCAGAACACGGCGCGTCCCCTCGACGTTCACCCGGCGCAGCAGGGCCCGGCGGTCGTTGGGCTGGATCAGCCAGGCCAAGTGGATGACGGCGTCGGCACCGGTGAATGCCTGCGTCAGGGCCGCCTCGGATGCGGCTGGTGCGGCCGCCGCGCCGATGTCGATGCTCTCCCATTCGATGCCCCGATAGGGAGCGCGGTCGGACGGCGGCAATCGGCGCGCGATGCCGACGATCGAATCGATTTCGGCGCGTCGGTGCAGCGCGCGAAGGACAGCGGTGCCGGCGTTGCCGGTCGCTCCGACGACTGCGATTCTCATGGCAGAACCTCTCAATGGGCCGCCTTCGACAGGCGGGGCGGCGGGGGCGATGTGCCTGTGTTGCGAAGGGCGGTGTCAGCGCTCGACGAGGACGCGGTCCGCCTGCATGATGAGTCGCGCGATGTGCCGGGCCTCGGCCGCATCGGACGGCGACAGCCGTGGAGGAAGGCCGCTCGCATAGTCCTCGAGAGCGAGGCAGATGAGCTGCTTCTGCTCATGTGAGAGTGTGATCATCGATCACTCCGGCGGGGCCGGGCCCATGCCTGAACGCCGGGGAGGTCCCGACGGTGTGCGGCGACCCGCAGCCGCGCTACTGCCATGCTATGACCGGGTGCCGGTGGGCCGTCAACCGGATCGCGGCCGATGCGGCCGCTGGCCCTTCGCGCCACATCGGCCGAGCATCTCACCGTCGACGTGGGATGCCCTGACTTGCCCCGGGCCACCCGAATCACTTGTATGGGGCAATGAGCTCAACGCGCAGGAATGCCTCGCTCCATGCGGCCCATGACCCAGTGCCGGGCGGCCAGTCCAACCTCTCCCAGCGGCTCAACTGGCTGCGGGCCGGCGTGCTCGGGGCCAATGACGGCATCGTCTCCGTCGCCGCGGTGGTGGTGGGCGTCGCGGGCGCCACGACGAGCACGGCTCCCATCCTCACCGCCGGCGCGGCGGCCGTGGTGGGCGGGGCGGTGTCCATGGCGCTGGGGGAGTACGTTTCCGTGAGCTCCCAGAGCGACTCCGAGCGCGAGCTCATCGCCCAGGAGACCCGAGAGCTGCGCGACAACCCGGACGGCGAACTCGAAGAGCTGGCCGAACTCTACGAGGCCAAGGGGCTCAGCCCCGACACGGCCGCCCGCGTCGCCCGCGAGCTCACGGCCCGCGACGCGCTCGGCGCCCACCTGGCGATCGAACTCGGCATCGACCGCGAGGACCTCGTCTCACCCTGGCATGCCGCCTTCGCCTCGTTCCTCTCGTTCCTCGTGGGTGCGCTGCTGCCCATGATCGCCATCCTCCTGCCCCCGCCCGAGGCGCGGGTCCCCGTGACCTTCGTCGTCACGATCGCGGCCCTCGCCCTCACCGGCGCGATCGCCGCGCACATCGGCGGGTCCTCGAAGTGGAGGGCCGCGCTGCGGGTGGTGATCGGCGGCGCGCTCGCGCTCACGGTGACCTACGCGGTCGGCACCCTCCTGGGCGCATCGGCGATGGGCTGATCGCCCCGCCCGGTTCCCGACACCGCGCTGCTGGCGCAACGGGTGACAGCTTCCGAACCCAGGCTGGCCGCACCGTCGGTCTTTCACCCCTCCGATCGAACGCTTGTTCAAACGCTTGGTAGACTGCTGGCGCGGCGTCCGATCGTGATTGCGGCGCTCCGTACCCCGTCCTGACACTGCGCCCGACCTGACCGAGGAGCCCCCGTGACCGCATTCGATGACGCCATCGCCGTTTCCCCCGCCGGCCCCGACACCTTCTCCGCCCGCACGCACCCGGCGTTCGGCAACTTCGTGGGCCCGTTCGGCGGCATCACCGCCGCGACGATCGTCCACGCCATCCAGGCCGATGAGCGCTCGATCGGGCGCCCGGCCGCCCTCACGCTCAACTTCACCGGCCCGCTGGCCGACGGGGACTACGAAATCGACGTCCAGCCGGCCCGCACGAACAACTCGAACCAGCACTGGACGATCAGCGTGGACCAGGCCGGGGAGAACCGTATGACAGGCACCGCGCTCTTCGTCCGCGACCGCCCCTCATGGGCATCGCTCGAGGCGCAGATGCCGCAGGTGAAGGGGCCGCACGAATACCCGGTGGTCTCGGGGCACTTCCCGCTGCGGTGGATCGAGAACTACGAGATGCGCTTCGTGGAGGGGCCGTTCGTCGCCAGCGCCGAGGAGGCGGGGCCAGACTCGACGACGACGAAGTGGTTCCGGCAGCTGCCCGCGCGCGGCTGGGACTACCCCGGCCTTGCCGCGGCCGCCGATGTGTTCGGCCCGCGCATCTTCCAGCGCCTTGGACCGGTCCCGGCGGGCACGGTCACGCTCACCGCCTACTTCCACGCCGATGCCCAGGCCCTGGCCGCGCAGGGCGAGTTCCTGCTGGGCACCGTGCGCGGACTCCAGTTCGCCGACGGCCTGGCCGATCAGCACGCCCAGCTGTGGGGCGAAGACGGCTCGCTCGTCGCGACGACCACGCAGCTCTGCTACTACAAGGCCGCGCCCCAGGAATAACCGGCACGGTGCCGGCCCTATGCCCCGTGTGTGCGGTGCAGCTCGGCCACGAGGTCGTCGCCCACCGCGCCGTAGAGCGTGCTCGCCCACACGCTGTCGCCTTCCACGTACGGCTTGCCGCCGGCGAGCATCCAGTCCGGCTCGCGCCCGGCGCTGAGGTCTGCGGCGCACTGTCGGCACGCCGGGATGCGGCCACCGCCCGTGGGCGCGTCGATCGTGGACTCGGATTCGCCATGGGTGGGATTGATCGCGCACAGCCGGGGAATCCGTCCGGCCCCGCGGGCGGAGCGCTTGGCGCGGCGCGCCCCCCGCGCGCCGCTGGCCTGTGCCTGGTCGACCGCGTTGAGGTCCGCCGCTGCGGTATTGAGCAGCACGAGCGCACCGGCGAGGTCCGCCTCGGTGGCCGCGGAATCGTCGATGAGGCGGCCGGCAAGCGCATAGGCATCGAGGCCGTGCTCCACTCTGTCCGCCTGCGCGGCCGGCAGCGCATCGGTGCGCAGCTCGGTGAGCCTGCCGGCGATGTCGAGGCTCTGCTCGCTGAGCTGGCGCTGCATCGACTGCGACTGGAGACGACGCGCGCTGTCGAACAGCGGCTTGGGCAGGGCGTAGCGCCGGCGGTCGGCGCGCCGGCGGAACACGTAGACGAGCACGGCGGCCACCGCGGCGATGCCGAGCAGCGGCGTGGCCACACCCAGGAGCAGCCCTCCGTCCGCCGACCGGTGCGTTGCCGGCGGGGGCTGGTGCTGGACGGCGGGCCGTTGGCCCTGGTCCGCGTCGTGGCGCGGCGCGGTGAAGTTCGGGTCGCCGAGCACATCGAGGTAGGTCTGGACCGCGGTCAGGGTGGGTTGGGCCCCGGCCTTGTCCTGCCCGCTCGAGAGGCGGGCGCTGGTGTCCCCGCGGTAGGCATTCGGCCCCTCCGATCGCGCGTAGACCATCCCCGTGCCCGGGGTGAGGATGAGGTAGGCGGCGTCGGGCTTGCCCTCCGCCGCGTTCACCACCGTCGCGAGGTCTCCGCTGGCGACGTCCTTCGGCGTGATGAGGACCTTGACCGGCCGGGGGAAGTCCGCCTTGAGCTTCTGCTCGATCGAGGACTTCGTCGCCTGCGGCACCCGGCCCGCCACCGCCGGATCGATGAAGAGCGGGTCCTTGCGCAGGTGCTGCGCCGCATTCTTCGCGTATTCGATGGTGTCCGTCATCGCTGACTCCTCCGTGCTCGCAGTCGCGCGGCCGTCCACGCGAGGAACGCCTCGGCGATGACGCCCAGGACGAGGCCCACGGCGGCGCCGGCACCCGCCCCGCGCAGCGCGTTCGGCACGATGGCCGATCGCTCATCGGGGGCGGTCCTCAGCCCCTGTGTGCGCGCCGTCTTCGGCTTCACGTCCGGATCCGGTTGGGGATGGCTCTCGTCGATGGCGCGCACGAGGCGCTCTGCGCCCGCGCCCCCGTCCGGATTGTAGCCGTCCTTCCAGCCCAGCTTGAGGCCGCTCGTCACGTTGTCGGGGCGTGTGAGGTCGTAGCCGTTGGCCCCGAACGCCGTATGCGTGGGGGAGGCGAGCACCACAATTCCCTTGCCGGTCTGTGCCGCAATGCGGTTGGCGAGCAGCTCCTCCTCGCCACCGGATTCGTCCGTCCCCGCGGACGGGGCGAACACCAGCCAGATGGGCGTGTGGGCGGAGGCGGCCGCCTTCGCGGCGCGGGCGCGCTCAGCCTTCGTGAAGAGCCCCTCGGCGCCCGGTTCGACGGCGAGGTGCGACTTCTTCAGCTGGCCGGCCAGCGCGTCGATGCGCTCGGTGGGGTAGTCCTCGGTATCGGCGTAGCGCTCCGGGTCGAACGAGGAATTCGACGTGTCGACCACGCGGTCGGCGACGATCGCGCCGATCCCCGCGCCCACGACCGTCGCGACGAGAACCGCTCCCACGCCCAGCGCGATGCGCCCGCCGGCGCGCCGCCGATGGCGACGGGGATCGGGCGGGGGTCCGGACGCCGGGCGGTTCGGGATATCCGTGTGAATGGGGGCGAAGGCTCCCAGCCCGGTGCGGGCGTAGCCGTCGTCGAGCTGGTAGTAGGGGCGCACGCGCGTGCCCGCCCGCACCAGCAGCGCGCGCGGCTCGTGCCCGTCCTTGACCGCGGTGCGGCAGTTCTCACAGGCGGGCACGGAGAGCTGACCGCGCCCGCTGTGCCAGGCGATCTCCCGGGTCCGCTTCCCGTGGAAGGGATTGAAGTAGCACCAGGTCGTGCGGCCGCTGCCGGTGATGGGCTGGGTGACGGGCTCGGCGGCGAGCTGGTCCATGATCCACAGCGCGGCGATGTCCGTGGCCGCCCCGCCCAGACGCGGGCCCTCGAGGCCGACGCGCGCCCGGACGTCCTCCAGGGCGCCGAGCATCTCGGAGCGCTCCGAGCGGCGCTCGAGCTGCTTGGGCTTCGGATTGGGCTTGAGCGGCGGCAACTCGTAGGCCTTTCCGGCTGTGGAGCGGACCCGCTCGACGACCTCGGTGGGGAGGACCGTGGCCACCGTCGCGGCCCGCCGGCGCCGCTCGAGCACCCAGACCGTGGCGGCACCCACCGTCACCGCGGTGGTGGTAGCAGCAAGCGCGCTCGTGCCGCCGGGCTTCGCGAGCTCGAGGTAACGCGACATCGATGCGTTCGAATGGGAGCCGGCGAAGTCCTTCGGGTTGGGCGCCGGCCGGTTCTGCAGCCACGCCTGCCCGGCGGCGGCGGCGAACGCGATATACGGGCTCGGGTCGAAGGGGAAGACGCCGCCGAGCTGGTCCTCGAGCAGGTCGTTGCTTTCCGGGGTGGCGTCCAACCGGTCGCTCGTTCCCCGGGCCCCTGAGGCGAGGATGTGCGGCAGCACCCCGCCGCCGGAGGAGACCTCGAAGTAGGCGAGGATGCCGGTGCCGTCCTTGGGCCCCACGCGCAGGAGGAGGTCGATATAGGTCTGGAGGATGTTGTCGCCCGTGCGGACCTCGAGCTGCGGGCCGACGATGACGATGAGCGGCGCGCCGGAGGCTGCGATGGCGGCGCGGCCCCGGTCGGCGAACCCGGGGTCGAGCCCCGGGGCCACGGAGGGCAGGATCGCCAGGCGTCCGCGCCGCAGCTGCGGGGCCACGGCCGCGGCAAGCGCGCTCACCAGGCGGGAGGAGCGCTCGGGCTCCGAGGCGCTCTGGGCCTTCTGGAAGGCATCGAAGCCATCATCGGAAGCAGACACGCTGGTGAGTCTAGTCAGCGCACCCTGACGGTTAGTGCGAAAGCCGCCGGGTGCATCCCATTCGGCACTGGCTGTGGCAGCCCGGCCACACCACGCGGGCCGGAAGCGCGCGGATCGGCCCTCCGAGCACCCCGTGCCAGCGACTCGGCGCCCGCCGCGGACCCGATCCGGACGCACGAGCGCCCCCGAGCCGCGGCTCGGGGGCGCCAGGGGAGCGCTGGGGCTCAGACGCTCTTGAACACGACGACGGCGTTGTGACCGCCGAAGCCGAACGAGTTCGACAGCGCGGCGATGTCGCCGGAGGGCAGCGCCGCGGGCTCATCGCGCACGATGTTGAGGTGGATGGCGGGATCCAGATTCTCGATGTTGATCGTCGGAGGGGCGGTGCGGTTCTTCAGCGCCAGGGCCGTGAGGATCGCCTCGGCCGCTCCGGCGCCGCCGAGCAGGTGGCCCATCTGCGACTTCGTCGCGGAGACGAGCACGTCGTCGACGTGGTCGCCCATGGCCGCGTTGATGGCCAGCGACTCCGGCACGTCGCCCACGGGGGTGGAGGTGGCGTGGGCGTTGATGTGCTTGACATCCGACGCGCTCACACCGGCCATCTCCATGGCCCGCTCCATCGCCTGGCGCGCGAACGTGCCATCGGGCTCGTTGGCGGTGATGTGGTGGGCGTCGTTCGAGATGCCCCAGCCCGCGATCTCCGCGTAGATCGTCGCTCCGCGCGCCTCGGCGTGCTCCTTCGTCTCGAGGATGAGCGCGCCGGCGCCCTCGCCCATGACGAACCCGTCGCGATCGACGTCGTAGGGCCGCGAAGCCGTCTCCGGCGAATCGTTGCGCCGCGAGAGCGCGCGCATCGACGAGAAGGCGGACAGCGTGATCGGGTGGACGGCGGCCTCGGAACCGCCGGCGATGACGACATCGGCGCGGCCTCCGCGGATGGCCTCGAGCGCGTTGCCGATGCTCTCGGTGGACGAGGCACAGGCGGAGACGAGCGTCTGCACGGCGGCGTGCGCCTTGAAGTGCATGCCGATGGCGGCGGCGGGCGCGTTGGGCATGAGCATGGGGACGGTCAGCGGCATGACGCGCCGCGAGCCGTCCTCCTTCAGCGTGTCCCACGCGTCGAGCAGGGTCCAGACCCCGCCGATGCCGGTGGCCCACGAGACGGCCAGGCGGTCGTTGTCGACCTCGTCGAGTCCCGCGTCGGCCCAGGCCTCGCGGGCGGAGGCCAGTGCGAGTTGGCTGGAGGGATCGAGCCGCTTCGTCTCGACCCGGGTGAGGGTCTCGTCGACGGCGGAGCGGTCGGCCTGGGCGGCGAACGTGACGGGGATGCCGTACTTCTCGGCCCAGTCGTTGTCGAGGGTGCGGGCGCCGGGCGTCCCGGCGAATGCGGCCTGCCAGGTGGCATCCGCCGTTCCGCCGATGGGCGTGACGGCACCGACTCCGGTGACGACAACTGTCGATGTCATTGAAAAACCTCGTCGATTAGGGGGTGGTGACCGCGGGGCGGGCGCGGATCGCGCGCCCGCCCCGCGGCGGGGTCGGTCTCAGGCGTCCTGGGCCTTGACGATGTAGTCCACGGCGTCCTGGACGGTGACGAGGTCCTTGACGTCGTCATCGGGGATCTTCACGCCGAACTTCTTCTCGGCGTTGACGACGATCGTCATCATCGAGATGGAGTCGATGTCGAGGTCGTCGGTGAACGACTTGCTGGGCTCGACGGCCTCGGTCGCCAGGCCGGTCTCCTCGTTGACGATCTCTGCCAGCCCGGAGAGGACTTCGGCTTCGCTGTGTGCCATGTGATCCTGCTTTCTACTGATTGGGCGGCCGGTTCGCCGCCAGATTGTGGAACGTGTAATCGACGAGTGTCCCGGGAAGAATCCTACGACACGGGCCGCGGCGCTCAGGGCAGGACGACAACCTGCGCGCCGTACACCAGGCCCGCGCCGAACCCGATCTGCAGGGCCAGTCCGCCGTGGAGCTCGGGGTTCTCCCGCAGGAGGCGCTCCGTGGCCAGGGGGATGGAGGCCGAGGACGTGTTGCCGTTGTCCGCGATGTCGCGGCCGATCTTCACGGTATCCGGCAGCTTGAGCTGCTTGGCGAGCTCGTCGATAATGCGCATGTTCGCCTGGTGGGGCACGAAGGCCGCGAGGTCCGAGGCCTGGACCCCGGCGGCATCGAGCGCCTCCTGCGCCACCTCGGCCATGTCCCACACGGCCCAGCGGAAGACGCTCGGCCCGTCCTGGCGCAGCGTGGGCCAGGGCGCGTTCTCCCGGTCGTCGCGCAGGTCGAGCAGCGAGTTCGTCATCCGGATGGTCTCCCAGTTCTCGCCCTTGGAGCCCCAGACGGACTGGGCGATGCCCGGCTCGTCGGAGTGGCTGACGACCACGGCGCCCGCGCCGTCGCCCAGGATGAACGAGATGGAGCGATCGGTGGGGTCGATGATGTCCGAGAGCTTCTCCGCGCCGATAACCAGCACGTTGTCCATGGTGCCGGCGCGCACGAGCCCGTCGGCCTGGGCGATGCCGTAGCAGTAGCCAGCGCAGGCGGCGGAGATGTCCCAGGCGGGGATGGGCCCCGTGCCCAGGCGCTCGGTCAGCAGCGAGGCCGCCGATGGGGTGGGGTAGGGGAACGTGACGGTGGCGATGAGGATGCCGCCGATGTCCGAGGGCTTGAGGCCGGCGTTGGCGATGGCCTCGCTCCCGGCCTCCTCGGCCATGTCGATGAGCTGGACGTCCGGGCCCGCCCGGTGGCGGGTGATGATGCCGGTGCGCTGGCGGATCCACTCATCGGAGGAGTTGATGGGCCCGACGATCTCGTCGTTGGAGACGGCGTGCTCGGATCGGTAGCCGCCGATCCCGGAGATGCGGGAGTAGCGCTGCGGCGTGGGAGTGCTCAGCTTGGGCACGGGTTCCTCCTTGTTCTCGCAGCTCAGGCGTGGGCTGCGGCGAATTCGCGGGCGGCGTCGAGGTCGTCTGCGCTCTTGATGGCAAAGGTCTCCACGCCCTTGAGAGCGCGCTTGGCGATGCCGGTCAGCGTGCCGCCGGGCACCAGCTCGAGCAGGCCGGTGGCACCGGACTCGAGCATGGTCGACTGGCACAGGTCCCAGCGGACGGGGTTCGTCACCTGGTGGACGAGGAGCTCGACGTAGCGCGCTCCGGAGGCGACGGCCGAGCCGTCGGCGTTCGTGAGGATCGGCGTGGTGGGGTCCGCGGCGCGCAGTTGGCCCGCGGTCTCGCGCAGCTCCGGCAGCGCGGGCTCCATGTAGGCGGTGTGGAACGCGCCGGCCACCTTGAGCGGGAGGACGCGGGCCCGCTCGGGCGGCGCCTCGGCCAGTCGCTCGATGCCGGCGAGGCTGCCGGCGGCCACCGTCTGGCCCCCGCCGTTGACGTTGGCCGGGGAGAGCCCGGCGGCGCCGATGGCCGCCAGGACGTCGTCGGCCTGGCCGCCCACGACGGCGGCCATGCCGGTGGGCTCGGCCGCCGAGGCGCGGGCCATGCCCTGGGCGCGCACGGTCACGAAGCGCATGGCATCGGCGGGCGAGAGGATGCCGGCGAGCTGGGCCGCGGCGATCTCGCCCACGGAGTGCCCGGCGAGCAGCTGGGGCGCCGCCTGGGGCAGCAGCTGTTGGCCCGCGGCGATGGCCGCCGCCACGAGCAGCGGCTGGGCCACCGCGGTGTCCTTGATCTCCTCGGCATCGGCGGTGGTGCCCAGGGCGGCGAGGTCGAGCCCGCAGGCCTCCGACATCTCGCCGATCGCCTGGGCGAAGGCCTCGAGCTCGAGGAACGAGGAGAGGAAACCGGGCTTCTGGGCCCCTTGGCCGGGGCAGGCGATGACGAGCAAAGAGGAACTCCCAAATCTTCAGGCGTGCGGGCGCGCCATCCGAACCTAGTGCACGGAGGCGGTTCAGCCCCGGATTTTGTCGGTGCGGGACAACTGGCCTGCCTCGGACAGTCGGCCGTAGACCAAAGCGATGCGCACGACGAAGCCCGTGCGGGCATCGGTGGGATCGGCTCCGACGAGGTCGGTGATCTTGCGCAGCCGGTAGCGCACGGTGTTCGGGTGGACCTGCAGGGCCTTGGCCGTCGTCTCGAGCGAGCCGCCGAACTCCAGGTAGCTGGCCACCGTGTCGAGGAGCTGCCCGCTGCCGGCGGCCAGCGGCTCGTAGTAGCGGGAGGTCAGCGCGCGCACGGCGCGCTCATCGCCGGCGACCGCGCGCTCGGGCAGCAGGTCGTCGGCGTAGACGGGCCTGGGCGTGGCGGGCCGGGCGGCGGCGGTGCGCAGGCCCCAGACCGCGGCGGCCGCCGAGGTGCCGGCCTCGGCGAGCGAGGCGACCTCCGGGCCGATGACGACGTCGGAGGGGCCGAAGAACTGTGAGAGCGAGGCGGCCGCCTCGTCCGCGCTCTCCACCCCGCCCAGGACGATGAGCAGCCGGTCGTCGTGGATGCCCACGAGCGCGTCCTCGGCCCACTTCTGGGCGGCGCGCCGGATCTCGTTCGTCCCCCGGTGGGCCTTGCGCTGGGGCGCGCGGCCCATGAGCACGCGGACCGGGGCCTGGGAGCGCCAGCCGAACGCGGCGGTCCGGCTGGCCAGCTCGTCGACGGAATCGCCGCGGACCAGGGCGTCGACGACCATCGCCTCGAGCCGGGCGTCCCAGCTGCCGCGCGCCTCGGCGGCCCGGGCGTAGACGTCGGCGGCGGCGAAGGCGATCTCGCGGGAGTAGACGAGGACGGCGTCGCGCAGCTCGCGCTGCTCATCGGGCCGGGCGAGGTCGCCCACCCGCTCCTCGACCACCTCGACGACGACGCGCAGCAGCTGCAGCGTCTGCTGGAGGTTGACCGAGCGGACGAGCTCGCGCGGCGCGGACTTGAAGATCTCGCTGACCACCCGCAGGGGCGCCGAGGGATTGCGGTACCACTCGATGAACGAGGAGATGCCGGAGTTCGCGAGCACGACGACCCAGCCGCGGTCCGCCGTGTTCATCGAGCGGTACCACGGCAGCTGGGACTCCATGTGGTGCAGGGTGATCTTCGACAGCAGCGCCTGGCCCGCCTTGAGCCGGCGGATCGTCTCCGCGCGGCCGGCGGTGCTGGTGGGCGCTGCATCCTTCGTCTGGGCCATGACGGGAACTGTACCGCCTGGCAGACAAAAACGTTGTGAGGCAAGCACAAAGCCGCCGAGGTGCGGCGCAGGACCTGCGCCGCACCTCGGCGGCCGTGGGGAGGGCTGGGCTCAGGCGCCCGCGCCCTCCGTGGAGCCCGTGGCGCCGGCGCGCGGGTCGTCGAGCTGATACTTCTTCGCGGCCTGCGCGGCAAGGGACGGGTCGACCTCGCCCAGGTCACCCAGGCTGATGAGCGTCTGGACGACGACGGAGGGGCCGTCGATGAGGAAGTGGCGGCGTGCGGCCGGTCGCGTGTCGGAGATCGCGTAGCCGTCCGCGCCCAGCGAGGTGAAGTGGCCGGGCACGTACTGGCGGATCATGTCCGGCAGCCCGCGCTCGTAGTCGCTCGTGGCGATGACCGGGCCCTTCGCGTCTGCCAGCTGCTGCGTGACGAACGGCACCCGGGGCTCGCGCTCCGGATTGACGAGGCGCTCGTCGTCGCAGGCCAGGCCGTCGCGGCGCAGTTCCTGCCACGAAGTCACGGACCACACATCGGCGCTCACGCCCCAATCGCGCTCGAGCAGCTCCTGGGCCTCGAGGATCCACTGCACGCCCACGCCGGAGGACAGCAGCTGGGCCTTCGGGCCATCGGATTCGGCGCCGGAGCGCAGCCTGTACAGGCCCTTGATGATGTGCTGCGGGTCGATGCCCTCGGGCTGGGGCGGCTGGACCATCGGCTCGTTGTACATCGTGATGTAGTACAGGACGTCCGGGTCCTTGCGCTCATCGGCCGGGTCGTACATCCGGTGGATGCCGTCGCGCACGATGTGGGCGATCTCGTAGGCGTACGCCGGGTCGTAGGACACGATCGAGGGGTACGTCGACGACAGCACGTGCGAGTGGCCGTCGCCGTGCTGGAGGCCCTCGGCCACCAGGGTTGTGCGCCCGGCGGTGGCGCCCAGCACGAAGCCGCGGGCCATCTGGTCGCCGGCGGCCCAGAACGCGTCGCCGGAGCGCTGGAAGCCGAACATCGAGTAGAAGATGTAGAACGGGATCATCGGCTCGCCGTGGGTGGCATAGCTCGTGCCCACGGCGGTCAGCGCGGCCGTCGAGCCCTCCTCGTTGATGCCCATGTGCAGGAGCTGGCCGTCGGAGGCCTCCTTGTAGGCGAGGAAGAGGTCGCGGTCGACGGAGACGTAGTTCTGCCCGTGCGGGTTGTAGATCTTCGCGGTGGGGAAGAACGAGTCCATGCCGAACGTGCGCGCCTCGTCCGGGATGATCGGCACGATGCGCTTGCCGAACTCCTTGTCGCGCATGAGGTCCTTGAGGATGCGCACGAACGCCATGGTCGTGGCGATCTTCTGGTTGCCCGAGCCCTTGAGCCCGATCTGGAAGTCCTTGTCGTCGGGCAGCTTGATGTCGACGTACTTCGAGCGGCGCTCGGGGGTGAAGCCGCCCAGCTCCGCGCGGCGCTCGCGCAGGTAGCGGATCTCCGGGGCGTCCTCGCCGGGGAAGTAGTACGGGGGCAGCTTGGGGTTCTCCTCGAGTGCCTTGTCCGAGATGGGGATGGAGAAGTGGTCGCGGGCGAGCTTGAGGTCGTCCACCGTCATCTTCTTCATCTGGTGGGTGGCGTTGCGGGCCTCGAAGTGGGGCCCCAGCGAGTAGCCCTTGACCGTCTTCACGAGGATGACGGTGGGCTGGCCCGTGTGCTCGACGGCCGCCTTATAGGCCGCGTAGACCTTGCGGTAGTCGTGGCCGCCGCGCTTGAGGTTCCAGATCTGGTCGTCGCTGTAGTCCTCGACGAGCGCCTTGGTGCGCGGGTCGCGGCCGAAGAAGTTGTCGCGCACGAAGCCGCCGGACTCGCCCTTGTACGTCTGGTAGTCGCCGTCGTTCGTGACGTTCATGAGGTTGACGAGCGCGCCGTCGCGGTCGCGGGAGAGCAGGGCGTCCCACTCGCGGCCCCAGACGACCTTGATGACGTTCCAGCCGGCGCCGCGGAAGTACGCCTCGAGCTCCTGGATGATCTTGCCGTTGCCGCGCACCGGGCCGTCGAGGCGCTGGAGGTTCGCGTTGATGACGAACGTGAGGTTGTCCAGCTCCTCGTACGCCGCCGTCTGGAGCATGCCCCGGCTCTCCGGCTCGTCCATCTCGCCGTCGCCCAGGAACGCCCAGGTGTGCTGCTGGGAGGTGTCCTTGATCCCGCGGTTGAGCAGGTACTTGTCGAACTGCGCCTGCGCAATCGCGTTCATGGGCCCCAGGCCCATGGAGACGGTGGGGTGCTCCCAGAAGTCCGGCAGCTGGCGCGGGTGGGGGTAGGACGGCAGGCCGGAGGGCTTGCCGTCGATGTGGTGGGAGACCTGCTGGCGGAAGCCGTCGAGCTGGTCCTCGGTCATCCGGCCCTCGAGCAGGGCGCGGGCGTACATGCCGGGGGAGGCATGACCCTGGTAGAAGATGTGGTCGCCGCCGCCCGGGTGGTCCTTGCCGCGGAAGAAGTGGTTGAGGCCCACCTCGTACAGCGTGGCGGCGGAGGCATAGGTCGAGATGTGCCCGCCCACCTCCACACCGGGACGCTGGGCACGGTGGACCATGATGGCGGCGTTCCAGCGGTTCCACCGGCGGTAGCGGCGCTCGATCTCCTCATCGCCCGGGAACCAGGGCTCGGCCTCCGGGCCGATCGTGTTGATGTAGTCCGTCGCCGTGAGGCTGGGCACGCCCAGGTTGTTCTCGCGGGCGCGCTGGATGAGGCTGAGCATGACGTAGCGGGCGCGTGTGCGGCCGCCGTCCTCGACGAGGGCGTCGAGGGACTCGATCCACTCCTGCGTCTCCTCCGGATCCGTGTCCGGGACCTGGCTGGGCAGGCCGTTGAGGATGGGTCCCCTGAAGTTCTTGTCCACTGCGCTTCCTCTTCTTGCGAGACGACGGCATCGAAAGACGGCGGAGGTGCCAAGGACCACCCCGTCCGGCAGCCGGGTTGCCCCCAGCCTAGAACACCGCGCACGTGCTCGCGCGCCGCGCGGGCAGGTCCTTGCTCACACCGCTCCCTCCTCGCACCGCGCGCTCGCTCGTGCTCGGGCCCCGGGGGTGCGCCGCGCCCGAGGTGCGGGCGGACGGGCCGCGGCCGGCGCCTCGGGTGCGGGCGGGGGGAGGGCGCCGCCGCGACGCGCGGTGCGGCCATTTGCGGCAGGCCGCCCGAGGCGGGAAGATGATCACATGAGTGTTTCCCCTTCGGAGAGGACGAGCGCAGCGGACGGCGAGCAGAGCGAGGGCAATCCCCTCGGACTGCGTTCGGGCCAGTACGTGCAGGAGATCGGGTACGACGAGGACGTCGACGCCGCGCTGCGGGACGGCATTGCGGCCGCGACCGGCGAGGAGATGGCCGACGAGGACGTCGACGACGTGTTCGACGTCATCGTCATGTGGTGGCGCTCCGATGACGACGACCTCACCGATGGCATCGTCGACGCCCAGACCACCCTGGCCGATGGCGGCATCGTGTGGCTGCTCACGCCCAAGGCCGGGCGCGCGGGCCACATCACCCCGGTCGACATCGCCGATGCCGCCCCCACCGCGGGCATGCACGTGACGAACACCGTGACGGTGGGGTCCGACTGGTCGGCCACGCGGCTCGTGGGGAAGAAGAACTACGGCTGACCCAGCCGCCGGCGAGCCGGCGCCCCAGGCGCCCGCGCCCGGTGACGCCGCCCCGGACTTCGCCCTGCCCGCCCACTGGGGCGAGGAGCTGGGCCCGGCCGATCTCGTGGCCGGAGCCGATCCAATCGTCCGAGCCGACGCTCCGGCGTCGGCACCTGGGTATGCCGCACCGGCGCCCGCGCCTGCCCCCGCACCCGGGGACGATGTCGGCGACGCACCGGCTGGCACTGGCCCGGGGAGTGCGGGCTCGGATGCTGCGGGGGGCGGGGCGCGGCCGGCCCGCTCGGCGCTCATTGTGTTCTACCCGTTCGCGTTCTCCCCGGTCTGCGGTGAGGAGCTCGGCGAGCTGACCGCGCGCCACGCCGACTTCGCGGCCGCCGGCTGTGGGCTGGCGGGCATCTCCTGCGATCCGAAGTTCGCGCTGGCCGCGTGGGCCCGGGAGCTCGGGGCTCCCTTCCCGCTGCTGTCGGACTTCTGGCCGCACGGTGCGGTTGCGCGCTCCTACGGCGCGTTCGACGATGCGCGCGGGATGGCCGTGCGCGCCACATTCCTCGTGGCAGCCGGCCGCATCGTGGCCTCCCAGGTGCTGCCGGCCGGCGCTCGGCGCGACTTCGCGCCGTGGCTCGAGAGCGCCCGCGCCGTTCGGCCCTGATCCCCCGGCAGCCCCTACCCCGTCCGGGTTCCCCCCGGCCCGGACCTCTTCCGAGCGCGCCGGTCTCTTCCGAGCGCGCCGCGCACCGGGCCGGGCACCGCTGCGCGGTGCGTCCGGCCGCCCATCTCCTGTCGGCGGGCCGGCCGCCCATCATCCCCGCTTCGCGGTCCGTGGTGCGCCCCGCATCGGGCTCGGTAGGCTGGGCACAGGGCCGCCGCCGGCAACGGGCGGGGCCCGCGCCGGCGCCCTGGCGGCCCGGCCCCGCGAGGAGGAGGACTGAGATGGCGACGATCTTCACGAAGATCATGGACGGCGAGATTCCCGGCGCGTTCGTCTACGAGGACGAGCAGTGCGCGGCGTTCCTCGATGTGGAGCCGCTGACGGAGGGCCACGTGCTCGTCGTCCCGCGCACGGAGTACGACCACTGGGTCGACATGCCCCAGGAGCTCACCGACCACCTCATGGCGGTCGCCCAGCGCATCGGCCGCGCGCAGCTCGCGGCCTTCGGCGCCCAGCGGATCGGCCTCATGATCCAGGGCTACGAGGTGCCCCACGTCCACATCCACGTCTGGCCCACCACCTCGACGGCCGACTTCGACCCGCGCAACAAGGGCCCGCAGGCCCAGCCCGAGGCGCTGCAGGTGGCGGCGGCCAAACTCACCGCGGAGCTCGGCGACTCCGGCGCGGCCGGTGACTCCGGCGCGGTCGGCGGCGCCGAGGGCTGAGCGGTGCCCGAGGGCCACTCCGTCCACCGCATCGCCCGCCGCTTCGACGAGCTCTTCGCCGGAAAGCCCGTGCGCGTGACCTCTCCGCAGGGCCGCTTCGCCGCGGGGGCGCAGCGGCTCGACGGCCGCACGGTGCTGCGCACGATCGCGGTGGGCAAGCAGATGTTCATGGAGTTCGACGGCGACCTCTGGCTGCGCGTCCACCTGGGCATCTACGGCGCATGGGACTTCGCGCTGCGGGCGGGCGCGGGGCCGGATGAGGTCGGCGCGGATGCCCGTGGCGCGGCAGCTCGTGCTGCGGACACCGCTGGCGCAGACGCTCGTGGTGGCGACGCAGTCGGCGCGCCGCACGGAGGGGCCGCAGACCCCGGTGAGCGGGGGAGCACCGAGCGCATCGGCCAAACGGGCGAGTACTCGCTTCCCGCACGCGCCCTCGATGCCCGGCGGGCGCGGGTCGAGCGGCCGGCGTCCATGGGCGCCCCGCGCCGCCTGCGCGCCGGCGAGTCCGAGACCGAGCTGCCGGGCGCCTCGGGCGCGGGCCGGGGGGAGCTCGAACAGGAGTGGCCGCCCGAGCCGATCGGAGCGGTGCGGGTGCGCCTGCTGGGAGCCGGGGCGTGCGCGGACCTGCGCGGCCCCACCGCCTGCGAGGTGCTCGACGCGGCACAGGTGGATGCCGTGCTGGCGAAGCTCGGCCCCGATCCGCTCGTCGACGGGCGCGCGCGGGGCCGCCGCCGGTTCGCCGCGGCGGTTGCCAAGCGGCGCACTCCCATTGGGACGCTGCTCATGGACCAGGCGGTCATCGCGGGCATCGGCAACATCTACCGCGCGGAGATGCTGTTCCGCGCGGGCATCAGCCCGTTCGCCCCGGGCAGCGCGCTGAGCGCGGTGCAGGTCGACGCGCTGTGGGATGACTGGGCGAAGCTGCTGCCGATCGGGGTGGACACCGGCGTCATCGTCACCCGCACCGGTCTGCGCGGCCGCGCGAAGGAGGCCGCGCTCGAGCACCGCGAGGAGCGCCACTGGGTCTACGGGCGCGCCGGTCAGCCCTGCCGCGTGTGCGGCACGCCGATTGCCATGGAGCTCATGCAGAACCGCAAGCTGTTCTGGTGCCCGGTCTGCCAGCAGCGCTGAGGCGCAGCCGTGCACTCCTGTGAACGACGAGGGCCAAGACCGAGCGACGGCGGCGAGGGCGAAGAGCGAACGGGCCCGGAATCATGAGATTCCGGGCCCGTTGAGCTGGTCGGGATAGCGGGATTCGAACCCACGACCTCCTCGTCCCGAACGAGGCGCGCTACCAAGCTGCGCTATATCCCGAGGCTGTGCCGCCACCCGCGGTGGCCGAACAACAGGAGACACTCTAACCCGCCGGCGGGCCGTTCGCATAATCGGGGGCGCCCGCGCGGCGTGCGTTCGAGCGGTGGGGAGCGCCTCGGGGCGGCCGCGGCGACGGGCGCGACGGGACGCCGATCCTGAGCGAAGCCTGCTAGCCTTCTGAACATCCGCCCACTGGCCCGCAGCAATGAGGCACGGACACGAAGGACGACGGACATGAGCAGCGAATACGCACCCAACTCTGCCGCGAACCAGCCATCGGGCGGTTCGTCCGGTGGCAACCCGCTCGAGCACCGCGACCGCGGTCACGGGTTCGTCCGCGCGCTCGGCAGCATCGACGCACTCTTCATCGGCTTCGGCGCGATGATCGGCTTCGGCTGGGTGGTGCTCACCGGCGACTGGATCAACGGGGCCGGCACGCTCGGGGCGGTCATCGCCTTCGCCGCGGGCGGCATCATCATGTGCTTCGTCGGCACCGTGTACTCGGAGCTCGTCGCGGCCATGCCGCACGCCGGCGGTGAGCACAACTACCTCATCCGCGCGATGGGCCCGCGCGCCTCCCTGTTCGGCTCGTGGGCGATCACCGGCGGCTACATCAGCGTCGTCATGTTCGAGGCCGTTTCCGTGCCCAAGACGGCGGTCTTCCTGTTCCCGGGCCTCGAGCACATCAAGCTGTGGACGATCGCAGGCTTCGACGTCCACCTCACCTGGGCGCTGGTGGGCACCGTCACGGCGCTCATCATCACGTGGATCAACATCCGCGGCGTCAAGGTCGCCTCACTCGTCCAGACGTTCGTCGTGTGGTTCCTCATCATCGTGGCCCTCCTCCTGCTCACCGGCGGACTCGTCGGCGGGGACGTCGCGGATGCGCAGCCGCTGTTCGCAGGCGGGGCGACCGGCTTCATCGGCGTCATGGCGGTCGTGCCGTTCCTGTTCGTCGGCTTCGACGTCATCCCGCAGGCGGCCGAGGAGGTCAAGCTCCCGCCGCAGAAGATCGGCAAGCTCGTCGTCGTCTCCGTCGTCATGGCGATCGCGTTCTACATCGTCATCATCGCGATGACCTCCGTGGGCATCCCGTCGGATCAGCTGGGCACCCACGACCTCGTCACCGCCGACGCGCTGTCCGCCATGCTCGGCTCGCCCATCTGGGGCAAGATCGTCATCGCCGGCGGCCTGGCGGGCATCATCACCTCGTGGAACGCCTTCCTCATGGGCTCCTCGCGGCTCATGTGGGCCATGGCCGCCGCCGGCATGATCCCGCGCTGGTTCGGCAAGCTCCACCCGCGCTACCGCACGCCGTCGAACGCGATCCTCTTCATCGGTGCGCTCTCCGCGCTGGCCCCGTTCCTCGGCACCGCCGCGCTCGGCTGGATCGTCGATGCGGGCTCGCCCGCGATCGTCATCGCGTACTTCCTCGTCAGCGTCGCATTCCTCGTGCTGCGCCGCCGCGAGCCGGACATGGGCCGGCCCCTGCGGATCGGCGGCAAGGGCGGCGGCGGCATGGTCATCGGCGCGATCGCCGCCGTGCTCACGCTCATCCTCTTCATCCTCTACCTGCCCATCACGCCGTTCTCCGCCCAGCTCGAGTGGCCCTCGTGGACGATGTTCGGCCTGTGGCTGGCAGTGGGCGTGTTCTTCATGCTCCGCCTGCCCACCGGCATCAAGGCCGGGCCCGGTGCGGAGGAGGAACTGGTGGTCAGCGTCGAGGAGCGGCGCCGCCGCACGCAGGGCTGAGGCGGTGCTGCCCGCCGCGTGCCGGCCCGGCGGTGCGTTGCCCGGTGTGGCCGCGCGCGGGCCGGTGCGGATACACACCGCGCGGTGGGCATGTGCGTTGCCCGGTGCGGATGTGCGCGGGCCGGTGCGCCCGGTCGCGGCCGCGCCCCGGTAGGCTCTTCTCGCCCGTCCACCACGATCAAAGGCCCCGCCCATGCCGCTGACCACCGACTCGATCGCCGACGCCGCGCTCGCGATCCTCGCGGACTTCGGCATGGGGGATCTGTCGATGCGCAGGCTCGCCCGCGACCTCGATGTCCAACCCTCCGCGCTGTACTGGCACGTGAAGAACAAACAGGAGGTCTTCGTCCTCGTCAGCCGGAGGTTGTCCGCCGAGGTCGATGCGCGCCTGCCCCGCGGCACCGCGGCGAGCGCGGTCGTGGTCGCCACCGCGCTGCGCGATGTGCTGCTACGCCACCGCGACGGGGCGGAGATCTTCCTCCTCGCCTACTCCCTCGACGCCGAATCGACCGTGCCGGAGCGCCTCGAGGAGGCGGTGCCGGACCCGGCCGCGCAGGAGGCCCTGCTGTCGTTCGTACTGGGCCACGTGCAGATCGAGCAGAACCGGCAGCTGCTGGGCGTCGCCGATGCGGGCGCGGGGGAACGGTTTGCCGCCGCGCTGTCCTCCGTCGCACGGGCCCTGCTGCCCTGAGCACCGACCGCGCCGACGGGCCCAGCGAACACCTCGCGCGCGGTGCGGCCGCCCCTGGCCGGGGCGCCACCCCGGCGGATCGGCACAGGGCCGAGCGAGGCCGCGGCGACGGCACCGGCGGGCGTTAGCCTGTCGGCATGGGCGTGCGGCTGGACAATGTGGGCATCGTGGTCGAGGACCTCGATGCGGCGATTGAGTTCTTCGTGGTGCTGGGTCTCGAGTGCGAGGGCCGAGCATCCGTTGATGGTGATTGGGCCGGCCGCGTGACGGGGCTGCCCGGGCAGCGCGTCGACATCGCCACCATGCGCACCCCCGACGGGCACGGCAGGCTCGAGCTCTCGCGCTTCCGCGAGCCCGCCCCCGCGGCCGACCACCGCCGCGCGCCGGTCAACGCGCTGGGCTACCTGCGCGTCATGTTCAACGTCGACGACCTCGATACGGTACTCGACCGGGCGCGGGCGCTCGGCGCCGAGCTCGTCAGCACCGAGGTCGTCGACTACAGGGGCGTCTACCGCCTGTGCTACATCCGCGGTCCCGAGGGCATCCTGCTGGGACTGGCCGAGTCGATTGGGTGAGCGGGATCGGGGACCTTGACTGATAGCGCTCAAGTCAGAGTCTCCTGGGGCGCGGCGCCCCTGGCCCCGTTCGACGAAGCCGCCCATGTCAGTGGCCCGGGTTACGGTGGCCGCACCATGGACACCCTCGCACTCGATGCTGTTCTGCTGCGCCTGGCGCGCAGCTCGTTTCGCGCGCGCTTCCACCTGCGCGGCGGCGAGCAGGAGTACGTGCGCTCGCGCGGCATGGCCACGGTCCGGTGCCACGCTCAGGACTTCATCGGCTCCCGGCTGGCCCCGGCCCGGCCGGCGAAGGACGGCCAGCAGACCCCGTGGGGCGGTCACCCCGTCTTCCGCGGCCAGCACGCCACGGCGACGTGCTGCCGGACGTGCCTGGAGCGCAATCACGGTTTCGCGCGCGGCCAGCCGCTCACGCAGGACCAGCAGGCGTACATCCTCGACCTGCTCTGCCGCTGGATCGAGCGTCAGGCCGCGGTCGCAGGGGGCGCTCCCGGTGCGGATCACCAGTCGGCGCTGTTCTGAGCCCGGGGCGCCGCGCCGGGAGGGGTGCGCACGCCCCGGTGCCGGCCGGCCTCGCCCGCGCTGCCTGCGCGGCTATTCGCGCTCGGCCCCGTGGGCATCCGCCTCGCGCAGGGCGGTGGCGAGGTAGGGCGCCGAGGTGCTGTCCGGCGCCTCGGCGACCTGTGCGGGGGTGCCCGCCGCCACGATCCTGCCGCCTTCGTCACCGGCACCGGGCCCCAGGTCGATGACGTAGTCGGCGGCGGTAATGACGCGCATGTCGAGCTCCACCATGATGACGGTGTTGCCCGCATCGACGAGCGTCTGCAGGTGGTTGACGAGCCGGTCCGCGTCCGCGCAGTGCAGGCCGGAGGTGGGCTCGTCGAGCAGGTATAGCGTGTCGCCGCGCTGCGCGCGCTGGAGCTCGCTGGCGAGCTTCACGCGCTGCGCCTCACCGCCGGAGAGCTCCGTGGCCGGCTGGCCCAGGCGCAGGTAGCCCAGGCCCACATCGTGGAGTGCGGTGAGCGAGCGCATGATGTCGTACTCGCCCTCGAAGAACTCGAGGCCCGCCTCAACGCTCATGTCGAGCACCTGCGCGATCGTCGCGCCGCGCCACGTGATCTCCAGCGTGCTGGCCCGGTAGCGCGTGCCGTGGCAGTCCGGGCACGGGGTGAAGACGGAGGGCAGGAACAGCAGCTCGACCATGACCTGGCCCTCGCCCTCGCAGGTGGGGCAGCGGCCGCCGGACACATTGAACGAGAAGCGACCGGGCTTGTAGCCGCGGGAGCGCGCCTCGGGTGTCTGGGCGAAGCGCCGGCGCACGTGGTCGAACAGACCCGTGTACGTCGCCACGTTCGAGCGCGGGGTGCGGCCGATGGGCCGCTGATCGATGCTCACCACCCGGTGCACGCCGCTGAGCGCACCCGAGATCGTGCCGTCGAGCTGTCCGGGCCCCTCCGACAGCAGCAGCTCATCGCCTTCCGGCTGTTCGTCCTCGGCGCCGGTCGGGCGGCCTAGCCGCTCGCCCACGACGGCGGGCAGCACCTGGCTCACGAGGCTCGACTTGCCGGAGCCGGATACGCCCGTGACCGCCGTGAGCGCACCCAGGGGGAAGTCGACGGAGACGTCGCGCAGGTTGTTGCGGGCGACGTGCGACAGGCGCAGCCAGTCGGAGGGCGTGCGCGGCGTGTGCGGGGCCAGCCCGCTCCCGCCGAACAGATAGCCGCGGGTCTGCGAGTCCGCTGCGTTCGCGAGCCCCGCGGTGGGACCGCTGTAGACGACCCGTCCGCCGTGCTCACCGGCACCGGGGCCGATGTCGACGAGCCAGTCGGCCTCGCGCATGACCTCCACGGAGTGCTCGACGACGAAGAGGCTGTTCCCCCCGCTCTTGAGGCCGCTGAGGATGCCCAGCAGCGCCGCGACGTCCTTGGGATGCAGCCCCGCGGACGGCTCGTCGAGGACGTACGCCACCCCGAACAGGTCGGAGGTCAGCTGGGTGGCCAGGCGCAGGCGCTGGAGTTCGCCACCGGAGAGCGTGGGGGTCGTGCGGCCCAGCGAGAGGTAGCCCAGCCCCAGGTCGATGATGGGGCGCAGTCGGTTGACCAGCTCCGCGCCCAATCGCGCGGCCGCGGCCCGCTTCTCCGCCGACTGGTTGCCCGTGCGGCGCACGTCTGGGGCGACCGCGTGAGCCGATCCACCGGCGGCAACGCGCCGCTCGACGGCGGCCCGCCGCGCCTCGGCATCGAGCCCGGCGTCCGCGCCAGTGCTCGCCGATTCGCCACTGGCCGTCGTCCCCTGGCCCGCGTCTTCGGACACCGCGCCGTCGAGGTCCGCAGATTCGGGGGCCTGGGCGAGTGCGGTCAGGCGCTCGGTGAGCTCCCACAGCGGCAGGGCGGAGAAATCGGCGATGTCGAGGCCGTCGACGGTGACGGAGAGGGCCTCGGGCTTGAGCCGCTTGCCGTGGCAGGCCGGGCACGGCGCGGAGCTGAGGAACTCGGCGGCCCTGCGCTTCATGCCGGCGCTCTTGGAGTTTGCGAACGTGTCGAGCACGTACTTGCGCGCACCCACGAACGTGCCGTGATAGCTGTACTCGTCCCCCGCCTCGGCGGCGGCCTGCGCCTCCGGCAGCGACAGGCGCGAATAGACGCCCACGTTCGGCGTCTCCTCCGTGTAGAGGATCCAGTCCCGCTGCTTCTGCGGCAGGTCGCGCCAGGGCACATCCACGTCGTAGCCCAGGGCCACGAGCACGTCGCGCAGCTGGTGGCCGTGCCACGCCGTGGGCCAGGCGGCGATCGCGCGCTCGCGGATCGTCAGGGAGGGGTCGGGCACCATGCGCTCCTCGGTGACCTCGTAGACCCGGCCGGTGCCGTGGCACTCCGGGCACGCCCCCTCGACGGTGTTGGGGGAGAAGTCCTCCGCGTAGAGCATGGGCTGCTCCGGCGGGTAGTCCCCGGCGCGGGAGTAGAGCATGCGCACGAGGCTCGACAGGGTCGTGATGCTGCCCACCGAGGAGCGGGCACTGCGGCCGCCGCGCTGCTGTTGGAGCGCGACCGCAGGCGGCATGCCGGTGAGGGAGTCGACGTCCGGCACACCGGCCTGGTCGATGAGGCGTCGCGCATAGGGCGCCACCGACTCGAGGTAGCGCCTTTGCGACTCCGCGAACAGCGTCCCGAAGGCCAGCGAGGACTTGCCGGAACCGGAGACGCCGGTGAAGACGACCATGGCGTCGCGGGGAATCGTGAGGTCGATATCGCGCAGGTTGTGCTCGCGGGCGCCGCGCACGCGGACGTCGGGCTGGATGGCGGGCGGGGCGATGGACGCGGAGGCGGGACCGGAGTCAGCTGACATGTGGCCCAGGCTACCCAGTGGGGGAGGGCATCGGGCCTTGGTCGCACTGCCGTTACGGCGGCGATCGGGAAAACATCGCCGAAGGGCAGGTGGGGTGGGCCCAGAGGGACTCGAACCCCCGACCCTCTCGGTGTAAACGAGATGCTCTAGCCAACTGAGCTATAGGCCCCACTTGCGTCATCCGGCCAGGCCGGCGACGAGTTCCGAGTATGCCACAGGCGCGGTGCGCAGCGGCCCAGGCGAGCCGTGTTCGGCGCGGTCGCTGGGAACCGCTGACCGTGGGTCGGCTCTGATTCGAGCTGGCCTCAGCTTGGCGGCTGCCCGCCCTGCGGCGGCTGCCCGCCCTGCGGTGGCCGCTGCCCCTGCGAGCCCTGCGGCGGCACGGCACCGCCCTGCTGCGGCTGACCGTACTGGGGCGCCTGGCTCTGCTGGCCGGGCGGGCCGTAGGCCGGCTGGCCGGGATGTGCCGGCCCCTGGTTCATGCCGGGCTGCCCGTATTGGCCGGGCTGGCCGGGCTGTGGCCCCTGCGGCCGCTGCGCCGTCTGCTTCTTGTTGCTGCGAGTGACCAGCACGATGATGAGGGTGATCCCACCGGCGATGACGAGGAACACGACAACGACGATCACCAGGATGATGAGGTGGAGCAGTGAGGCACTCATGCGGCCGCCTTCCCTTGGGCGCGGCCCATCGCGGCGCGCTGCTGGCAGACTACTGGGCGACCGGGGGCCCGTCAACCGGTGCACGGGCCCCGGCGGGGTGCGGCCGCGCCGCGCGGGCGCACCCCGCCGCGCGGGTCATCGCCGCGCATGAGCGCGCACACCCCCGCCATCCATGGTCCATGGTGGCCCGCCGCCCTGCGCCAGAGTGACCGCCCCCGCACCTCGCACCCGCGGTCCAACCAGATAGGCTTGCCTAAGAGCGAGGCTGTGCGGTTGCGGCCCCATGCGGGACGCGCCGCCGGCAGCGCCACCCAGTCCGCAGGACGCCGCACAGAAGGAGCCGCCATGGAGCACCAGATCCCGGACCTCGAATACCTCAAGTCGGTCATGAAGTTCGAGAACCCGTTCAAGAACCCCAAGATCGCCCGCCTGGAGAAGGCGCAGACGGTCTGGGACCTGCGCAAGATCGCCAAGCGCCGCACCCCCAAGGGCCCCTTCGAGTACACGTTCGGCGCGGCGGAGAACGAGGTGGGCCTGCAGCGGGCCATCAGCGCCTTCCGCGACGTCGAGTTCCACCCGAGCATCCTCCACGACGTCACGAACGTGGACACGGGCTGGGACGTGCTGGGCAAGCGCGTCGAGTTCCCGGTGGGCATCGCGCCCACCGGCTTCACCCGCCTCATGCACGCCGCAGGCGAGCGCGCCGGTGCCCGCGCCGCGCAGAACTACGGCGTGCCCTTCGCGCTGTCCACCCTGGGCACCACGAGCCCCGAGGAGGTGCGCAAGGCCGCCCCCGATGCGCGGCTGTGGTTCCAGCTCTACATGATGAAGGAGCGCCACCGCTCCTATGAGCTCGTCGAGCGGGCCAAGGCCCAGGGCTTCGACACCCTCCTCGTCACGGTCGACACGCCGGTGGCCGGCGCCCGCCACCGCGACAAGCGCAACGGGATGTCCTTCCCGCCCCAGCTGACGCTCAAGACGATGATCGACGCAGCCCCGCGCCCCGAGTGGTGGATCAACTTCCTCACCACCGAGCCGCTCGAGTTCGCCGCGATCCGCAACTGGAACGGCACGGTGGGCGAGCTGCTCGACACGATGTTCGACCCGTCCATCACCTACGACGACCTCGCCGAGATCCGCGACCTGTGGGGCGGCACCGTCGTCGTCAAGGGCGTGCAGAACGTCGAGGACGCCAAGAAGCTCGCGGACTTCGGGGTGGACGGCATCCAGCTGTCCAACCACGGCGGCCGCCAGCTCGACCGCGCCCCCGTCCCGTTCCGCCTGCTGCCCGAGGTCGTACGCGAAGTCGGCAAGGACCTCGAGGTCCACGTCGACACGGGCATCATGTCCGGAGCCGACGTCGTCGCGGCGATCGCCCACGGCGCCCGATATACGCAGGTGGGCCGCGCCTACCTCTACGGCCTCATGGCCGGTGGTGAGATGGGCGTCAACCGGATGCTCGCGATCCTCACGAGCGAGGTCACGCGCGTCATGAAGCTGCTGGGCGTCTCCTCGCTCGAGGAGCTCGAGCCCAAGCACGTCACGCAGCTCGACGACCTGCGCCCGCGCATCGCCGACGAGGTCGACGCCGCCCGCAACCGCGCCGCCGCCAAGCGCTGAGCCGGGGGAGGGGCGGCCCATGGGCGAGCGGATCTACGCGACGACGGCGCACAACACGGGCGGCACCCACGGCACCGTGAGCCTGAGCGACGGGCCCAGCGTGACGACGGGCCCGCCCCAGCACCCGGAGGCCGGGACGAACCCGGAGCAGTTCCTCGCGATGTCCTGGGCCACCTGCCTGTCCGCCTCCGTCGAGGCGGCTCTGGGGCGCCTGGGCATCGACGCGGCCGCGCACCCGCCGCAGGTCAGCGTGGAGGTCGCGCTGCTGAGCCGGGACGGGGAGTACGCGTTCGAGCCGCGCGCGCGGGTGGACATCCCGGGCCTGGACGCGCAGCGAACGCTCGAGGCGGCCCGGGCCGGCCACGCCCGCTGCCCGGTCTCCAAGCTGCTGCGCGGCCAGGGGACACCGGTGGTCGAGGCGGCCGGCCAGGCGATCTGAGCGCCACGGGCGGCGCATTCCGCCCGGCCGCGTTCGCCATTGCCACCACCGTCACCGCGCCCGAGGTGCGGGCCGAGCACCGCCCGGCCCGCACCTCGGGCGCGGTGTGCTGTACCCCGGCGCCGGCGTGAGCACGGGGCCGGGAGTCGCCGTCATGCGGCGGCTCCCGGCCGCCTGCGGCCGGCCGACGACGTGCACCGACCGACGACGTGCCCCGGCCGTTGTGCGTCGGTCAGTCTTCGTCGCGCAGCGTGCGCTTGAGGATCTTGCCCGAGGAGTTCTTGGGCAGCGCGTCGACGAAGCGCACGGACTTGGGCACCTTGAAGCCGGCCAGCCGGGACTTCACGTGCGCGATGACGCGCTCCTCGGTGAGCTCGCCCTTGCGCACCACGTAGGCGGTGACGGCCTCGATCCACTTCTCATCGGGCCGGCCGACGACGGCGACCTCTGCGACCTCGTCGAGTTCGAAGATGGCGTCCTCGACCTGCCGCCCGGCCACGAGCACACCGCCGGTGTTGATGACGTCCTTGACGCGGTCGACGACCTCGACGAAGCCGTCGGCATCCTGGCGGACCAGGTCGCCGGAGTGGAACCAGCCGCCGGTGAATGCCTCGGCCGTGGCCTCCGGCTTGTTCCAGTACCCCTCGCACAGCTGCGGGGAGCGGTAGAGGATCTCGCCCTGCTCCCCGGTCTCGACCGTCTGCCCCTCGGCGTCGACGACCTTCGTCTCCACGAACAGCGCCGCCCGGCCGGCAGAACCGGGGTGATCGGCGTGCTCCTCGGGTCGCAGCACGGTGCACAGCGGGCCCAGCTCCGACTGCCCGAAGCAGTTGTAGAAGCCCAGGCCCGGCAGCTTCTCCTGCAGCCTGGCGAGCACCGGCCCCGGCATGATCGAGGCCCCGTAGTAGGCCTTGCGCAGGCTGGAGAGGTCGAACGAGTCGAAGTCCGGGTGGTTGGCCAGTGCCACCCACACGGTGGGCGCGGCGAAGAACGTGTTGATGCGCTCGGCGGCGAACGCGGCCAGCAGCTCACCGGGGACGGGCGCGGGCACGATGATGTTCTCCGAGCCCACCATGAGCCCGGGCAGCAGGAAGACGTGCATCTGGGCGGAGTGGTAGAGCGGCAGCGCGTGGATCTGGCGGTCCTCGGAGGTGAAGTCGAGGATCGCGAGCGCGCTGAGGTACTCGTGGACGAGTGCGCGGTGGGTCATGATCGCGCCCTTGGGGGCCGAGGTGGTGCCCGAGGTGTAGAGCAGCTGCGCAACGTCCGTGTCAGCCACCGGGAACTCGTCGTCGCCCGCGGGCTCGATGTCCTGGGCGGAGACGATCGGCAGCAGGTCCTCGAAGCTCAGCAGCTGCGCCTCGCGGCCGCGCTGCGTGGCGCGCACGGCGCCCAGGAAGTCCGCATCCGCGATGACGGTCTGCGCTCCGGAGTTGTCGAGGATGTAGTCGAGCTCGTCGCCCGTGAGCTGGTAGTTCACCGGCACGTGGATGAGCCCGGCGCGCACCGTGGCCAGGAACGCGAGCGCGTAGAGGTCCGAGTTCTTGCCATAGGCGGCCACCCGGTCGCCCGGTTCCAGTCCGCGGGCCAGCAGTTCGCGGGCGAGCGCGGTGACGGCCGCATCGAGCTGCTCGTAGGACCACGTGCGGTCGGCGAAGCGCAGGGCGGTGTCCGTGCGGAAGCGGCGCGCGGAGCGGCGGATCACGTCGGAGATGGTCGAGGAGCGCATGGGGGTGATCGTCATGGCGCAAATCTAGCCCCCGCGCACCCGGGCGTGTATTAGGTTTGACATATGGATTCGCCCCGCGTTCGCGATGTCGTCGCCGCCTGCCAGCGCCTCTGGCCGGCCGCCTGGGCGGAGTCGTGGGATTCCGTCGGCCTTGCCGTCGGGCAGCCCGAGGTGCGGGTGGAGTCCATCCTGTGCGCTCTCGATCCGGTCGATGCCGTCATCGCCGAGGCCCGGGAGGCCGGCGCGGACTTCCTCTTCACCCACCATCCGCTGCTGCTGCGCGGCGTGACCTCGGTGGCGGCGGACACGCTCAAGGGCGGCCAGGTCACCGAGCTCATCGAGGCGGGCATCGCCGCCTTCAACGCCCACACGAACGCGGACTCCGCGGTGGGCGGGGTCTCCGATGTCCTCGCAGATGCCATCGGGCTGCGCGAGCGGCGGCCCCTCGCGCCCACCGCCGGCGCCCCGGTCGGCGTGGGCATCGGAAGGGCAGGCGCGCTCCCGGAGCCCCTGACCGTCAGGCAGCTTGCCGAGGCGCTGGCCGAAGCACTGGCGCCCACGGCCACCGGCGTGCGCGTCGCCGGCGATCCGGAGGCCCGCATCGAGA
The DNA here is from genome assembly GCF_009857845.1 of Brevibacterium rongguiense. Lineage (GTDB taxonomy): Bacteria > Actinomycetota > Actinomycetes > Actinomycetales > Brevibacteriaceae > Brevibacterium > Brevibacterium rongguiense. Next base: position 21,474 of record NZ_WWEQ01000008.1, on the reverse strand, counting down.
CGGCCGCCGTGCTCGGCGGGTCCGGCGATTCGCTCTTCGACGAGGTGCGCGCGGCCGGCAGCGACGTCTACATCACCTCCGACCTGCGCCATCACCCGGCCTCCGAGGCCCGCGACACCGCCCACCGGGGCGCCGGCACCCCGCACCTCATCGACATCTCCCACTGGGCCGCCGAGGCGCTGTGGCTGCCCCGGGCGGCCGCGCAGCTGGCCGACGCGCTGGCCGGGGACGGCTTCGCCGTGCGCATCGAGCTCTCCGCCGTGCGCTCGGATCCCTGGGACCTGTGCATCGGGCAGCCGGGGTTCGCCTAGGTGGCCGCCCGCGTTGCCGCCGCGCCGCGGCACCGGACCGCCCCCGTCCGGGCGCCCGCGTTTTCCCCGGCGCCTGCGCGCGGCCCGGTTGCGCCGCAGACCCGCCCCTTGCCCAGTCCCGCACCCGCGTTCAGTCCCGGACCCGTGTTGAGCCCAATGCCCGTGTCCTACACCGGACCCGCGTCCCACTCTGTACCCACGATCGACGGAGGTCGCCCATGAAGCTCGATTCTCAAGCCGCCGGAGCGGTCGCTGCGTGGATCGACATCGCCGGCCGGTTGCGGCGCAACCGGCACGAGGCACAGCAGGCGGACCTGCTCGAGCGCCTGCGCACCGTCGCGGCCGAGCACAAGGAGACCGCTCAGACGATCGCCGCGGGGGAGGCCCGCGAAGCCGAACGGCAGCAGGAGCTGGCCGAGCGCGAAGCCGAGGTCGCCAAGCGGCGCGCCCAGATCGAGGCCATGGAGGCGAAGCTGCAGGCCGGCGAGGGACTGACGTCGAAGGACCTCGTGGCGCTCCAGGGCGACATCGCGACCTCCCAGGGGCTGCTCGGGGAGTCCGAGGAGGGCGAGCTGGCTGCGATCGAGGCGCTGGAGAAGACGCAGGAGCGCCTCGCCACGCTGCGCGCCAGGGCCCAGGAGCTGGCCGCGCAGGGCGGCAGGCTGCAGGCCGAGCGCAAGGAGACCGCCGAGCGACTGGACGCCGAGCGCGCGGACCTCAGCGCCCAGCTCGAGGCGCAGGCGTCGCTCATCCCGGTGGAGTTTCGTGCCCAGATCGAGGGGAATGCCGCGCAGGGCGGGGTGGGCGCGGCGCTCATCTCCGCCGGCGCGTGCGGCGCCTGCGGCACGGCGTTCAGCGGGCGCACCGCGGCGGCCGTCGCCGAGGCGCCCGGCGGCCAGACGTTCGTGTGCGAGGAGTGCGAGGTCCCGCTCGTCAAGCCGTGAGCGGCGCGGCCCTCAGCCCTCGACGACGAGCGTGAGGACCGCCGGCTGCGCGCCGACGGGCGGGCGCAGCTCCACGCGGAACGCCTCAGCGGCGGCGGACTCGAGGGCCTCGAGCGTGGCCGGCATCCGGCCGGCCCGGCGCAGCAGGTGGCCCGCGAGCGCGCCGCGGGCGTGCTTCGCGTTGTGCGAGATCACCTTGCGCTTGCCGCCGGTCTCCGTGACGGCCTCGACCGTGACGACGGCCTCCGGTGGCCCCGGCCAGGCCCGGCGGTACTCCGCGGAGCGGCAGTCGAGGATGAGCTGGCCGGCGAATGCGTCGTCGAGGACCGGTGCCAGGCGCGGCCGCCACCAGGCGGCGAGCCCGCCGAGCGGCGGCAGCGAGGTCTTCATCGCCAGCCGGTAGGCCGGGATCCGGTCACGGGCGCCCACGATGCCGAACAGCGCGGAGGACACGTAGACCCCGCTCAGCCGGCGCCGGGCCCGCGCATCGAGGTCGGCGGCGCCCAGCGCGCCGTAGAGCACGCCCGTATAGGTCTGGATCGCGGGGGCGGCGTGCTCGGTGCGCAGGTGGGTGTTGCGCTCGACGTCGGCGGCCAGACTGGGGCCCACGCCCAGGGTGAGGAGCGCATCGGGGGCCGCCGAGGCCTCGGCGAGGGCGGTGAGCACCTGGGCGCGCTCGGGCGCCAGCTGCGCGAAGCTCAGCGCCTCGAGGTCCAGGGGGCGCCCGGAGCGCGCGGGTGTCTTGCCCTCGGAGGGCGGGAGCAGGATGATCACGGCACCCACTGTAGTGAGGCCGGGGAAGTCTGCAGTGAGGGCGGGGGAGTTCGCTCCCGGCGGGCGGCTACGATGGAGGGGGACAGGTCGCCAGACGGTCGCGTCGGCTCCATGAGCCGCCGAGGAACGTCCGGGCTCCGCAGAGCACGGTGGTGGGCAACACCCACCCGGGGCAACCCGCGGGACAGTGCCACAGAGAACAGACCGCCCGCCCGGGCAACCGGGCGGGTAAGGGTGAAACGGCGGTGTAAGAGACCACCAGGGTTCCGGGTGACCGGAATCGCTCGGCAAACCCCACCGGGAGCAAGATCAGACAGACGGTGCTTGAGGGCTGCTCGCCCAAGCCGTCGGGTGGATCGCTCGAGGGCGCCGGCAACGGCGCTCCTAGATAGATGACCGTCGCGTCCGCACCCGCAAGGGCGCAGGCGCCACAGAACCCGGCGTATCGGCGGCCTGTCCCCCTACTTCTTCTTCACCTTCGCCTTGCCGGCGTTGGCCGCGAGCGCCGCGGCGCCCACGACGCCCGCATCGTTGAGCAGGTGCGCGGGCACGATGGGGGTGTGCAGGCGCAGCAGCGGCAGGAACTCCTCATGGCTCTTCGACACGCCGCCGCCCACGATGAACACGTCCGGGGTGAAGAGCTTCTCGAGCTCCTCGTAGTAGCGCTGCAGGCGCGCGGCCCACGTCGGGTAGTCCAGGCCCTCGCGCACCTTCACCGACTCCGCGGCCCGCGTCTCCGCATCGTGCCCGTCGATCTCGAGGTGGCCCAGTTCGGTATAGGGCACGAGGTGGCCGCTGGTGAACAGCGCGGTGCCGATCCCCGTGCCGAGCGTCGTGACGAGGACGACGCCGTGGCGCCAATCGCGGCCGGCGCCGAACGCCATCTCCGCGAAGCCCGCGGCATCGGCATCGTTGAGGCTGTAGCAGACCCGCCCGGTGCGCTCCTGGATCGCGGCGCCCAGGCTCTCGCCCAGCCAGCTCTGGTCGAGATTCGGGCAGAACGAGACAGTGTCGTCCTTGATGACGCCCGGGAACGCGACGCCCAGCGGCACGTCGGCGACCTCGTCCGCGTGGCCGATGGCGGCCTTGCGCACGGCCTTCTCCAGCAGTTGGTCGACGGCGCCGGCCACCTCGGAGATGACGGCCTCCGGCGTCGCGGGCTTGGGCGTGAGCACGCGCACCCGCTTGAATGGCAGGCTTCCGGTGGCGGTGTCGACGAGGCCGACCTTGATGCCGGTGCCGCCGATGTCGATGCCGATTGCCCAGCTGGTGTGCGTCTTCGAACTCATGGCTGCCTTTCCGTGTCTGGCTCCGGGACGGAGGCGCAGAGGCCGTCGGGGGCTGTGTGCGCCGCGACGCATGCCGTGCCGCGGCGGTCTGTCTCCAAAGATACTGCGAACCGGCACGGGATACCGCGCACCGGCGGGTGCTCCCCGGTGCGCGGCTCAGATGCGGCTCAGAGGGTGAGGGCCGCCGCGTGCTCGGCATCGGGCAGGGTGAGGATCTCCGCCCCGTCCTCGGTGGCGACCAGCGTGTGCTCGAACTGCGCGGAGCGCTTCCGGTCCGCGGTCACCACGGTCCAGCCGTCGTCCCACTGCTCCCAGTCCTCGGTGCCCAGGTCGAGCATGGGCTCGATCGTGAACACCATGCCCGGCTCGATGACCTCGGCGTGCTGGGGTGCGGCGTCGTAGTGGGGGATGACGAGGCCGGAGTGGAACTCCCGGCCCACCCCGTGGCCCGTGAAGTCGCGCACGACGCCGTAGCCGAAGCGCTTGGCGTACTTCTCGATGACGCGGCCGATGACGTTGACCTCCCTGCCGGGGCGCACAGCCTTGATGCCGCGCATCATCGCCTCGTAGGTGCGCACGATGAGGTCGTGCGATTCGCCGTCGACCTCGCCCACCTCGAACGTGAAGTTCGTGTCCCCGTGCATCCCGTCCTTGTAGGCGGTGATGTCGAGATTGACGATGTCGCCCTCGGCCAGCACGGTGGAATCCGGGATCCCATGGCAGATGACCTCGTTGACCGAGGTGCAGATCGACTTGGGGAAGCCGCGGTAGTCGAGGCAGGACGGGTAGGCGCCCATGTCGCACAGGTATTCGTGCGCAGCCGCATCGAGCGCATCGGTCGTTGCTCCCGGGGCGATGAGCGCGCCGGCCACTGCCAGCGCATTCGCCGCCAGGGTTCCCGCCGCACGGATCCGCTCGATCTCCTCGGGCGTGTAGAGGTCGTTGCCGCCGCCCTCGTTCGGCTCGGCCCGGCCCACGTATTCGGGGCGGGCGATGCTGGCGGGGACGGGGCGGACGGGGGACAGGGTGCCCTTGCGCAGGGTGCCGAGCGGCGCGTGTGCGGTCATGATGGGCAAGTCTACTGATGGGACCGCGGCGCCGGCGGGTGGTGCCCCCGCCCACCGTAGGATGGGCATTGGGGGAGGTGAGGACGTGGATGACGGGCTGAACGGGCTGGGCGAGATCGTCGCGACCCAGTCGACCCCCCAGCAGATCGCCGACCACATCCTCTCCGCCATCGCGGTGGGCGCGCTGCCCGAGGGCACCGCGCTGCCGCCCGAGCGGGAGCTGGCCGCGGCCCTGGGCGTCTCGCGCTCGAGTGTGCGCGCGGCGCTCGACCGCCTCCAGCGCGGCGGCTTCGTCGACCGCCGGCGCGGGCGCGGGGGAGGGACGTTCATCGCCCCGGTCTCCCCGGCGGGGCTGCGCGGCGTGGCCGACCGCCTCGAGAGCTTCCGCCACGGCCAGCGGGGTGCGCTCGAGGCCCGCGCCCTCGTGCAGAACGGCATCGCCCGTCTCGCGGCCCAGCGGCGCACGGACGAGGAGCTCGCCTTGGTCCGCCGCCTGGCCGCCGACTACGCCGCCCAGCACGAGGCCGGACCGGCCAGGGCTGCCGACGCGCGCTTCCACGCGGCGCTGGCGCGCGCGGCGCACAACGAGGAGCTCGCGGCCATCGCCGGCGACCTCGATCTGCGGATCAACACGGGCTTCCGGCACGATCCGTTCTCCGCGGAGCTGGCCCGCCGCGCGGCCCTCGACCACGCGGGCATCGTGGAGGCGGTCGCCGCCGGCGATGCCGAGCGCGCGGGCAGCCTGTGCGAGGAGCACTTCCGCACGACCACGATGCTCACCGCGCCGGGCGGTTCCGGCGCCGCAGGCTGACGCAGCGCTGCCGCCGGGGTCGCACCAGACAGACCGCTGCCGCCGGGCCTGGGCCCGACGGCAGCGCACACCGTGAGGGGAGAGGGGCTACTCGCTCAGGCGAGGGCCTCGGACACCGCGGTCGTCGGCAGGTCGAAGGCCTCGGCCACCGAGGCGTTGGTCACCTCGCCGCCGTAGGTGTTGAGCCCCTTGGCGAGGGCGGGATCGGCGCGCAGCGCCTCGCGCCACCCCTTGTCCGCGATCGACACCGCGTAGCGCAGGGTGGCGTTCGTCAGTGCCTTCGTCGAGGTGGTCGGCACCGCGCCGGGCATGTTCGCCACGCAGTAGTACAGCGAGTCGTGCACGCGGAACGTCGGGTCGTCGTGGGTGGTGGGCCGGGAGCCCTCGAAGCAGCCGCCCTGGTCGATCGCGATGTCGACGAGCACGGAGCCCTTGGGCATGTCCGCCACCATGGCGTCCGTGACGAGCTTGGGAGCGCGGTGGCCCGGGATGAGCACGGAGCCGATGACGAGGTCGGACTCGCGCAGTGCACGCGCGATCTCGAAGGCGTTCGACACCGTGGTCTGCAGGCTGTTGCCGAAGACCTCGTCGAGGTGGCGCAGGCGCGGGATGTTGATGTCGATGAGCTCGACGATCGCGCCCAGGCCCATGGCGATGCGCGCGGCGTTCGTCCCGGCCACCCCAGCGCCGATGACGGTGACCTTCGAGCGCTGGACACCGGTCAGACCGGACAGCAGCACCCCGCGCCCGCCCTCGGCCTTGAGCAGGCTGTTGGCCCCCACCTGGGCGGACAGGCGGCCGGCGACCTCCGACATCGGGGCGAGCAGCGGCAGCGAGCCGTCGGGCAGCTGGACGGTCTCGTAGGCGATCGCGGTGGTCTTGGCCTCCCGCAGCGCCTGGGTGAGCGGCTCGTCGGCGGCGAGGTGGAGGTAGGTGAAGAGGATGAGGTCCTCGCGAAGGAACCCGTACTCGGATTCCACGGGCTCCTTGACCTTGAGGACCATGTCCGCGGGCTCCCAGGCGGCCGCGGCGTCCGGCACGATGGTCGCGCCGGCCGCCTCGTACTCGGCATCGGTGAAGGTGGAGCCGATCCCCGCGCCGGCCTGGACGAGGACCTCGTGGCCGTGGGCGGTGAGCTCGTGCACGCCGGCCGGCGTGATCGCCACCCGGTTCTCGTTGTTCTTGACCTCAGTGGGAACTGCGACCTTCATGGGATGAGCCCTTCGACGAAGCGGGCCGCGCGGCGCTGCGCGGTGCGGGCGCGCCGCCGTCGGCGCGCGGAGTGGTTGTGCGTGTCCACCCCAAAGGTATGCCAGGCAGACCTTCTGCGCCACTTCGCCCCGCGGGGCAATCGGCTCCGGTTCCGACCCGCACCGGCCTGGGCCGCACTCCCGCACCCGAGGCGGCCCGCGCCTCGGCGGCGGGCACGGCGGGCGGGGCCACCCGCTAAGCTGGGAGGCGCGCGGCACGGGCGCCGCGCCCAGCCCAGCCACCTGCGAAGGAGAGCCACCGTGAGCACCGATCAGAGCGTCCCCGGCGACGAGAAGTACTGGTACAACGCCCGCACCCACGAGGTGGAGCAGGGCGCCCAGTCGAGCTTCGAGGACCGCATGGGCCCGTACGACACCCGGGAGCAGGCCCAGAACGCGCTGGCCGAGGCCAAGCAGCGCAACCAGGCATGGGACGCCGAGGACAAGGACTGGAACGGCTGATGGCGCCCATGAGTCGGCAGCAGGAGTTCGTGCTGCGCACCGTCGAGGATCGCGATGTCCGGTTCATCCGGCTGTGGTTCTCCGATGTGCTCGGCCGACTCAAGTCGGTGGCGATCGTTCCCGCGGAGCTCGAGGGCGCGTTCGGCGAGGGCATCGGGTTCGACGGCTCGGCCGTCGAGGGCTTCTCGCGCATCTTCGAGGCGGACATGGTGCTCAAGCCGGACCCCTCGACCTTCTCCCTGCTGCCCTGGCGCGGTGAGGTGGAGCCCACCGGCCGGATGATCTGCGACATCGACTCGCCCGACGGCGGCCCCGCCGCCGCGGACCCCCGCAACGTGCTCAAGCGCACCATGGAGAAGGCCTCGAAGGCCGGCTTCACCTACTACGTGCACCCGGAGATCGAGTTCTACCTCTTCAAGTCCGGGCAGCTGAACGGGGAGCTCCCGGTCCCCGTCGACACCGCCGGCTACTTCGACCACGTCAACGGGGGCACCGCCAACGACTTCCGCCGCACGGCGGTCCAGACGCTCGAGGCGATGGGCATCTCCGTCGAGTTCTCCCACCACGAGGGCGGACCCGGACAGAACGAGATCGACCTGCGCTACGCGGACGCCCTGTCCATGGCGGACAACGTCCTGACGTTCCGCGCGGTGGTCCGGGAGGTCGCCCACGCCCAGGGCGTCTACGCCTCCTTCATGCCCAAGCCGCTGGCCGACCAGCCGGGCAACGGGATGCACACGCACGTCTCCCTGTTCGAAGGCGATCAGAACGCGTTCTACGAGCCCGGGGCGGAGTACCAGCTCTCCACGACGGGCCGCCGCTTCGTCGCCGGCCTGCTCAAGCACGCGCCGGAGATCTGCGCGGTCACCAACCAGTACGTGAACTCCTACAAGCGGCTGTGGACCGGTCACGAGGCACCCAGCTACATCTGCTGGGGCCACCGCAACCGCTCGGCGCTCGTGCGCGTCCCGCAGTACAAGTCCGGCAAGTCATCCTCCGCGCGCATCGAGTACCGCGGCATGGACTCGAGTGCGAACCCGTACCTCGCCTACTCGCTCATCCTCGCCGCCGGGCTCAAGGGCATCGAGGAGGAGTACGACCTGCCGCTCGAGGCCGAGGACGACGTCTGGCAGCTGTCCGACCACGAACGGCGCGCCATGGGAATCAAGGCGCTGCCCGCCAGCCTCGCCGAGGCGATCGACGCGATGGAGGCCAGCGAGCTCGTCGCCGAGACGCTGGGCGAGGAGGTCTTTGACTTCTTCCTGCGCAACAAGCTCGAGGAGTGGACCGAGTACCGCTCGCAGGTGACTCCCTTCGAGCTCGCCCGCCACTTCAACTCGCTGTAGGGGCCGGCGATGGCGGTGACACGGCGCGGCGGCGACCCCGCCCGCTCCCAGCGCGCCGGCGGGCAGAGCGAGCGCATCGACCGGTTCCTGGGCGAGGCCGCGCAGCTGCTGGACGCCCCCGCGCTCGAGGGCGATGACTTCCGGGCCCTCGTGAGCGCGGCACCGGATCCCGGGGCCGTGGCGCTGGGCGCGCTGCGCGTGGCCGAGGCCGCCCAGGCCGCCGACGCCGTGGCCGAGGCCGCGCCCGCCTTCACCTCCGCGGCCCCGCTGGCGCGCTTCGCGGCGCTCGCGGGCGCCTCGGAGGCGTGCACCGATCACCTGGCGCGCCACCCCCGCGCCGCCGGCCTGCTCGCGGAGCCGGCCGGCGACCTCATGCTCGGCCATGAGCGCTCCGCGGCGCCGGTGCTGCGGGCGGCGCTGCTCGAGGCTGTGGGCGCCGACCCCGATTCCCCCCGCCCGGTGGCGCAGCTGGCGGGCGAGGAGGGCGTGGCCGCCCTGCGCGCGGCCTACCGCGATCGCCTCATCATGCTCGCCGCCGACGACCTCACTGCGCCGGACCCCCAGGCCTGCGTCGCCGAGGTCTCCCGCATCCTCTCCGACCTGGCCGCCGCCGCCGTGGAGGCGGGACTCGCCGTCGCGCGCGCCGAGGTGCCCGGCGCCGCGGGCGTCGACCTCGCCATCATCGGGATGGGCAAGTGCGGGGCGCGGGAGCTGAACTACGTGAGCGACGTCGACGTCGTCTACTGCTGGGAGCCCGTCGCGGACGACGCTCAGGACCCCGATGCGCCCGAGCCGGACAGCGCGGACGGTGCGTCCTCCCCGGGTGACTCAGGCGACCAGGAAGGCGACCGCGCGCAGGACGCAGCGGCGGGCGAGGCCGACGGCGCGGACGACGTGGCGGGGGACGGCGGGTCGCACGAGGCTGAGAGCTCCGAGGACCGTGCCCAGATCGCCGCGCGCCTGGCCGTGCGCACCGCCGAGGCCGTCTCCGGCCACGCCGCGGAGCCCGCCCTGTGGGAGCTCGACGCGGCTCTGCGCCCGGAGGGCAAGGCCGGCCCGCTCGTGCGCACCCTGGGCGAGTTCTCCCACTACTACCGGGAGGTCGCCCACAACTGGGAGTTCCAGGCCCTGCTCAAGGCCCGCCCCATCGCCGGCGCGGCCGAGCTGGGGCGCCGCTGGGCGGCCGAGCTCTCGCCCCTGGTCTGGACCGCCTCCGGCCGCGAGGGGTTCATCGACGGCGTCCGCGCGATGCGCCGGCGCGTCGTCGACCTGCTGCCGTCCGCGGAGGCCGACCGGCAGCTCAAACTGGGCGCCGGCGGCCTGCGCGATGTCGAGTTCTCCGCCCAGCTCCTCCAGTTGGTCCACGGCGCCGATGACGAGGAGATCCGCGTGCCGGCCACGCTCTCCGCCGTCGCGGTGCTGGGGGAGCGGGGCTACATGTCCCGCGAGGACGCGGGGCTGCTGGGCGATGCCTACCGGTTCATGCGCGTCGTCGAGCACCGGCTGCAGATGCCGCGCATGCAGCGCACCGCGCTGCTGCCCTCCGACGAGGCGAAGCTGCGCCTCCTCGCGCGCACCGTCTACGGCTCCGGTGACCGCTCGGCCGAGCGCCTGCTGGCCGAGCGCGAGCGCCTGGCGCACCGGGTGCGGGCCCTCCACGAGCAGATCTTCTACCGCCCCATCCTCGAAGCGGCCGCGGGCGAGCCCCACCTCGCGGGTCTCAGCGACGCCGCGGCCCGCGAGCGCCTCTCGGCGTTCGGCTACCGGGACACGAAATCGGCGATGAAGCACATCCGTGCGCTGACCTCGGGCGTCTCCCGGCCCTCGAACGTCATCCGGCAGGCGCTGCCGGCCCTGCTCGACTGGTTCTCCTCCGGGGTGGACCCGGACGCCGCGCTGCTGGCCTTCCGGCGGCTGAGCGAGGACCTGGCCGGCAGCGCCTGGTTCCTGCGCCTGCTGCGCGACTCCGGCAGCGCCGCGAAGTCCCTGGCCCATGTGCTCTCGCTCTCGCGCTTCGCCACCGAGCTGCTGCTCGTCAATCCCGCCGCCGCGGCCTGGCTCGACGACCCCGCGCAGCTGGCCGCGCGCTCCGGTGAGGAACTGGCCGGCGAACTCGCCGAGCTCGCCGGGCGGGGACGGGGCGATGCGATCGCGGGCATCCGCGGGGTGTGGGGCCGCGAGCTGCTGCGCACCGCGCTGGCCGACATCCTCGATGCCGATGGCCCCGCCGAGGTCGCCGCCCGCCTGTCCGCGGCGATGGACGCCTGCATCCACGCCGCGGTCCAGGCCGTGCGCGCGGAGCTCGACCCGCAGGCGGGGATCGGCGACTACGAGTTCGCGGTCATCGCCATGGGCCGCCTGGGCGGGGCGGAGATCGGCTACTTCTCCGATGCCGACGTCATGTTCGCCTACCGGGCGGGCGACGGCGCGCCGGAGGGCCTTGCCGCCCACGTGAAGAAGGTGGCTCTCGCGCTGACCTCCCGGCTGGGCAGGACGCTGTCGGCGCCCATCATCGAGCTCGACGCGGACCTGCGCCCGGAGGGCCGCTCGGGCCCGCTCGTGCGCAGCCTCGAGTCCTATCGCGCGTACTACGCGAAGTGGTCCGAGCCGTGGGAGGCCCAGGCGCTGCTGCGGGCCCGGCCCGTGGGCGGCGACGCCGCGCTGTGCGAGGACTACGTGGACCTCATCGACGGGCTGCGCTATCCCCAGCGGGTACCGGAGTCCTCGCTCATGCAGATGCGCCGGCTCAAGGCGCGCATGGAGGGCGAGCGGCTGCCGCGCGGAGCGGATCCCCGCCTGCACCTCAAGCTGGGCGTGGGCGGGCTCAGCGACGTCGAGTGGACGGTGCAGCTGCTCCAGCTTCGCCACGCCCACGACCACCCCGCCCTGCGGACGACGTCGACGCTGGGCGCCCTGCACGCCGCCGTCGAGGCCGAGCTCGTGGACCCGGCCGACGCGCGCGTCCTCGAGGCGGCGTGGACGATGGCCGCGGAGGTCCGCTCGGCCGTCATGCTCTTCCGCGGCCGGACCGCGGACAGCCTGCCGGCCGACCGCTCCGAGCTCGAGGCCACCGCCCGCCTCATGGGCTACGGCACGGGCGGCGCGCAGGCGCTGTCCGAGGCCTATCTGGCGGCCACGCGGCGCGCGCGCCGCGTGGTCGAGCGGCTGTTCTTCGACTTCGACGAGGAGGAGGGGTTCACCAGCGCGGAAGATCGTCGCGCGGGTCGTCGTTGACGACGACGTTCTTCGGCACGACGGTCAGGCCGGATTCCGTGACGGTGAAGCCGCGGCGCGCATCGAGTTCGGGGAAGATGCCCACGGTCTCACCGGCGGGCACGACGACGTTCTTGTCGAGGATCGCCCGGTGGACCCGCGCACCGCGCTGGATGCGCACCCCGTCCATGAGCACGGAGGAGGACACGGCGGCCAGCGAGTCCACCTGCGTGCCGTGCGAGACGACGGAGCCCTCCACGTAGCCGCCGGAGACGACGACACCGGGGGAGACGATCGAGTCGACCGCCCGGCCCGGGTGGTGGTCGACGTCGTGGACGAACTTCGCCGGGGGCAGCACCGTCTGGCGCGTGTAGATGGGCCAGCGCTGGTTGTAGAGGTCGAACGCGGGGACCGGGGCGATGAGGTCCTGGTGGGCGTCGTAGAACGCGTCGAGCGTGCCCACATCGCGCCAGTAGGCGCGGTCCTCGTCATTGGCACCGGGGATGACGTTGTACGCGAAGTCGTACACGCCCGCCTCGCCCGCCGAGGTGAAGGCCGGGATGATGTCCCCGCCCATGTCATGGCGGCTCGCATCGTCCTTCGAGTCGGCCACCACGGCCTCGACGAGCGCCTTGGCGTCGAAGACGTAGTTGCCCATCGAGGCGAGGAACTCGCCGGGGCTGTCGGCCAGGCCCGGAGTCGTCGCCGGCTTCTCGACGAACTCGCGGATCTTCGCGGGATTGTCCGGATCGGTCTCGATGACGCCGAACTGGTCGGACTGGTCGAGCGGCTGCCGGACGCCTGCCACCGTGGCCTGCAGGCCCGATTCGATGTGGGCGTCGATCATCTGCCGGAAGTCCATCCGGTAGACGTGGTCGGCGCCGAGCACCGCGACGATGTCGGGCTTCGCATCGAAGATGAGGTTGAGGCTCTGGTAGATCGCGTCGGCGCTGCCCTGGAACCACCGCTTGCCCACGCGCTGCTGGGCGGGCACGGAGGCGACGTAGCTGCCGAGCAGATTGGAGAACCGCCACGTCTCGGAGATGTGGCGGTCCAGCGAGTGGGACTTGTACTGGGTGAGCACGACGATCTCGCGCTGACCCGAATTCACGAGGTTCGACAGCACGAAGTCGATGAGGCGGTACGACCCGCCGAAGGGCACGGCGGGCTTGGCGCGGTCGGCGGTGAGCGGCTGCAGCCGCTTGCCCTCGCCGCCGGCAAGGACGATTGCCAGGACCTTGGGATCCGCCATCGGAGACCGCCTAACGCTGTGATCGGCTGTGGGCCTTCAGCCTATTGCATGGAAGGCGCCCTGTGCCCAGCGCTCCTGTGGTTGGATGGGGGCGTGCGCACCGACATCATCACGAAGGAATTCCCGCCCGAGGTCTACGGGGGGGCCGGCGTCCACGTCGCCGAGCTCAGCCGCGTCCTCTCCGAGCTCATCGACGTGCGCGTGCGCGCGTTCGGCGCCCCGCGTGACATCCCCTATGCGCGCGGCTACCCCGAGCTCGAGGCGCTGACCGGCCAGAACGCCGCGATCCGCACGCTGGGCGTCGACCTGTCGATGCTCGCCGACATCGAGGGCGCGGACCTCGTCCACTCCCACACCTGGTACGCGAACACCGCCGGCCACCTCGCCTCGCTCATGTACGACATCCCGCACGTGCTCTCCGCCCACTCGCTGGAGCCGCTGCGCCCGTGGAAGGCCGAGCAGCTGGGCGGCGGCTACGCGATCTCGTCCTGGGCCGAGCGCACCGCCTACGAGTCTGCCGCGGGCATCATCGCCGTGTCCGAGGGCATGCGCCGGGACATCCTGCGCGCCTACCCGACGATCGATCCGGCGAAGGTGCGCGTGGTCTACAACGGCATCGACACCGCGCAGTGGGCGCCGAACGAGGACACCGCCGCGCTCGACGCCAACGGCATCGACCCCGACCGCCCCTCGGTCGTCTTCGTGGGGCGCGTGACCCGCCAGAAGGGACTGCCGTACCTGCTGCGGGCCGCCGCGCTGCTGCCCCCGGAGGTCCAGCTCATCCTGTGCGCGGGCGCCCCGGACACCCAGGAGATCGCCGACGAGGTCGCGGGCCTGGTCGCCGGGCTGCAGGAGACGCGCAGCGGCGTCGTCCTCATCGACCGCGTCCTGCCGCGCAACGAGCTCACGCAGATCCTCACCCACGCCACGACGTTCGTGTGCCCGAGCATCTACGAGCCCCTGGGCATCGTCAACCTCGAGGCCATGGCCTGCGGGGCGCCCGTCGTCGGCACCGGGACGGGCGGCATCCCCGAGGTCGTCGCCGACGGCCGGACGGGGATCATCGTGCCGCTCGCGCAGGCCGAGGACGGCACCGGCACGCCACTCGATCCCGAGGGCTTCGTGCGCGACCTGGCCGCCGCGCTCACCGAGATGGTCTCCGACCCCCAGCGGGCGGCCGCGATGGGCGAGGCCGGCCGCCGGCGGGCCCGCGAGGAGTTCTCCTGGGACCGCATCGGCCGCGACACCGTGGCGGTGTACGAGGACCTGCTCGCCTGAGCCCGAGCCCGGCCGCGGCGCGGTTCGCTCCGGACTCGGCTCAGCCGCGGCCGCGCGGCTCGGCTCAGTCGGCGTCGAAGTCGAGGCCCAGCAGGGCGTTCTCGATGACCTCGGTGAGCGCCGGGTGGATCCAGTACTGGTGCTGGGCCACGTCGTCCGCGCGCTGGCCGAACGCCATCGCCTGGATGAGCGGCTGGATGATGATCGAGGCCTCCGGGCCCACGATCTGCGCGCCCAGGATGAGGCGCGTGGCGGGATCGGCCAGCACCTTGACGAAGCTCGTCTCGTCGTTGAGCGCCCAGCCGTAGGCGGTGGAGGAGTACGGCTGGGTGTGGGCGACGCACCGCGCCCCGCGCTCGCGCAGCGCCGCCTCCGTCTCGCCCACGGACGCCACCTGGGGCCGGGTGAAGACCGCCGCGGGCACGGCGTGGTGGTTGACCTCCTCGAGGTCGCCCACGGGCGCGCTGCCCGGGGCGCCGGCGGCGATATCGGCGAGCAGGTTGTGCTTGACGACCCGCGCCTCGTGGTTGGCCACGTGCTTGAGCTGGAACGGCGAGCTCACGTCGCCGAGCGCGAAGGCGCCGGGCAGCGGCTCGCCCCCGGCGAGCACCCGCTGGTAGGCGTCGACCGCGATCCGCCCGTCCTCCCGGACATCGATCCCGGCCGCCTGCGCGTCCAGGGCCGCGGTGTTGGGCACGCGGCCGGTGGCGATGAGGAGCGCGTCGGCCTGCAGCGACTGCGCCGTGGCGTCGGCGACCCGGCCGGTGGGGGAGAGCGCCACGCTCACGCCGCCCGGCCCGCCCACCTCGACCCGCTCGGCCTCGAGGCCGAAGCGCACGCTGTGGGAGTCGGCGAAGATCTTCGTGAAGGCGGCCGAGACGTCCTCGTCGAGATCGCCCAGCAGGCGCGGACCGCGGACGACGACGGTCACCTCGGTGCCGAGCCCGGCGAAGATGTGGGCGAACTCCATGGCGATGTAGCCGGAGCCCAGGATGATGAGGGAGCGCGGGGGGCTCGGCAGCCGCATGATCGAATCCGAGGTGTGCACGGGGTAGCCATCGGAGTCGATCCGTGCGCCGTCGATGCCGGCGATCTGCGGATCCCGCGGCGTGGAGCCCGCCGCGATGACGACCCGCTCGGCCGTGAACCGCTCGCCCGAGGCGGTGGCGAAGCTGCCCGGGCCCGTGAAGGCGACGTGCTCTGCGAATACCGTGACGTTGTCCTGCCGGTGGGTGCGGTAGTCGCGGCCGTCGGCCTCGATCGCATCGATGCGGCCGAAGATCCGCTCGCGCAGGCGATCCCACTCGACGCCCTCGTAGCGGGCCTCCACGTCGACGGCCTGCGCGGTCTTCGCGTCCTCGGCGACGTCGGCGGCCCGGACGAACATCTTCGTGGGGATGCACCCGACGTTGAGGCACGTGCCCCCGAAGTGCCACTCCTCGGCGATCGCGACGCGCAGCCCGTCGAAGCGGTGGTTGACGATCGAGTTGCCGGAGCCGGTGCCGATGATGAGGACGTCGAAGTCTGCCATGGCCCCATCCTACGAGGGCGCCCGGGACGGCCGCGGCGCCGCACCCCCGAAGGGATGCGGCGCCGCGGACGGGCGGGCAGGGCGGCGCTTAGCCGCCCTGGCCGTGCTCAGCTGCTGTGCTCAGATGCTGTAGTAGAGCTCGAACTCGGTGGGGGTCGGGCGCAGCTTCGCGACCTCGATCTCCTCCTCGCGCTTGTAGGCGACCCACGTGCTGATCATGTCCTCGGTGAACACGTCGCCCGCGGTGAGGAAGTCGTGATCGGCCTCGAGGTCGGCGAGCGCCTCCTCGAGCGACTGCGGGACGAGCTTGATGTCCTTGAGCTCCTCGGGCGGCAGCTCGTAGAGGTCCTTGTCCACCGGCTCCGGCGGCTCGATGCGGTTCTTGATGCCGTCGAGGCCCGCCATGAGCTGGGCGGAGAACGCCAGGTAGGGGTTCGACGACGGGTCCGGGACGCGGAACTCCAGGCGCTTGGCCTTGGGGGAGGAGCCCGTGATCGGGATGCGGATGGCCGCCGAGCGGTTGCGCGCCGAGTACACGAGGTTGACCGGCGCCTCGTAGCCCTTGACCAGACGGCGGTAGGAGTTGATCGTCGGGTTCGTGAACGCGAGCACGGCGCCGGCGTGCTCGATGAGCCCGCCGATGTACCAGCGCGCCACGTCGGACAGGCCCGCATAGCCGTTCTCGTCGAAGAACAGCGGCTTGCCGTCCTTCCACAGCGACTGGTGGCAGTGCATGCCGGAGCCGTTGTCGCCGTAGAGGGGCTTGGGCATGAACGTCGCGGACTTGCCGTAGTCGAGCGCGACGTTCTTCACGACGTACTTGAACTTCAGCAGCTCGTCCGCGGCGTGCTTGAGCTCGTTGAACTTGTAGTTGATCTCCTGCTGGCCGGCGTTGCCCACCTCGTGGTGGGCGCGCTCGACCTCGAAGCCGATCTCCGCGAGGGTGAGCGAGATCGCGTCGCGCACATCGGCGGAGTGGTCCTGCGGGGGAACCGGGAAGTAGCCGCCCTTCGTGGGGGTCTTGTAGCCCAGGTTGCCGCCCTCCTCCTCGCGGCCGCTGTTCCACTCGGCCTCTTCGGCGTCGATCTTGTAGAAGCTGTTGGAGGGGCTGTTCTGGAACTGCACGCTGTCGAACAGGTAGAACTCAGCCTCCGCGCCGAACAGCGCGGTGTCGGCGATCCCGGTGGACTTGAGGTACGCCTCGGCCTTCTCCGCCACCTGGCGGGGGTCGCGGGCGTAGGGCTCGTCGGTGAACGGGTCGACGATCGAGTGGGTGACGACGAGCGTCTTCGCCTCGCGGAACGGGTCGATGAACGCCGTCTCCACGTCGGCCAGGAGCTTCATGTCGGACTCGTGGATGCCCTGGAACCCGCGGATGGACGAGCCGTCGAACAGCAGGCCCTCGCTGATCTCCTCCTCGCCGTAGGATGCGGCGGGCAGGTTGAAGTGCTGGACCACGCCGGGCAGATCGCAGAACCGGACGTCGACGAAGTCGACATCGTTGTCCTTGATATAGGCGACGAGTTCAGAGGGTGTCGAGAACAAGCTCACTCCTGGTGTCTTCGATGCCTGGGACCCGGGCCGCTTGCGCCGGCCCGCTCGGTCGATCCCAGTGTCGGTCTCAGTGTAGCCAGGGGCTGTGAAGTGCGCGTCACGCCCGTGTTTCGGACATGTTTCCCGTCCAATGGCCCCCGTGTGCACTCCGGCGCCCGCTCAGGCTGGCGCGCTAGCCTGGGGACGTGGTGAATCGCGAAGACATCGGCTCCTGGCTCGAAGGCCCCCGCTCGCCCCTGCCGGAGGGCTCGTGGCCCGGGGAGCGGCTGGGCCTGCCGCAGACGGGGCGCGGATCCACCGCGGCCATCTGGCGCCGGCTCGTGTCGCTGTGCATCGACTACACGCTGTGCCGGCTCATCAGCCTCGCCTTCTTCCACGACAGCGGACTGTGGACCATTGCGATCTTCGCGCTCGAGAACTGGCTGCTCCAGGCCAGTCTGGGCGCCACGGTGGGCCAGCGGCTCATGGGGATCACCACGATCGACTCCCGGGGCGGGCGGGCGCGCGTCCTGCCGCTGCTCGTGCGCGCCGTGCTCCTGTGCCTCGTGGTCCCCGCCGTCATCTTCAACCGCGATCACCGAGGACTCCACGACCTCGCCGCCAACACGGCCGTCGTGCGCACGCGGTAGGAGGAGGAGCGCCGGCAGCCCGGGAGCCCGCGGGCTGGGCGTGCTCGGCCCTGCCCAGGCGGTTTCGAGCCGAGCCCGGCCCGAGGCGCGCTGCGCCTGATCCGCTCCCGAGGCGCGCGGCGGCGCGGGCGCGGAGCGCACCTCGGGCCCGGCGCGGCAGCGCACAGCGGCCCCCTCCCGTGGGATGGGGGCCGCAGTGCGCTGGTCTCGACTGTGCCGTGTTGGGCCCGGCTGTGTCGGGCTCAGCTGTGCTGGTTTCTGGCCGGCGGGCGGCTCAGCGGCCGCGCATCGCGCGCCGGTCGGGGCGCACCTTGTTGGGGTCGATGCCCTTGGGCACCGGCGGCCTCGTCGACATCGTGCCGAGCGCCGCCAGGCGCTTGCGGATGACGAGGACCTCGGCCTTGTTGAGCTTCTTGGGGATCTTGCGCACGGTGGACGAGACGCGGCTCATCGGCACCTGGCCGTCCTCCTCGCCGCCCTGGATGCAGGTGATCGGCACGTTGGGCAGGACCCGCTCGTGGCGCTTGCGCTCCTTCTCGAGCATCTTCGCGGTGCGGCCCTTGGGGCCCTCGCTGAGCAGCACGACACCGCCCAGGCCCGTGGCCCGGTAGACGAGGTCCTTCGTGCGCGGATCGATCGCGACCGGCTGCTCCTCGGCCAGCCAGCTGCGGCGCACGGTATTGAGCACCGCGCCGAACGCACCGGGCTGGCCGCGCATCTCCTCGAAGGCGGCGCTCTCCGCGAAGCGCCCCAGCATGAAGACCGCGCCCAGCAGGCCCACCATGACGCCGAAGACGATCCACAGCCAGATGGGCGGCAGCAGCAGTCCCACGACGACGCCGATCGCTGCTCCGCCAAGGATCGCGGCGGCCAGCAGCCACGGCACCGCAGGATAGTGCTTGCGGGCCATCTTGTAGACCTGGACCATCTGGGCGATGCGGCCCGGCTTCGAGGGGTCCTTCGGCCTGCGGCGGAAGAATCCGCGCTTGGGAGTGTCGGTATCAGCCATTCTCAGAAGCTTACCTCTTCGCCGGCGCCGAACGCGTCCACGACGGACTGCGCCTCCTGCTTGGCCGGGGTCTCGCGGTCGAGGTGCGCCAGGTGCGGGGGGATGGGGGTGCCGCGGTGGCGCATCGCCTGCGCCCACAGGCGCCCAGCGCGGTAGGACGAGCGGACGAGGGGCCCGGACATGACGCCCGCGAAGCCGATCTCCTCGCCCGCATCGCGCAGCTCGACGAAGTCCTGCGGGCGGACCCAGCGGTCGATCGGATGGTGGCGGGGGGAGGGGCGCAGGTACTGCGTGATCGTGAGCAGGTCCGTGCCGGCGGCGTGCAGGTCGCGCATCGCCGCGATGACCTCCTCGTTCGTCTCGCCCATGCCCAGGATCAGGTTGGACTTCGTGACGAGGCCGGCCGCGCGGGCCTTCGTGATGACCGACAGCGACCGCTCGTAGCGGAAGCCCGGCCGGATCCGCTTGAAGATCCGCGGCACCGTCTCGACGTTGTGCGCCAGCACCTCCGGGCGGGAGGAGAAGACCTCGGCCAGCTGCTCGTCATCGGAGTTGAAGTCCGGGATGAGCAGCTCGACGCCCGTGCCCTGGCCATCGGCGTGGGGCAGGTCGTGGATCTGGCGGACGGTCTCCGCATAGAGCCACGCGCCCCCGTCGGGCAGGTCGTCGCGGGCCACGCCGGTCACCGTCGAGTAGCGCAGGCCCATCTGCGCCACCGACTCGGCCACGCGGCGCGGCTCGTCGCGGTCGAACTCCGCCGGGCGGCCCGTGTCGATCTGGCAGAAGTCGCACCGGCGCGTGCACTGCTCGCCGCCGATGAGGAAGGTGGCCTCGCGGTCCTCCCAGCACTCGAAGATGTTCGGGCAGCCGGCCTCCTCGCACACGGTGTGCAGGCCGGCCCCCCGCACGAGCGACTTGAGCTCGGCGTATTCGGGGCCGATGTTGGCCTTGGCCTTGAGCCAGGCGGGCTTGGCCTCGATGGGGGTCTCGGAGTTGCGCGCCTCGACGCGCAGCAGGCGGCGGCCCTCGGGGGCGATCGTCATGGGGATCCTCTCGCTCTCAGGCGGTGATGGTGCGGTTGAGTGCGCTCGCGAGCTCGTCGGCGACGTCGGCAGGGGCGATGGTGCGGCCGGCCTCCTCGGACATCGTGGTGACCCCGGCGTCCGGGATGCCGCAGGGCACGATGGCATCGAAGCCCGCGCTGTCGTTCGAGCAGTTCAGCGACAGCCCGTGCATGGTGACGCCCTCGTGGATGCGGATGCCCACGGCGGCGATCTTGCGCTCGGGGCGGCCCGCGCCGGCCGGCAGCCAGACGCCGGAGCGGCCCTCCACCCGCTGCCCCTCGATTCCGTACTCGGGCAGCAGCCCGAGGACGGCCTCCTCGACCTGGTCGACGAAGAGCCGCACGTCCTTGGGATCGCGCAGGCGGTAGATGAAGTAGGCGACGAGCTGCCCGGGTCCGTGCCAGGTGATGCGCCCGCCGCGGTCGATGTCGATGACCTCCGTGCCGTCCGCTGGCCGTTCGAAGTCTTCGGTGCGCTTGCCGGCCGTGTAGACGGGGCTGTGCTCCAACAGCAGCAGGGTCGACGGGGCGCTGCCGGAGCGCACCTGCTCGTGCAGCTGTCGTTGGAGGTCCCACGCGGCGCGGTAGTCGACGAAGTCCGGGGCGAGCCCCAGCGTGCGAACGGCAAACGTCATGGCGCAAGCCTAGAACCCCGGTCACCCCGCTGCCACCGCGGGTGCGCCGTGTCGCTGTGGATAACCCCCGACGCCGCGACGCAGAAGGTGCCAAACTGCTGCAAACCGCATGTAGTCACGGGTACGGAGACGAACGGGCCCTCCGAGACGGGCCGGCACAGGAACGGGCTCGGGCAGGAACGGGCTCGGGCAGGAACGGGCCCGGCAGGAACGGCCTCGGGCGGGAACGGGCTCGGGCAGGAACGGACGAGGGGGATGGCCATGGCGGTCGATGTGTGGAATATGGAGGCCGAGCTTGCCCCGGGGCTCTGGCGGGTGTTCGCGGGGGAGTCGACCCGCTGGTTCGTCTGCGCGGGTCCGCCCGCCGAGGCTCGTGCGTGGGTGGGCGGGGCCGTGCGCGAGGCGCGCGCGGTGGGCGCCGAAGGCGTGCAGGTCGAGGGCCTCGTCGTGCCCCGCTGCGAGGGCGGCCTGCTCGAGGCCGCGCTCACGGCCCTCGGGGCGCTCAGCGCCGCTCAGACAGCCGCGGTGGTCGCCGGCTGCGCGGCCGCCCTCGAGGCCGCGCCCGAACCCCCGGTCGGCAAGGAGCGGGGCCGGCTGGGCGCGTTCGCCCTCGACTCGGCCGCGCGGGTTCGGCTGGTCCCCGGGCTGCTCGCGGACGCGGAAGCCGGTGCCGAGGCGCAGGCGGTGGGCGAGCTGGCCTTCCGGGCCGCTGCGGGCATGTCGTGGGCGGAGGCCGGGGTGTCCGCCGCGGGCCTGCCGGGTGGCCTGCCCGCCGCGCTGGCCGCGCTCATCGACGAGCTGCTCGTGGGCGGCTGCAGCGATGCGGCGGGCCGACTCGACCTCGCCGAGGTCTCCGCGGCCCTGCTCGCGTGCCCCGAGCCCGGCCCCCTGCCCTTCATCGCCGCGGAACCCGGCATCGACGTCGGGGCCGCCGTGACGGCCGGACTGCGCCTCGCCCCCGGGCTCGTGGACCGGTTGGCCCCGGAGGCCGATGCGCCGGCCGGTGGCGCGGTGGGCGCGCTGCGCGCGGCGCACGCGGCCGGGGACGCCAGCGCT
>NZ_WWEQ01000089.1 GCF_009857845.1 Brevibacterium rongguiense | reverse complement strand
AGCCGTAGCCGGCCTGGGCGCTGGGCTGGGCCGCGGTGGGCTGGTCCGCCTGCGCGCCGGTGCCCGCCTCGTGCCAGGCCGAGCGCTCGCCCTGCCAGGCTCCGGGCGCCTGCGCGCTGCCGGCGGGCTGGCTGCCGTATGGCTGGCTGCCGGAGTGCTGGCTGCCCGACTGCTGGGCGCCGTTCGCGGGGCGCTGCCAGTCGCCCGCGGGCTGCGCCGCGGTGGGCCGGTCATCGCCCTGCCAGCCACCGCTGTGCGAGCTGCCGCTGTGCCAGCCATCGGTCTGCTGGCCGCCCGCCTGCTGGGCCCAGGACTGCTGGTCGCCGGCGCCGTGCGAGCCGGCGCCGGACTCGGAGCCGCCGCCGAACGTGTTCGGCACCTCGCGGCTGGGATCGTGGGGATGGGGTAGCTGGCTCATGGTGTGTCCTTTCGGGCCGCCTCAGACGCGTCCGACTCCGCGGGCGCCTGCTCCGCGGTGTCGGACTGGGTGAAGCTCTCTGGTGGGATCGGCAGGTCGACGCGGAACGTCGCCCCGCCGCCGGGAGTGGGGTGGACGGAGATCTGGCCCTGGTGGGATTCGACGATCGCCTTGACGATCGACAGGCCCAGGCCGGATCCGCCCGTGTCGCGCGTGCGGGAGGCATCGAGGCGGAAGAACCGCTCGAAGATCCGGGGGACATCGTCGGGATCGATGCCCTCGCCGTGGTCGCGCACCTCGAAGCGCACGCGGCCCGCGGGGAAGCCGGCCAGCGCGTCGGAGACGCGCACGCCGGACGATGTGACGTCGGGGGAGATGGGGGAGAGCTCGAGCTCCTCGGTGCGCGGGCGGCGCTCATCGGCCTGGCGCCCGCGGTTGAAGATCCGCACGGGGCCCGTGACGAAGCCCGCCACCGAGCCGGAGCCGGGCTTGGCCGCCTTCCGGGCCCCCGCCTCGGGGGCGGGCGCCTGGGGCACCCCGGCCAGGCCCACCGCGAACTCGATCGCGCTGCCGTCGGGGGTGTGGCGCACGGCGTTGCCGGCGAGGTTGACGATGACCTGGCGCAGCTTGGGCTCGGAGCCGACGATCGCGGGCACGGGCTGCGCGTCCTCGCCGTCGAGGCCGATGAAGCTGATCTCGCGGTCGGGGGCCTGCGCCGCGGCGTCGGCGGCGGCATCGCGCACGATCGCGTCGATGCGCACCGGCCCCGTCTCCGCCTGGCGGCGCTCGTCGAGGCGGGCGAGGACCACGAGGTCCTCGACGAGGACGCCCATCCGCTTGGCTTCCGCCTCGATGCGCTCCATCGCCTGGCCCACCTGCTCCGGGTCGCGGATGGCGCCCTGGCGGAACAGCTCCGCGTAGCCGCGGATCGTCACGAGCGGCGTGCGCAGCTCGTGGGAGGCATCGGAGACGAACTGGCGGATGCGCTTCTCCGAGCGGGTCCGCCCGTCGAACGAGTCCTCGATGTGGCCGAGCATCGTGTTGAGCGACGCCGACAGCCGGCCCAGCTCCGTGCCCGCGGGATAGACCGTCACGCGCTGGGAGAGGTCGCCGGCGGCGATGCGCGAGGCGGTCTCCTCGATGTCCTTGAGGGGGCGGAACGTGTTCGTGATCGCGAAGTAGCCCACGCCCGCGACGATTGCGAGCGCCAGCAGGCCGATGCCGGCCATCGTGTTGCGGGCGTACTCGCTGATCTCGTCGATGTCCTTGTCGAAGGGCACGCCCACCGCCACGTAGAGGTCCGTGCCGCGCACCGTGTAGGCCACAACGCGCCACTGCGACTTCGAACCGGAGACCGTCATGGGCTCGCCGCCGGCCGCCTGGACCGTCTGCGCGTCGATGGCCGGCAGGTTCGGCACGTTGTCCACCGAGGGCGAGTAGGGACTGTAGACCTTCTGCCCGTCCGCACCGTAGAACTGCACGTAGTACGCGCCCGGCAGGAGGCTGCTGAGGGCCTGCTGGGTCGACGAGTCCGCCGCCGCGGTCTGGAGCGGGGCGCGGGAGTTCTCCGCCACCGTGCTCGCCGCCTCGCGCACGAGGGTCTGAGCGGCCCCGGTGAGGCGCTCGTCGGTGCGCTCGATGAGGCTGGCGCGCAGGTTCTCGAGCACCCAGGCGCTCGTGCCGCTCAGCGCCAGGAGCATGAGCGTCATCATGATCGCCAGGAGCTTGGTGGTCAGCGACCACTCGTCCCAGAGCACCCCCCGCTGGCGGGGCTTCGGAGCATGCGCGGCGATGGTACTCGCCGCTTACTTCGCGTCGGAGGTGCGCAGCATGTAGCCCACGCCGCGCTTCGTCTGGATCATGGGCTTCCAGTCCAGCTGGATGGGCGTGCCCGCCTCGTCCGTCTCCGGGGCCGTGTCGATCTTGCGGCGCAGGTAGGAGATGTAGGACTCGACGATTCCCGTGTCGCCGCCGAAGTCGTACTCCCAGACGTGGTCGAGGATCTGGGACTTCGACAGCACGCGGTTGGCGTTGAGCATGAGGTAGCGCAGGAGCTTGAACTCCGTGGGGGAGAGGTCGATGAGGATCCCGCCCCGGCGCACCTCGTGGGTGTCGTCGTCGAGCTCGAGGTCGCCGACGACGATGACGGCGCCCTCCTCCTCTTCTGCCGAGTGGGTCCGGCGCAGGACGGCGCGGATGCGCGCGACGACCTCTTCGAGGCTGAAGGGCTTCGTCACGTAGTCGTCGCCGCCCACGGTCAGGCCGGTGATCTTGTCCGAGGTGTCGTCGCGGGCGGTGAGGAAGACGACGGGGATGTGGCGGTCGGCCTGGCGCAGGCGCCGGGTGACCGTGAAGCCGTCCATGTCGGGCAGCATGACGTCGAGCACGAGGAGGTCGGGCTCGGCCTGCTCGGCCAGGCGCAGCGCCTCGGCCCCGTTGGCGGCGGAGACCACGTCGAAGCCCGCGAAGCGCAGGCTGGTGGACAGGAGTTCGCGGATGTTCGGCTCATCGTCGACGACGAGGAGCGTGGCCTCGACGTCGCGGCCCTCGTGGTTTGCAGCAGTCATGGCCCCAGTGTGGACCCCTAGTCTGGAAGTCTCCTGGATGCCAGCTGGAGGCGTAAGTGATGCGGGCCACAGGTAACGCTGCGGGGTGCCGCCGGCCATCGCGGGCGGCCCGAAGTGCTCGGCCCGCGCGAGCTCCCAGTCGCCCGCCCAGTCCTGCGGCGGGTCGTCCAGCAGCTGGCCGGGGCGCAGCCACTCGTTGAACTGCGCATAGTTGAGGGTGCGGGTCTGGCTGACCCTGCGCACGAGCATCTCGTGGTGCAGCCCGTCCGGCGAGTCGACGCCCAGCGTCGAGACGATCTGGCGCACCTCCTCCACCGTGAGCGCGTGGAACCGCTCGACGTCCGCGGCCTTCGAGGGCACGTCGATGCCGCGGTAGAGCCGCGGATTCTGCGTGGCCACGCCGGAGGGGCACTCGTTCGTGTGGCACCGCTGCGCCTGGATGCAGCCGGTGGCCATCATCATCCCGCGCGCCGACTGGCAGAAGTCCGCGCCCTGGATGAGGCGGCGCACGATGTCCGTGCCGGAGACGATCTTGCCGGCCGCCCCCAGGCGGATATCGCCGCGCAGGCCGCAGCCCACGAGCGCGTTGTGCACGGTCATGAGCCCCTCGGTCAGGGGCATGCCCACGTGGTCCTCGTATTCGAGCGGGGCGGCGCCCGTGCCGCCCTCGGCCCCGTCGACGATGATGAAGTCCGGCGCGAGGCCCGTGGCCAGCATCGCCTTGCACAGGGCGAGGACGTCGCGGCGCATGCCCACGCACAGCTTGAAGCCTACCGGCTTGCCGCCGGAGAGCTCGCGCAGCCGGGCGACGAACTCCATGAGCTCGATGGGGGTCGTGAAGGCGGTGTGCGCCGGCGGCGAGACGCAGTCCTGGCCGATCGGCACGCCGCGGGCCTCGGCGATCTCGGCGGTCACCTTGGGCCCGGGCAGCACACCGCCCAGGCCCGGCTTGGCGCCCTGGGAGAGCTTGATGGACGTCGCCCTGACCTGCTCGAGGCGCGCCTTGTCGCGGTAGGTCTCCGGATCGAAGCGGCCCTCGGCCGTGCGGCAGCCGAAGTACCCGCTGCCGAACTCCCACATGAGGTCGGCCCCGGTCTGCAGGTGGTACTTCGTCAGCCCGCCCTCCCCGGTCTCCTGCAGGAACCCGCCGCGCGCGGCACCGTAGCCCATGGCCAGCACCGCGTTGACCGACAGGGCCCCGAAGCTCATCGAGGAGACGTTGAACAGCGAGGCGTCGTAGGGCCGGGTGCAGTCGGGGCCGCCCAGGCGCACGCGGTGCTCGCGCTCGGGCATGGCGCCCGGGCGGATCGACTGGGCGAGGAACTCGTAGCCCGGGGCTCGCACCTCGAGCTCGGTGCCGAAGGACTTCACCGAGTGGATCCCGGCGGCCCGCTCGTAGATGAGGCGCCGGGCGTCCGCGTCGAAGGGCCGGCCGTCCCAGTTCCGCTCGACGAAGTACTGCTGGATCATGGGGCGCGCCGATTCGAGGATGTAGCGCAGATGGCCCACGAGCGGGTAGTTGTGGAGCACGGCCAGGCGCTTCTGGACCAGGTCGTAGACGGCGACCGCGAGCAGGCCGGCGGCGATGCCGGTGAGGATGAGCCACCAGGGGCTGGCGAGCGCGGCCGCGAGGCCGGAGAGGACGAGGAGCGCGGCGAGGCCGCCGAAGACGATGCCGACGATCATGGCTCAACGATAGGGCCGTTCGGCCCGTGGGCGCAGGCCGCCCTGTCCGTGGGACGGGCCGCCGGACCCCGCCTGGCCGCCCGGCGCCCCGCCCGGCGGCGGGCTACGCGTTCTCGATCGTGTAGGCGTAGCCCTGCTCGGTGAGGAAGCGGCGGCGGTGGCCCGCGAAGTGCTCGTCGACGGTGGCGGCGGTGACGATCGTGTAGAAGGCCGCGGGCTTCGCATCGGCCTTGGGCCGCAGGATCCGGCCCAGGCGCTGCGCCTCCTCCTGGCGCGAGCCGAACGAGCCGGACACCTGCACGGCAACCGAGGCCTCGGGCAGGTCGACGGAGAAGTTCGCGACCTTCGACACGACGAGGACGCGGATCCGGCCCGCGCGGAAGTCCGCGTAGAGGCGCTCGCGCTCGGCCTCGCCGGTCTTGCCCGTGAGGACGGGCGCGCCCAGGGCGGCGCCCAGCTCCTCGAGCTGGTCGAGGTACTGGCCGATGACGAGCACCTGCTGGCCCGCGTGCTCGTGGACGAGGCGCTCGACGACCGGGACCTTCATGTCCGTGGTCGCGGCGAGCCGGTAGCGGTCCTCGCCCTCGGCGCGCGCGTAGGCGGCCCGGGAGCCCGAGTCCAGGCGCACGCGCACCTCCCGGCAGTGCGCCTCGGCGATGTAGCCGTCGCGCTCGATCTGCTTCCACGGCACGTCGAACTGCTTGGGGCCGATGAGGCTGAAGACCTCCTCCTCGCGGCCGTCCTCGCGCACGAGCGTTGCGGTCAGGCCCAGCCGGCGGCGCGCCTGGAGGCCCGCGGTGAGCCGGAAGACGGGGGCGGGCAGCAGGTGGACCTCGTCGTAGACGACGAGCCCCCAGTCGCGGGCGTCGAGCAGCTCGAGGTGGAGGTAGGAGCCCTTCCGCCGCGTCGTGAGCACCTGGTAGGTGGCGATCGTGATGGGCCGGATCTCCTTGACGGCCCCGGAGTACTCGCCGATCTCGTCCGGGCTCAGGTTCGTCCGGCGCAGCAGCTCCGCCTTCCACTGCTTGGCGGACACGGAGTTCGTCACGAGGATGAGCGTCGTGGTGCCCAGCTCCGCCATCGCCGCCGCGCCCACGACGGTCTTGCCCGCCCCGCAGGGCATGACGACGACGCCGGACTCGCCGGCGAGGAAGGCGTCCACGGCCTCGCGCTGGTAGCCGCGCAGGTGCCAGTCGCTGCCCTCGCCCTCGCCTTTGA
This sequence comes from Brevibacterium rongguiense, assembly GCF_009857845.1. GTDB lineage: Bacteria > Actinomycetota > Actinomycetes > Actinomycetales > Brevibacteriaceae > Brevibacterium > Brevibacterium rongguiense. The sequence continues at coordinate 892 of NZ_WWEQ01000089.1, read as the reverse complement.
GGTCGATGGCGTGGGCCTCGCCGTCGACGTAGCCCGCGTGGTCGGCCACCGGGTGGCCGAGCTTGAGCAGGCGGTGCTTGAGCTCGCCGCGCTCCGAGGGGTGGACGAGGGCGCTGCGCTCGTCGAGCCGGGCACCCAGCAGCCCTTGCAGCTGGGGGTGGCCCAGCAGCTCGCCCAGCAGCACCGGGTCCTGGGACTCGAGCACGAGCCCGTGGATGGGCGACTGGGTGAGGACGAGGACGCCGAAGCGGTCCATGATGTCGACGATGTCGAGGAGCAGCTCGTGGGGCACGGGGTACTTCGCGTATTCGAGGAGCGTGTCGACGACCGACTCCGCGTCGTGGCCGCTGGCCCGGGCGTTCCACAGTCCCAGCGGGGTGATCGTGTACGTGTGGATGTACTCCGGGGTGCGCGCGAGCTGGGCGAACGGGGCGATCGCGATGGCGGCCTCCGCCGCCTGCGGGTGGGCGGATTCGAGCAGGATCGTGCGGTCGGACTGCACCACGAGGGGGCCGCTCATGGCCTCACCGCCTTCCTCCCGGGCTCTGCCGGCTCCACGTTCGCGCCACCCGGCGCCGGGCGCGCGGGCGGTCCTGCCGCGGGTCCCGCGGCACCCGGCGCATCCGCTGGTGCGCCGGCCCGGGGGTACAGCGCCGCGGGACGGCCGAACATTCCCGCCTGCGCTCAGTCGCCCTCGGCGGGGCGCACGCGCACGATGCGGGCGATCGCGAGGGTGAGCTCGCTCTGGGCGGCGCCGGTGCGCACGCCGCGCACGCGCCCCCCGCCGACCGCGATGGGGCGCATGCGCACCGTGGTGGGGCGCCCGTCGCCGCCGGCGGACTCGACCGCGACCGCCTTGCCGGCCGCTGCGGCCTCGCGCAGCGCGTGGGCG
>NZ_WWEQ01000088.1 GCF_009857845.1 Brevibacterium rongguiense | reverse complement strand
CGCCAAGAACACCGCTGCTCCTTACTCTCTGCTGACACTGTGATTCTCTGTGTGCTGCGCGCGCAGCAGCACCACCGCTCCGCGTGCGCGTCCGGCCGGCCACCCGCGCCCCGGCACAGCCGAGTGGCCCGCGCCACGGCAGCCCGCAGTGGGCGCTGAGGCGGCCCCGGGTGCGCGGAGCAGCGGTGCGGCCGGACGCGCACGCGGAGCGGTGGTGCTGCTGCGCGCGCAGCACACAGAGAATCACAGTGTCAGCAGAGAGTAAGGAGCAGCGGTGTTCTTGGCGAAGTCGCACGCGCGGATGGCCGCCGCCCTCGACGGGCTCGGCGCGGTGCTCGATCCGCTGGCGCAGCGCTTCGCTGCCGCGGGCTTCGAACTCGCCCTCGTGGGGGGCTCGGTGCGCGATGCGCTGCTGGGCCGGAGCATGCCCGACCTCGACTTCACCACCGACGCCCGCCCCGATGACATCGAACGGCTCATCGTGGGCTGGGCGGACGCCCACTGGGACATCGGGCGGAAGTTCGGCACGATCGGGCTGCGCAAGGACGGCTACCAGATCGAGATCACGACGTATCGCACGGACGCCTACGCCGGGGACTCCCGGAATCCGGAGGTGGCGTTCGGCACGAGCCTCGACGAGGACCTCGTGCGCCGCGACTTCACGATCGGGGCGATGGCCGTCCGGCTGCCCGGCCGGGTCTTCGTCGACCCGTTCGGCGGGATGGAGGACCTGGAGGCGGGCCGGATCCGCACCCCGGGCACGCCGGAGACCAGCTTCGGCGATGACCCCCTGCGCATGATGCGCGCCGCCCGCTTCGTCTCGCAGCTGGGCTTCGAGGCGGCCCCGGAGGTCGTGGCGGCCATGCGGGAGATGGCCGGGCGGATCGAGATCATCTCCGCCGAGCGGGTGCGCGATGAGCTCGTCAAGCTCATGTGCGGCGCCCGCCCGTGGGACGGGGTCGACCTCCTCGTGGCGACCGGCATCGCGGACACCGTGCTGCCGGAGGTGGCCGGGCTGCGCCTCGAGCGCGACGAGCACCACCGGCACAAGGACGTCTACCAGCACTCCCTGACCGTGCTGCGGCAGGCGGTCGAGCTGGAGGCGCGCTACGCCGCGGCACAGGAGGCAGCGGGGCTGGACGCCGACGACCCGCAGCGGCTCGCGCCGCCGGACTTCGCGGTGCGCTTCGCCGCGCTCATGCACGACGTGGGCAAGCCGGCCACGCGCCGGTTCGAGCCGGGCGGGGCCGTGACGTTCTACCACCACGACGTCGTGGGCGCGAAGCTGACCCGGGCGCGAATGAGGGCCCTGCGCTTCGACAAGGACACGATCGCCACCGTCAGCCGACTCGTCGAGCTGCACCTGCGCTTCTACGGCTACGGTGAGGCCGGCTGGACTGATTCGGCCGTGCGCCGCTACGTCACGGACGCCGGCGCCCAGCTCACCCGCCTGCACATCCTCACCCGCTCGGACGTCACGACGCGCAACCGGCGCAAGGCGGAGCGCCTCGCCTTCGCCTACGACGACCTCGAGGCGCGAATCGCGGCGCTGGCGGAGCGGGAGCGGCTCGAGGCGATCCGGCCGGACCTCGACGGCACCCAGATCATGGCGATCCTGGGCATCGGGCCCGGTCGCGCGGTGGGCAGGGCCTACGCCCACCTCCTCGAGCAGCGCATGGAGCACGGGCCGCTGGGCCCGAAGCGCGCGGAGGAGGCACTGCGCCAGTGGTGGGCCCAGCAGCCCGAGGCCCAGGCCTGAGCCCCGCAGAGCCCGCCCGCTCCCTCGCCGAGGCCCGCGCTCGGCCGCGCGGCCCGGGGCCGCATGGCACCGGTGTGCCACGCGCTCTTCGGCACCGGGCCCACCGTGTAGTCTGAGCCCGAATCCGGTCATCGAAGGAGAGACATGGGCGAGCAGACAGAGCAGTTCCGCGCGGCCAGGGACGGTCTGCTGCGGCTGCGCACCGACTACGAGGCGGCCATCGACGAGTTCGAGTGGCCCCGCTTCGAGGAGTTCAACTTCGCCCTCGACTGGTTCGACGAGATCGCCCGGGACAACGACGCCCCCGCCCTGTGGATCGTCGAAGAGGACGGCCGGGAGGGCCGCTGGTCCTACCGGGAGCTCTCCGAGCGCTCGAACCGGGTCGCCAACCACCTGCGCGCTGCCGGCGTGCGCCGCGGGACCCACGTCATGGTCATGCTCGGCAACCAGGTGGAGCTGTGGGAGACGATGCTCGCCGGCATCAAGCTGGGCGCGGTCCTCATGCCCACGACCACCCAGCTGGGGCCCATCGACCTGCGCGACCGGGTGGAGCGCGGCGAGGCCGAATTCGTCGTGGCCGGCGCGGCCGATGCCGCGAAGTTCGACGAGGTCGCAGCGCCGGTCACCCGGATCGTCGTGGGCGCGAGGCCCGAGCGCGCGGGCGACATCGCCTATGCCGACGCCGACGGCGCCGCGGCGGACTTCGAGCCGGATGGCCCCACGCGGGCGGACGACCTGCTCCTGCTCTACTTCACCTCCGGCACCACCTCGAAGGCGAAGATGGTGGCGCACACCCACGTGTCCTATCCGGTGGGCCACCTGTCCACGCTGTACTGGACGGGTATGGAGCCGGGCGATGTGCACCTGAACGTGGCATCGCCGGGCTGGGCCAAGCACGCGTGGTCGAACATCTTCACCCCGTGGATCGCGCAGGCCTGCGTCTTCCTCTACAACTACACGCGCTTCGACGCCTCCGCCCTCATGGCGACGATGGAGCGCGCGGGCGTCACGAGCTTCTGCGCCCCGCCCACCGTGTGGCGCATGCTCATCCACGCGGACCTGGGCGAGCTCGCGCACCCGCCGGCGAAGGCGCTGTCCGCGGGCGAGCCGCTCAACCCGGAGGTCATCAGCCGCGTCCGCCGCGAGTGGGACGTGACGATCCGCGACGGGTTCGGGCAGACGGAGTCGACTCTGCAGATCGGCAACCCGCCCGGCCAGCCGCTCCACGAGGGCTCGATGGGCCGCCCCCTGCCGGGTTACGACGTCGTCCTGCGCGACCCGGCCACCGGCGAGGAGGGCGACGAGGGGGAGATCTGCCTGCGCCTCGACCCGCCCCCGGTGGGCCTGACCGCCGGGTACTGGAACAACCCGGACAAGACCGCCGAGGCGTTCGCCGACGGGGTCTACCACACCGGCGACGTCGCGGCGCGGGACGCGGACGGCTACATCACCTACGTGGGCCGGGCCGACGACGTCTTCAAGGCCAGCGACTACCGGCTCTCCCCCTTCGAGCTGGAGAGCGTGCTCATCGAGCACGAGGCGGTCATCGAGGCCGCCGTCGTCCCCTCGCCCGACCCCGTGCGCCTGGCCGTGCCGAAGGCCTATGTCGTGCTCGCCCCGGCGTGGGAGCCCACCGCGGAGACGGCCGAGGACATCCTGCGCTTCTGCCGCGAGCAGCTGGCCCCCTACAAGCGGATCCGGCGCATCGAGTTCGCGGAGCTGCCCAAGACGATCTCGGGCAAGATCCGCCGCGTCGAGCTGCGCACCCGCGAGCAGGAGCTGCACGGCGATGGGGGAGAGGCCCCCTCCGGCGGGCGCGAGTGGTCCGATGCGGACTTCCCCGGCCTCAAGGACGGCTGAGGGCCTCCGGGTCCGCGCTCCTGCCCGGGCCCGCGCTCCTGTGAGTTGGGCTGGCCTGGCTGTCGCAATCCCCGCCGGTGCCGTAGCCTGGGCCGACAGCCGTTCACAGGGGTGCCCGACGCTGGGACGGTGAGGAACGTCACCGCCCGGCCCGACCCCTGCGAGCTCATTTTCGGCCTCCCGCTCACCGTTCTTGGAAGATTGAATGGTGTACTTCTGCGGTTGAGCCCGACGATCGACCTGGGGGATTCTTGGCTGAGCACGTACGCCGCGGCACGCCGCGCTCGAAGACCGGCGCCAATCGGCGACTGCTGAACTACCCGCGCGCCGGCGTGGCCGGCTGGACCCGCTGGCTGCCGTCGCTGCGCCTCGTGGGCCTCGTCGCCCTTGTGGGGTTCGTGGCCGTCATCGCCGCCTTCAGCATCGGTTACGCCATGACCGGCATCCCCTCGCCCAACGCCGCCGCGGCGGGGCAGACCTCGAACGTCTACTACGCCGACGGCAAGACGCAGATCGGCTCGTTCAAGGTGGAGAACCGCAAGAGCGTCGGCATCGACAAGATCTCCACCGATATGCAGCACGCCGCGATCGCCGCCGAGGACAAGACGTTCTACGAGAACCGCGGCATCAGCCTCAAGGGCCTCTCGCGCGCCGTGTGGGGCGTCGCCACGGACAACTACTCCGGCGGCGGCTCCACGATCACGCAGCAGTACGTGAAGAACTACTACCTCACCGACGAGCACTCCATCACCCGCAAGGTCAAGGAGATGTTCATCGCGCTCAAGATCGACCAGGAGCAGTCGAAGGACGAGATCCTCGCGAACTACCTCAACACCGTCTTCCTGGGCCGGCGCAGCTACGGCATCGAGGTGGCCTCGCAGGCCTACTTCGACAAGCCGGCCAGCGAGCTCGACCGCTCCCAGTCCGCGCTGCTCGCGGCCATGATCCAGCAGCCCAGCCTCGCGGACCCCGCCGAGGAGCCGGAGAAGTACGAGGGCCGGTTCCGCTACGTGCTCAACGGCATGGCCGAGCTGGGCTACATCAGCCAGGCCGAGGCCGACTCCACGCAGCTGCCCAAGGTCAACGCGGTGAAGAAGGAGAACCAGTACAAGGGCCAGGCCGGCTACCTCATGGACGCCGTGCGCAGCGAGCTCAAGGACAGCGGGCACCTCACCGACGACCAGATCGACCGCGGCGGCCTCAACGTCACGACGACGTTCGACAAGGACAAGGTCAAGGACGCGCAGAAGGCCGTGAAGAAGCTGCCCAAGCTCAAGAAGGGCATGCGCGTGGGCCTCGTGTCGATCAACCCGAAGACGGGCGGCATCGAAGCGCTCTACGGCGGCCCGGACTACTACAAGCGGATGCAGAACCAGTCCACCCGCGACCGCGCCCAGGCCGGTTCGACGTTCAAGCCGTTCGCCCTGACCGCGGCGTTCGAGAACGGCTACCGGCTCAACGACACGTTCGTGGGCAGCTCGACGACCTTCCGCAACGACGGCACCCCGTGGCACGTGAGCAACTACGGCGGCTCGAGCTACGGCCGGGTCTCCCTGCTCGAGGCCACGGAGAAGTCCATCAACACGGCCTACGCCCAGCTCAACGTCAACATGGGCCCCAAGAAGACGCAGGAGGCGGCGATCCGCGCGGGCGTGCCGAAGGACACGCCCGGCCTGGACTCGAACGCCTCGAACGTGCTGGGCACCGCGAGCCCCACGACGAAGGACATGGCCAGCGCGTTCGCCACGTTCGCAGCCGGCGGCGTCTACCGCGCGCCCCACATGGTGGAGGAGGCCAAGGACTCCAACGCCAAGAGCATCTACAAGCCGGACACGGAGGGCGAGCGGCGCTTCGACAAGGCCGTCGCCGCGGAGACCACCTACGCGCTGCGCCACGTCGTGACGAGCGGCTCCGGGACGTACGCCCAGAACCTGGGCCGGCCCGCCGCGGGCAAGACCGGCACCTCGCAGAACAACGTCTCCGCCTGGTTCGACGGCTACACCCCGCAGCTGGCGACCTCGGTGTCCATGTTCCGCGAGAAGGTCGTGGAGAAGGACGGCAAGAAGATCGTCACGAACATCCCGATCGGCGCCTACGGCGGCCGCGGGGCCGTGACCGGCGGGTCGTTCCCCGTCCAGGTGTGGACGGACTACAGCAAGGCAGCGCTCAAGGGCACGAAGGTCGAGTCGTTCCCCAAGCGCGGCGAGCTGCCGGAGGTCGACAAGCCGGATGACGAATCGGGCGCCGGCCAGGGCCGCGCGTCCTCGGAGGACACCTCCGACGACGAGCCCAGGCGCACGCACCGCTACCGCTCCGACGACTCGCAGAAGAAGGGCAGCTCGTCGAAGAAGTCCTCCGCGCCCAAGAAGACGAAGGACGCCGACGAGGACAAGAAGAAGTCCGACGACTCCGAGGACAAGAAGGACGACTCGGACGACTCGAAGAAGGACGACGGCGGCTCGGACGACGGCGGCTCGGACGACGGCGGTGGCAAGGACGACGGCGGGAAGGACGACGACGGCGGTGCCGTCTCGCCCAAGCCCAAGCCGTCGAAGAAGAAGGACTCCGGCGGCGACAGCAAGGGCGACAGCAAGACGGAGAAGAAGGCCTCCGGCGAGGCCGCCCGCCCCGAGGACGACTAGCGTAGCGCCGCGCGCTCTGTAGGCTGGGGCGCATGCGCACGCACGCCGATCCCGCCGATCTCGCCGCCCCCCTCCTGGGCGGGCAGCCCGGCCGCCACCGCGCGCCCGGGGGAGCGCGGTGGTCGCTGCGCACCGCCACCGCGGCGCTCCTGCTGCTGGGGCTGACCTGTGTGCTCGGCGTGCTCAAGACCGGTTCGTGCCTGGCGCGCGGCTTCGAGCTGCCGACGGCGGCCAACCGGATGTGCGCCAGCCCCGTGGCGAACGCGGTCCTGGGCGCCTCGTTCCCCGCCGCTCCGGGCAGGGCACGGGGAGACCTGGCCGGCTTCTCGCCGGTGACGTGGTGGTTCGTCCAGCTGGCCCAGTCGACGGCCGGACCCGACTCCGCCGCGGTCATCATGTCGTTCGTTCTGCTCATCAACGTCCTCGCGATCGCCGCGGCCGGGGTGGCGCTGCTCGTGCTGGCCCGCAGCCGTGCCTGGACCGCCGCGGCGTTCGCCTCGCCGGTCATCCTCTTCTCCCTCGGCCAGTCCTTCGACGCCGTGGGGATCGCCTGCGCCCTGTGGGGCGTGGTGCTGCTGCGCGCCTGGGGTCCGGGACCGCGCAGCGCGATCGGCGCGGGCGCGCTGCTGGGCTTCGCGGGCATCGTCAACCCGCTGGGCTTCGTCGTGCTGCTGGGCCTGCTGCTCCACCTCATGACGGCCCGGCGCAGCTCGGACGGCCTGGTCGCGGCCGGTTCCGCGATCATCGTCGTGGGCGTCGTCACGCTCTTCGACGGCAGGATCGTGGGCCGCTTCGCGGCCTGGTACGCGGACTCCGTGGACCGCGGCACGCTGGCGTCCCTGCTCAGCTATCAGGCGGGCATCGACACCCGGGTGCTGGGCGCCGTGTTCACCGGCGCGTGGCTCGTGGCCCTGGCGGCCGCGAGCGCGCTGTTCCTGCGCCGCGCCGCGCGCACCGGTGAGCCCGTGGGCGTGGCCGCCCCCATCGCCGCGCTGCTGGCCATCAGCCTCCTGACGATGCCGGCGGCGCCCGTCCAGAACGCCCTGTGGCTCGTCCCGTTCGCAGCGCTGTGCGTCCACCGGCTCTGGGTGCAGGTGGGCTGGATGCTCGCGGAGGCGGCGCTGTTCGCAGCGGTCAGCCTGGGCGACTCCGGCACGCTGGACTCGGCCAAGGGCCTCTCGCCCATGTGGGTGGCGATCTTCACGCTGCTGCGCATCGCGGCCCTCCTCGCCGTGCTCATGTGCGCCTGGGCCGCCGCCGAGGCGCCCGCGGGCAGCGCTGCCGGTTCCGGTGCCGGGGACGACGGCGGAAATCGCGCGACGAGCCCCGAGGACCCCGCCGCCGCGCCCGCAGCCCACGAAGTCGCGCCCGCAGCCCAGGACGGCGCGCTGGGCTTCGGCCCCGAGCCGGCGACCGGACCCGCGGGGGAGCGGGCCGAGGCGCAGGCCGCCCGGTCCGAGC
>NZ_WWEQ01000087.1 GCF_009857845.1 Brevibacterium rongguiense | reverse complement strand
CGTGCCGCCGGTGCGGCCCGCGCCTCGGGTGCCGCAGCAGGAGCCGCGGGAGCGGGCGCCGCCGGCACGGCGGCCGCTGGGCACGCGACCGCAGCGGACACGAGCGCACCGGCAGGCTCCGCAGCGGCAGGCACCTCAGTGGAGAGCACCTCGGCGGCGGGCACCTCGGCCGGTGGCTCCGCCGCAGGCACCGCGACCGGCAGCGCCTCCGCGGCAGCGGTCGGCAGCACCGCGCGGGGCGCCGCGGCGAGTGCGAGCCGCCGGGATGTGCACAGCGAGCGGGGCATCCGCCACTCGAAGGACCGCTCGGATGCCTTCCCCGCCGTCGTCGGCTGGACGTCGCTGGGCACTCTCATCCCCGGCCTCGCGATGATCCGCAGCGGCCGGTCGAAGAAGCTCGGCTGGTTCTTCCTGGGCTTCTTCCTGCTGGGCGTCCTTGCCCTCGTTGCAGTCCTCCTCATCAAGGGACCGGTGAAGTTCGCGGCCCGCTTCTCCACCCCGCAGATGCTGACGATGGTGGCGATCGCCCTCATCGTGGGCGCCCTCGTCTGGTTCTTCGTCATCCTGCGCTCCTACGCGGTCATGCGCCGCGGCCACCCGTTCAGCGCCGTCCAGCGCGTGCTGGGCGGTGTCCTCGTCGTCTCCCTCCTCGTCATCGTGGGCGTGCCCCTGGGCGTGGGCTCTGCGTACGCCTTCGTCACCGGCCAGACGATCTCCAAGGTCTTCGGCAAGGGCGACTCCGGACCCGTCAAGGACGCGGCCGAGCTGTGGCAGGACAAGCCGCGCGTGAACGTCTTCCTCATGGGCCGCGACAGCTCGGACACCCGCCAGGGCACCCGGCCGGACACGATGCTCGTCGCCTCGATCGACACGCACACCGGCGACGCGACCCTCTTCTCCATCCCCCGCAACCTCAACCACCCGCTGTTCAAGGAGGGGACGAAGCTCGCCAAGGAGTTCCCCGACGGCTTCAACGGCGGCCCGGGCGAGGAGGACAGTCTCATCAACGCGGTGTGGGACTGGACGACGGAAAACAAGCAGGACGTGGGCGACACCCACGGCCTGGAGAAGGGCATGGCCGCCACGATGCAGGCCGTGGAGGGCTCCACCGGCCTCGACATCGACTACTGGGCCTCGGTGAACATGAAGGGCTTCGAGGACGTCCTCAACGCCATGGGCGGCGTCAAGATCGACGTCGAGCGGCCCATCCCCATGGGCGGCGGCATCAACCAGGCCACCGGGGGCAAGAACTCCATCTTCGGCTGGATCGATCCCGGTGAGCAGACGCTCACCGGCGCGAAGGCCCTGTGGTACGTCCGGTCGCGCGACGGGTCGGACAACTACGACCGGATGTGCCGCCAGCAGCGCATGATCAAGACCGCACTCGGGCAGATGAACCCGCAGGAGCTGGCGCTGGCCTACCCCAAGCTCGCCGCCAGCGCCACGGAGAACGTGCAGACGGACATCCCGCAGAACCAGCTCCAGGCGTTCGTAGAGCTCGCCGGCCAGATGAAGGGCGCCAAGGTCAAGTCCGCCCAGATCAATAACCAGGTCACGAAGACCTACCGGCCGGACTACACCGTCCTCCACTCGTGGGTCCAGGAGCAGATCAACCCGTCCGAGTCCAGCCAGAAGGAAGACGCCCAGGCCACCACGACTGCCTCGGCCAAGCCCACGAAGTCCGCCGCGCCCACCGCAGCGGCGACGACGGGCGCACCCGCGCCGGGCATCGAGGACGCCGACGGCAAGTGCTACCCCACCGGCTACACGCCCGGCAGCGGGTGGCCCGGCTACCCCGGCAACTCCTCGAAATGACGGCGGCCGCCGCTCCCCCGGCGGGCGCCGGTGCCGCCCAGGCCGCGGACCCGCCCCTGCGGGTCGCGGTCGTCGGCGCCGGGCCGCGGGGGCTGAGCGTCTGCGAGCGGCTCGTTGCCCTGCACGCAGCGCAGGGCCGTGCGCGCGAGCTGCGGATCGACCTCATCGACCCGTATCCCCCGGGGCCCGGCCGCGTCTGGCGCACGGACCAGTCCCCCGAGCTGCTCATGAACACGACGATCGCGGACCAGACGGTCTTCCCCGATGCCTCGACCGGCCTGGAGCCCTGTGACACGGGCCCCTCGATGCCCGAGTGGTACCGGGCGCGCGGCGGCACCGCGCAGCCGGAATCGGCCTTCGCCCCCCGCGCGCTGTACGGGGAGTACCTCGCCTGGTCGTTCGAGCGCGTGCACACGGCGGCGGACGAGGGCACGGAGATCGTCGTCCACCCGGCCACCGCCACCGCGATCGTGGAGCCGGGCCAGCACGAGGAGCCGGCGGCCAAGCAGCTCGTGCGCCTGGACGACGGGACCACCCTCGAGGCCGATGCGGTGGTCCTGTGCCTGGGCCACCTCCCCGCCCGCCTCCAGGGCGAGCGCGCGAACCTGGCCCGTTTCGCCCGGGCCAGCGGCCTCACGTACCTGCCGCCGGGCCTGCCCGCGGAGACGGAGGTCGAGCGCCTGCCCGCCGGGCAGACCGTGGTCTTCCGCGGGTTCGGGCTCAACTACTTCGACCTCCAGGCCCTGCTCACCACCGGGCGCGGCGGCCGGTTCTCCGAGTCGCCAGACGGCACGCTGCGCTACGCCCCCAGCGGTGCGGAGCCCATCCTCGCGCCCTCCAGCCGCCGCGGCGTGCCCTACCGGTGCAAGCCCATCACCCCGGGCAGGCCCGCGCGCGATTGGCAGCTGCGCTACTTCACCCCGGGGTCGGTATCCGCGCTCGAGGATGCGGCCGGCGGTCTCCTCTTCAACGACCAGCTGTGGCCGCTCATCCTCGCCGAGCTGCGCCGCGCCTGGTACACGGCCCTGGCTGCCTCCCGCCCCGAGGCGTTCGCCGCCGCGCCGGCGGAGCTCTTCGCAGCCCTCGATGCCTCAGTTGCCGAGCACGTCAGCCGGCGCTCCGCGGACACGGTGCGCCCCGGTGAGCACCGCCCCGGCCTGCTCATCGCCGGCGGCCCCGACTGGGCCGCGCTCGAGGCCCGACTGCTGGCCGATACCGCCCAGGCGCTCGACCTCGCGGCCCTGCTCCACCCTCTGGAGGGGAGGGAGTTCTCCGCCCGCGAACCGGGCCCGGGGTCCTTCCACGACTGGATGCTGGAGTTCCTCGACGCGGAGTACGCGGACGCGCTGGCCGGCCCCGAGCGCGCGCCCTCGAAGGCCGTCTTCTCCGCCCTGTGGGCCGCGCGCGGCTACCTCAAGGAGCTCGTGGCCGACGGCCGGATCGATCCGCTCAGCTTCGCCACGGAGATCCGCGGCTGGTTCGAGGGCTTCGCCTCCGGCCTCTGCGATGGGCCGCCCCCCAGCCGCTTCGCGCAGCTCGCGGCGCTGGCGCGGGCGGGCCTCGTGACCTTCATCGGTCCCGAGGTCCGCATCGCCCAGTCCCGCCCGGACCGGCCCGCGGCGTTCGTCGCGACCTCCCCCGCGGTGCCCGGCGAAGTCCGCGCCCGCGCGCTCGTCGACGCGGCCTCGCCCGCGAACAACGTCCGCGCCGCCGACGATGCGCTGCTCGCCGGCATGCTCGACCGCGGTCAGGTGTGCGCGGCGACCCTCGAGGGACCGGACGGGATCGAGCTGCCGCTCAGCGGCCTCCTCGTGGACGGCGAGGCCTTCAACACGGTCGATCCGCGCGGCCACGTCCACCCGCGCCGCTTCGTGCTCTCCATCCAGTTGTCGGCCGATCAGCTGGGCTTGGCGATCGCCGCGAACCCCCAGCGCCGCGCGCGCACGCTCATCGACGCGCACCGGATCGCCCAGGCGATCCTCGACCTGCCCAGCTGAGCGCCCGCACCGCAGCGGCACGGCACCCAGTGGCACCGCGCCCCGCGGCCCCCCCATCTCACGGACAGCGTGCCTGGCGGGGGCGGCACCTCGCGAGCGCCGCACCCACCGAGCGCCGCACCCACCGAGCGCCGCGCCCACCGAGCACAGCGCCCACCGAGCACAGCGCCCGAGGCGCGGGCAGGCACGGTGCCTGCTCGCGCCTCGGGCGCGGTGCGGTGCGGGGTGCACGCGCACCCGCGGACCCCGGCGGGGTCAGACCCCGGCGAGCCTGGTCAGCCCGGCCGGGCCCATCGTGCGCTTGCGGGCCACCGCGGCCACGGCCGCACCGCCGGCCACGAGGAGCCACAGCAGCAGCGTGCCGAACGCGGCGCCCGCCCCGCCGGTGCCCGTCGCGATCCCCGTGATCCCGTCCATGGCCGGGGTCAGGGGCATGAACGCGGCGAGCCCGGAGAGCCAACCCGGCACGGCGGTGAGCACCTTCGCGGTCACCGCGGCGACGACGAGGATGACGGAGACGAACCGCCCCACCCCGCCGAACCAGGCGACGAGCGCGTAGTTGATGACGGTGAAGACGATCCCGGCGAACGCGGACAGGCCGAACACCTTGACCAGATCCCCCGCGTCGAGCGTGAGGATGAGCTGCGAGAGGCCGGTGAGGATCACCGCCTGCATGAGCGAGATGACGATCCCGGGGATGAGCCCCTTGCCCATGATCGCAATGGACCGGCGCCGCGAGGTCAGCGCGGTGGCGGAGACGGCGCGCACCACGGTGTACGTGATGAGGGCGCCGATCCACAGGGCCATGATGAGCAGCAGCGCAATCGAGGACGCCTGGGAGATGCCCTTGAGCCCGTCGATGTTGTCCGCGATCGGCGAGGACACGGCCTCGCTCATGCGGTCGCGCTCGGTCTTCGTGTAGCTGGGCACGTCGTCCTTGCCCTTGTCGAGGCCGTCGGCGAACTTGCCCACGCCCTCCTCGTATTTCCCGGTGCCCTGATCCAGCTTCTCCGCGCCCTGGGCCAGCTGGCCCGTGCCCGAGGCGAGCTTGTGCACGCCCCCGGTGTACGCGCCGACGCCGGCCGCGTACTTGTGCGCCCCGGTCGCGTACTGCTGCGCCCCGTCGGAGGCCTGGGTGACGCCGGCGGCCAGGGGCTTCATGCCGTCGGCCAGCTTGTCCGTGCCGTCGGCCAGCTGGCCGGCGCCCGAGCGCAGCTGCTTGGAGCCGGCGAGCAGCTCGTCCTGCTTGTCCGCGATCTGCTTGGTGCCCTCCTGCAGCTGCGAGACGGCCTTGTGCACGCCCCCGGCGTACCGCTCGGCGACGGCGGCCACCTTGTCCGCGCTGGACTCGAGTGACTGGCCGGACTTGGGGTCCTCCGCCTGGAGGCCCTTGGCCGCGCCCTCGAGCGAGCCCGCGGTGCCGGAGAGCACCCCGGCGATGTAGGCCTTGAGGATGCCCTCGCACACCTGGTCCTGCGTGCCGGTGGGGCAGAACTGCGCCTTGATCTGCGCGGCCTGCTTCTTCGTCAGCAGACCGGACTTCACCGCCTGGTCGAGGCTGGGGATCTTGCCGGAGGTCAGTGCGTCCCCGGCTTCCTCGGCGCCCTGCTCCAGGCCCTTGCGGTACTTCACGATGCCGTCGGAGACGCCGCGGGTGCCGGTGGCCACCTGGTCAGCGCCGTCGGCGAGCTTGCCCAGCCCGGAGTCCTCGGACCCCATGGAGGACAGCTGCTTGACCATCTGGTCCGTGCCCTTCGTGTACTGGTCCACGCCATCGGACAGGTTGCCAGCGCCGTCCGCGAGCTTGCGCGTCTGGCTGGGCAGCTGCTTGGTGCCCTTGTCGAGCTTCGTCAGGCCCGTGGCCAGGCCGTCGGCGCCCGAGGCGAGCTGGGCCGCCCCGCCGCTGATCTGGCCGCCGCTCTTGTCGAGCTCGCCCACGCCGGAGTCCAGCTGTCCGACGCCGGTGGACAGGCCGCTCGTGCCCTCCTTGAGGCCCTTGGCCCCGTCGTCGAGCTTGCCGGCGGCGTCGGCCATCTCCCCGAACTGGTCGCCCATCTTGTTGAAGCCCACGTAGATGCCGTCCAGGTACTGCTTCGTGTACTCCGTGTTGAACGTCGTGCGCGCGGTGGTGGCGATCGCCTGGCTGATCGCTGCGTCGGAGATCGGGGAGACCTTGGAGCTCGTCACGTCGATCGTCGCCTGCGCCGCCTTCATGGGGTCGTCCCCGGCGGTGGTGGCCACGGCCTTGGAGAAGTCCTTGGGGATGTGCACGACGGCCACGTACTCCCCGCTCTTGAGGCCCGCGGTGGCGTCCTCGTCATCGGAGAGCACCCAGTCGTAGTTCTCGTCCTGATCCTCGCTGTCGACGAGGCCCGCGGCCAGCTGGCGGCCCAGCGGGGCCTGCTTGCCGTTGATCTTCGCACCGTCGTCGTCGTTGACCACCGCAGCCTTGACCTGGCTGAGGCGGTCGTCGGCCTTCCACGTCGCGAACACGAAGCCCGCGGCGATGATGACGGGGACGAGCACGAGGCCCAGGATGGACAGCCACGTGACGCGGCGGCCGGAATCGGCGCGTTCGAACAGTGCCATCAGCGATGACCTCCCATGGGAGCGAGGGTGGGCTCGGCGCCGCGGCGGTGGGCCGCGAGGTCGAGCAGGGTGTAGTCGGTGCGGGCCGGGATCATCCAGTCCGCCTCCGGGTTGCCGAGGGTGAGGACGACGGCCGAGCCCGCCTGCAGCGCCGCCGCGATGAGGCGGCTGGCGAGCTCCGCGGTCTCCTGGTCGTGGGGCTGGTCCGCGGCGTCGACGACGAGCAGCTCCGGCGGGGCGGCGGCGAGGTCGCGCAGGTGGTCGGCGCGCGGGCGCATGTCCGGGTCCGCGGGGTTGAGCATGAGGTACGGGGTGCGCTTGCGCACCTTGTTCGCCTGCTCGGGCAGGACGAAGGAGCCCACCTTGAGGTCGCCGGAGTCCAGGTTGGCCCGCCCGGAGATCGCGAACAGCAGCGCCTCGGCGCCGGGCCCGGTCAGTGCGAGCAGCTCACCCGGCAGCAGCGCGATGTCCACGTCCTCGAAGACCCGGTGGCCGCGCGTGCCCAGCGACATCGCCTTGCCGTAGACGCGGTAGGGGGAGTCGGGCTCCGGCCAGTCGCGCAGGGCCACCTGGTGGTAGAGCCCCTCGCCCTCCACGTCGAAGTGGGGCAGCAGGCGGTCGAGCCACTTGGGCAGCCACCACGCGGCGTTGCCCAGCAGCGCCATGACGGCGGGCACCAGGGTCATGCGCACGATGAAGGCGTCGACGAAGATGCCCACGGCCAGGCCCAGTGCGATCGACTTGATGATGGGCTCGCCGGTGGGCACGAACGCGAAGAACACGGAGAACATGATGATCGCGGCGGCGACGACGACGGAGGCCGAGGACATGAAGCCCTTGACGATGGCCTCCTTGGCGCTGGCCCCGTGCACGTAGGCCTCGCGCATGCCGGAGACGAGGAAGACCTCGTAGTCCATGGCCAGGCCGAAGAGGATGCCCATGAGCATGATCGGCAGGAAGCTGATGATGGGGCCCACCTGCTCGAGGTTGAACAGGGAGGCGCCGTGGCCCTCGACGAAGACCAGGCTGACGACGCCCAGCGCCGCGACGACGGAGAGCAGGAAGCCCACGGTCGCCTTGATGGGCACCGCGATCGAACGGAAGACCATCGTCAGGAGGATGAGGGAGAGGCCCACGACGAAGATGCCGAACGGCAGGAGCGACTTCGCCAGCTGGGAGGACACGTCGATGCCCACCGCCGTGGACCCGGTGACGGCCGTGTTGAAGCCGTAGGCGTCCTGGAAGTGGGGCTCGAGGTCGCGCAGGCGGTTGACGACGTCCTCCGTCTGCGGGTCCGACGGGCCGGTCGTGGGGACGATCTGGAAGAGGGCGGTGTCCGCGTTCTCGTTGGGGGTTGCGAGGACGACCCGCTCCACGCCGGGGACCTTCTCGATCTCCTTCTTCATGTCGTCGACGTCGCCGAGCGGGTCATCGGAGCCGATGATGCCCGCGGTCATGACGAGCGGGCCGTTGTAGCCAGGGCCGAAGTACTCCTCCGTGAGGTCGTACGTCACGCGCGCCGGCGAGCCCGCCTCCTCGCCGCCGTTGTTGGGCAGCGCCAGCTGGAGCTTGCTGGCCGGAATGGCGAACAGCCCCAGGCCCACGACGATGATGAGCACCGTGAGGATCGGGATCTTCGTCGCGGCGCTCACCCATGCGTGGTAGAAGCGCTGCGGCAGGCTGCGCTTGCGCTCGGGGCCTCCGTGGGGGCTCGTGGCCGGCGGCGCGGTCACGGCCGGGGCGTGGGGGCGCGCACCGCGGGCGGCCGGCAGGCGCTGCGTGTCGGCGGGCGCCTGTG
>NZ_WWEQ01000086.1 GCF_009857845.1 Brevibacterium rongguiense | reverse complement strand
CCTCGGGCTCCGCGCCCGCGGCCGGGTTCTCGGCCGGGGCCGGGATCGGGCCGGGCCCAGTGGCACTCGCGGGGGGAGCGGCGCCCGGTCCCGTGCCGCTGTCCGGTTCCAACCCGGCCTGAGCGGCCGCCTCGGCGCCGGCGGCGCGCCCCGGTGTGGGCGCGGACCCGCCCGTGCGCGCACTCCTGGCCGAGCGCACGCGCTCGAGCATCGTGGCGCGCAGCGCCTCGGCGGTGGAGCGGGAGATGTAACCGATGTCCACCGCGGACCCTTTGCCGCCGGCCACGTCGAAGCGCAGCACCGCGAGCCCCAGGAGGCGGGGGATGAAGGGCTGGCGGACGTCGATCGACTGGACGCGATCCAGGCGCGCCTCGCGCTGGCGGCGGCCGATCACGCCCTGGCGCAGGCGCACGGCGTCCGCGTCGATCCGGTAGCCCATGGCCCGCCAGGACAGCCAGTTGAGCCCCACGACGACCCCGATGACCACGAGCAGGCCGAGCGCACCCAGCGCCACGTAGAGCGGGTGATCCGCGGCGGCGCCCAGCACGCCCGAGGGGTCATCCGCATCGTCTCCCGCCACGCCGCGGCGCACGGCGTCCTCGATGAGCTCGCGGGCCTGTGCGGCGAGCACGCCCAGGAACGCGATGAGCACGATGCCGGTGCGCAGGAACGGGGTGAGCGGGTGGACCCGGTGCCAGCCCGGCTCGGCCCCGGCCTCCGGTCCCGCAGCGGGGCGCTGCGCGGCGCCCGGTGCCATCACAGGCCCGCCAGGTGCGCCTCGCCCCGGGCGGCCAGCGCCTCGCGCAGCCGCTGGGCGCGCTCGCGCGGCAGGCCGGGGATGACGGCGTCGGAGGCGGCCGAGGCGGTGTGCAGCTTGACGTTGGCCAGCCCGAAGGCTCGGTCGAGGGGGCCCGCGACGACGTCGACGAACTGCAGCCGGCCATAGGGCACGACGGTGGAGGAGCGGATGAGGATGCCGCGCTCGATGAGGAGGTCGGATTCGCGCTGGGCATAGCCCAGGTGCCGGACCTGGCGAACGATGACGAGGGCCCACCAGCCGGCGGCGAGCAGCCACACCGCGGCGCCCGCTGCGCTCAGCCACAGGGGGACCCGGAGCACCGCGAGGGCCAGGACCGCCGCGACGGCGGCGACGACGGCCATCGTCAGCGCCATCTCCAGCAGCCGCAGCCCGGCCAGGCGCGGGCTGACCGGCTGCAGGTCCACCGGCTGCCGGCCCGCCTGCCCCGCTGCCGGCTGCGCGTGTGCCGGCTGCATCTCCGCGTGCGGTTGGCCCGGCTGCGCCCCCGCTGCCGGCTGCATGTCGGCCGCCTGCTCCCCCGCCGCCGGGTGATGCGCTGCTGCCGAGTGCTGCGCTGCTGCCAGGTGCTGCGCGCCCGCCGACTGCGGCGCACCGGCCTCCGGTGGCCGCGCCTGCCGCCCCGGTGACGGCGCGGCGGAATGGTCACGGCTGGCGGGCTCGCTCATGCGGGCTCGGCTCCTGACGGGTCATCCGGGGGCAGCTGGCAGAAGTATTCGACGACGAGCCCCACGACCATGAGGAGGGCCGCGGTGGCCACGGCGACGAGCATCCCGAAGCCGGTCGCGGCGCGCACCCCGCCGGCGCTCACGAGCAGATAGGCCACCTGCCCGCCGTACCAGCCGGTCAGCGCCGCGCCGGTGACCGCGGCTGCCTTGGCCATCATCGCCACGCGCGCCGCGCGCAGCGGGTCGATCTCCGCGGTGCGGTCGCCGTCGTTCCACTTCTTGATGGGCCAGCCCAGCGCCACGAGGACGATCGAGAGCAGCAGCATGCCGAGGATCGCGGGCCAGGGAACGCCGGGCAGCTCGCCGCCGTAGCGCTCCCAGACGAACGAGAACGCCGCCGAGGCGATGAGACCGACGACTCCCCACGAGACCAGGGTCGGATACTGGGTGCGCTTCATGCCCCGGCCTCCCCGTCGGGCAGGCGGCGCACGCCCTGGCCTGCGAGTTCGGAGGCGAGCACGGCGGCGGGCACCTCGCCGCGGCCGGGCACGGCGAGGGCCGCGTGCGGGCGAAGCTCGAGCCAGGGCACGAGCACGAACGCGCGGTCGTGGGCGCGCGGGTGCGGCAGGAGGAGCTCGGGGTCGGCCGAGGCGAGCTCGGCTTCCGGGGCATCGACACCGGCGTCGACGGCAGGCGTGGCGGCGGCAGACGTGGCGGTGGCGTTGTGGGACCCTGGGCCGTCGACGTCGATGGACTCGGCCATGGAGCCGCTGATGGGCCCAGACATGGAGCCGTCAGCGCGGCCGGCGGCGTGGCCGGGGTCGGCAAGGTCGGCGCTCGCCCCCGCGGGCCCGGCAGCGGCGGGGGCGGGGGCCGGCGCCTCGGGCACGAGGCCCCGGGCCCGGGCAGCAGTAGGGGCCGGCGCCTCGGGGGTGAAGCGCACGAGGTCGATGTCGAGAGTGCGCGGGCCCCAGCGGACCTCGCGGGTGCGGCCGAGCGCCAGCTCGATGCCCTGGCAGACCCGCAGGAGCTCGCGGGCGGGCATCTCCGCGGCGACGAGCGCGGCCGTATTGACGAAGTCCGGCTGCTCGACCCCTCCCTGCGGCGCGGTGGCGTAGAGCCCGGAGCGGGCGAGGACGTGCAGCCGGGGATGGCGGTCCAGGGCAGTGAGCGCGGCCTCGATGGCGCCCGCGGGGTCGCCCACGTTCGAGCCCAGCGACAGCACGGCCGCGCCGGGCCGGTCCGCGGCGCTCGCACAGGATGCTGCGCCGGCAGCGCGGCGCCGGCGGACCGTGACGGAGACGTCGGCGAAGGCCCGCTCGATGGGCGCCTGCGGCTTGTGGACGGTGACCTCCACGTCGTCGCACTCGGCCAGCAGGTCCTCGGCGATCGCGGCCGCCAGCGCCTCGATGAGGTCGAAGGGCGGCCCGGCGACGATCGCGGCGGCACGCTCGGCCAGCGCCCCGTAGTCGACGGTGTCGGCCAGGTCGTCGCTGCGCTGCGCGGCCGAGGTGTCCGCGCGCACGTGGAGGTCGACGAGGAAGTCCTGGCCGTCGCGCTTCTCGAAGTCGAAGACGCCGTGGCGGCCGCGCACCCGCAGCCCGGTCAGCCGGATGCCCTCGCTCATCGCCCCTCCTGCGCCGTGTCGATGGCGTGGACGACCGTGGCGGCGATCCGGGAGGAGCGGGGCTCGTGCACGCGCACGGCCCATGCCCCGGCGCGGGCGGAGACGGCGGTGATGGCCGCGGTCGCCGCATCGCGCTCCGCCTCCGTGGCCGCCTGGGGGTCCTGCGGGCTGATGAGGGAGGCGAGGAAGCGCTTGCGGGACGCGGCGACGAGCAGGCGGCAGCCCATGTCCGCGAACGCGTCGATGCCGGCGAGCAGCTGCCAGTTGTGCTCGGCGTTCTTGGCGAACCCCAATCCCGGGTCCACGATGATCCGCGCGGCGGCCACCCCTGCGCGCAGCGCGGCGTCGATGCGGCCCGCCAGCTCGCGCCGGACATCGGCGACGACGTCGTCATAGGTGTAGTGGGCCCCGGCCACCAGGTGGCCGCGCCAGTGCATGAGGACCAGGTCCACGCCCGTGTCCGCGGCCACCCGCAGCATCTCCGGCTCGCTGAGGCCGGCGGAGACATCGTTGATGATGGCCGCGCCGGCCTGCACGGCGGCGCGGGCGGTCGCCGCGTGCATCGTGTCGACGCTGATGAGGGCGCCGTCGGCGGCCAGGCGCTCGATGACGGGGACCACGCGGCGGATCTCCTCCTCCGCGGGCACGCGCACGGCGCCTGGCCGCGTGGACTCGCCGCCCACGTCGATGAGGTCCGCGCCGGCCGCGAGCAGCGCGCGGCCGTGGTCCACCGCGGCCGCGGCGTCGAAGTAGCGCCCCCCGTCGGAGAACGAATCCGGGGTCACGTTGAGCACTCCCATGATCTGCGTGCGCATGCTCACCTCCGCCTCACCGCTTGAGGATCAGGCTCATCGCCTCGGACCGGGTGGCCGCGTTGCGCAGCTGGCCGCGCACGGCCGAGGTCATGGTCACGGCGCCGGGGCGCTGCACCCCGCGCATGGACATGCACAGGTGCTCGGCCTCGATGACGACGATGACGCCGCTGGGGCTGAGGTGCTCGACGAGCGCGTCCGCGATCTGCTCGGTGAGGCGCTCCTGGACCTGGGGGCGCTTGGAGAAGACCTCGACGAGCCGGGCGAGCTTGGACAGGCCGGTGACCCGCCCCTCGGGCCCGGGGATGTAGCCCACGTGCGCCGAGCCGTGGAAGGGCAGCAGGTGGTGCTCGCACGTGGAGAACATCTCGATGTCGCGCACGAGGACGATCTCGTCGTAGCCGACGTCGAACGTCGTGCCGAGCACCTCGCCCGGCGTGCGCTCGACGCCCGCGAAGAGCTCCTCGTAGGCGCGCGCCACCCGGGCGGGGGTGTCGAGGAGGCCGTCGCGGTCCGGGTCCTCGCCGATCGCGGCGAGGATCTCGCGGACCGCGGCCTCGATGCGGGGCTGGTCGACCACGTCAGATCCCGGGGCGCTGGGGGCCGTCGCCGTCGGTCAGCGGCCCCTGGGGGCCGCCCTGCGCAGGACCGCCGTCCCCGGGGCTGGCCGGGGGCTGGCCCGGCAGGCCCGGATCGGGCTGCTGCCCCGGCCCGGAGGCCGGCGGCTGCGGGTCGTGGCCGGGGTGCGCGTGCGGGGGCACGGGACCGCCGGGGCCGGGCTGGGACGGGCCCTGGGGGCCGCCCTGGCCGGGGTGCTCGCTGCCGGGCACGCCGCCGGAGACACCCGGGCCCGAGGCGCCGGGCTGGCCGCCGTGGCCCTCCCCCGCACCGGACTGGCCGGACTGGCCCTGCTGGCCCTGCTGCCCTGGGTCCCCCTGCTGGCCGGGCTGGCCCTGCTGGCCACCGGTCGGATCGCCGGCCCAGCCGGTGCCGCCGGCACCGGTGTCCGTGCCGCCGCCCCACTCGGGGACCTCGCCGGGCTCAACGCGCACATCTGCGCTGCGCTTGGGCGGGGTGATGGGTCCGCGGGTGGAGACGGGCTGCTTCTCGTTGGCCAGCCACACCTCGCGCCGGGGGGCCTTGACGACATCGGCGAAGATCTCCGCGATCTGCGCCTGGTCGAGCGTCTCCTTCTCCAGCAGCTCATAGGCGAGCCGGTCGAGGATGTCGCGGTTGGTCGTCAGCGCCCAGTACGCGTCCGAGTGGGCGGTGTCGATGAGCGTGCGCACTTCCGTGTCGACCTTGCGCAGCGTCTCATCCGAGTAGGAGTTCTCGTGGCCCATGGAGCGGCCCGCGAAGGGCTCGGAGGAGCCGTCGCCCAGCTTGACCATGCCCACGCTGTTTGTCATGCCGTACTCGGTGACCATCTTGCGCGCGGTGTCCGTGGCCTTCTCGATGTCGTTGCTGGCGCCGGTGGTGGGGTCGTGGAACACGAGCTCCTCCGCGACGCGCCCGCCCATAGCGTAGGCGAGCTGGTCGAGCAGCTCGTTGCGCGTGGTCGAGTACTTGTCCTCCACCGGGAGCACCATCGTGTAGCCCAGGGCGCGCCCGCGCGGCAGGATCGTGATCTTCGTGACCGGGTCCGTGTCGTTCATGGTCGCGGCGACGAGGGCGTGGCCGCCCTCGTGGTAGGCGGTGACGAGGCGCTCCTTGTCCCGCATGAGGCGGGTGCGCTTCTGCGGGCCCGCGATGACGCGGTCGATCGCCTCGTCCAGGATCGCCGAGTCGATGACGTGGTGGTTGTAGCGCGCGGTGAGCAGGGCGGCCTCGTTGAGCACATTGGCCAGGTCCGCGCCGGAGAAGCCCGGTGTGCGCTTGGCGATCTGCTGCAGGTCCACGTCGTCGGCCAGCGGCTTGTTGCGGGAGTGGACGCGCAGGATGTGCAGGCGGCCCTTCATGTCCGGGACCTCGACGTGGATCTGGCGGTCGAAGCGGCCCGGGCGCAGCAGCGCGGGGTCGAGCACGTCGGGCCGGTTGGTGGCGGCGATGAGGATGACGTTCGTCGAGTCGTCGAAGCCGTCCATCTCCACGAGCAGCTGGTTGAGCGTCTGCTCGCGCTCGTCGTTGCCGCCGCCCATGCCGGCGCCGCGCTGGCGGCCCACCGCGTCGATCTCGTCGATGAAGATGATGCACGGCGAGTTGTTCTTCGCCTGCTCGAACAGGTCGCGCACGCGGGAGGCGCCCACGCCCACGTACATCTCGACGAAGTCGGAGCCGGAGATCGAGTAGAACGGCACCCCGGCCTCGCCGGCGACGGCCTTGGCCAGCAGGGTCTTGCCGGTGCCGGGCGAGCCGTAGAGCAGGACGCCCTTGGGGATCTTGGCGCCCACGTCGACGAACTTCTTGGGCTCGGAGAGGAACTCCTTGATCTCCTCGAGCTCCTCGAGCGCCTCGTCCACCCCCGCGACGTCCTTGAACGTCACGTCCGGGTTCTCCTTGTTGACGAGCTTGGCTTTCGACCGGCCGAAGTTCATGATCCCGCCGCGGCCGCCCCCGCCCATCTGGGAGAGGAGGAACCAGAAGACGGCGCCGATGATGACGAACGGGATGAGGTTGATGAGCAGCGAGCCCAGCCACGAGCGCTTGGGCACCTCGTCCGTGTAGCCCTTGTCCGGCTGCGCGGCGTCGACGGCCTTGACGACGTCCTCACCGCGCGGGGCCACGTAGTAGAACTGGACCTTCTTGCCGTAGTTGTGGTCCTCGTAGTTGAAGTCGTCCTTGAGGACGAGGTCCACCCGCTGATCGCTGTCGACGATCTTGGCCTGCTCGACCTTCTTCTCCTTGAGCAGCGTCATGCCCTGCTCGGTGTCGACGCGCTGGAAGCCGCCGCCGGAGAGCAGCAGCAGGCCGATCGAGACGACGACGATGGCGAGCACGGCCCAGAAGAGCGGGCCCTTGGCGATCTTCTTGAAGTCCGGCTTCTTGCCGTCGCCCTTGCCGTCGGGCTTCTTGCCGGCGGACCGCTTGGGGTCCTGCGGCTCGGGCTTCCGGCCGGCGGGCGGGGTGCCGTCGGGCCGGCTGTTCTGCGGATCGGCCATGGGTCCTCTCAGGGCGGTGCGGGACGCGCAGTGCATTCTGCGCGCCGGGTGTGCGCGGCCGCCCGGAAGGGCGCCGGCGGGCGGCTCAGCTGTAGACGTGGGGGGCGAGGGTCGCGACGAAGGGCACGTTGCGGTACTTCTCCGCGTAGTCCAGACCGTAGCCCACGACGAACTCGTTGGGCACCTCGAAGCCCACGTAGCGCACGTCGATCTCGACCTTCGCGGCCTCCGGCTTGCGCAGCATCGTGCAGATCTCGACCGAGGCCGCGCCGCGGGACTTGAGGTTGGCCAGCAGCCACGACAGGGTCAGGCCGGAGTCGATGATGTCCTCAACGATGAGGACGTGCTGGTCCTTGAGGTCCGTGTCGAGGTCCTTGAGGATCCGCACGACGCCGGAGGACTTCGTGCCGGAGCCGTAGGAGGACACGGCCATCCAGTCCATCCGGACGGGGCTGTGCAGCGCCCGGGCCAGATCGGCCATGACCATGACGGCGCCCTTGAGGACACCCACGATGAGCAGGTCCTCGCCCGCGTAGTCGCGGTCGATGTCCGCGGCCAGCTCCGTCAGGCGGTGCTTGATCTGGGCCTCTGCGACCAGGACCTTCTCGATGTCCGTGCCCAGGTCTTGTTGATCCACGGGGAGCCTTCCTTCGCTGGTGGCCGCGCTGCCGCGCGGGCGGGCCCCCTCAGCATATCCGCACCCCCTCACACGGGGCTCCCAGCGGGTTCGCGGGCTGTGCGCCCGCCGCGCTCAGCGGGGGTGCGGTGCCGGGAGGAGCGCGAGGCCCCCGTTCGGGGTGCGCACGGCACGGCGGGCGATGGGCACGGAGACGGCGCCGGTGCGCGCACCCGTCAGCAGCGCGTCCGCGCGCTGCACGTGGGCGTGGCCGAGCTCCTGGCCGCCGCCCCCCGCGGTGCGCAGCCAGGCCCGCAGCACGCGGGTCCGCAGGGCCGGCGGCAGTCCCGCCGCCTCGGGTGAGAGCCGGGCGCCGTGCGCGCACCGGGCCAGCGCCTCGGCCGCCTGTGCCTCGAGCTCATCGGAGTCCGCGGCGAGCTGGGCGGCGCTGCGGGCCAGCGCCCGGGCGATGCCGGGGCCCAGCTCCGCCTCGAGGACGGGCAGGACCGTGCGGCGGGCGCGGACCCGAGCGAAGGCGGGGTCGGCATTGTGCGGGTCCTCCCACACGGGCACGCCCTGCGCCGCGCACGAGGCGCGGGTCTGGGCGCGCTCGATGCCCAGGAGCGGGCGCCACACGGTTCCGGCGACCGGGCGCATGCCGGCCAGCGAGCGGGCACCCGAGCCGCGGGCCAGGCCCAGGAGCACGGTCTCGGCCTGGTCGTCGAGCGTGTGCGCGGTGAGGACGGCGCGCGCGCCGAGGTCCGCCCGCGCGGCCTCCAGCGC
>NZ_WWEQ01000085.1 GCF_009857845.1 Brevibacterium rongguiense | reverse complement strand
TTTGCGGTGGTGAGAGTGTTGGGGAAACGCCCGGTTCCATTCCGAACCCGGAAGCTAAGCCTGATCACGCCGATGGTACTGCACCCGAGGGGGTGTGGGAGAGTAGGTCGCCGCCGCAATCCTCTTCCAAAAGGGGGGGTCTGGTCGCTGCGTTGGTGCAGTGGTCGGGCCCCCCTTTCTTGGTTTGCCCCCCGGGTGTTTTCTTTGCCCCCGGGGGGGTGTTTGTTTTGTCCCGTGGGTTGCTGGTCGGGTGCGGTTGGCCCGGGCGTATCGCCCGTGCGGCCGATGACGCCCTTCGAGGGCAGAGTCCGTCGCTGCCCGGTACGGCACCGCGCCGGTGCAGCGCCTATCGTGGGCTGCATGTTCTCCCTTGCGCAGCTCGCCGTTCCCGTCGTCCAGGCTCCGATGGCCGGTGGCCCCGTCACCCCCGAGCTCGCGGCGGCCGTGTGCGCCGCGGGCGGACTGGGCTCGCTGCCCGCGGGCTACCTCTCCACCGCCGAGCTGGCGGCCAACATCGGGGCGCTGCGGGCGCTGACGGAGCGGCCGTTCCACGTGAATCTCTTCGTCCCGGAGGCCGTGCGCAGCGACCCCTCCGCCGTAGCCGACTACGCGCGCGCACTGCGCCCGCTGGCCGAGGAGCTGGGCGTGGAGCCTCCGGCTCCCCCTCAGCCCACGGACGATTCCTATGGCGAGAAGCTCGCGCTGCTCGTCGCCGATCCGGTGGATCTGGTGAGCTTCACGTTCGGCCTGCCCGCGCGCGCCGACCTCGACCGGCTCCACGGGGTGGGCACCGCCTGTGCCGCGACGGTGACGAGTGCGGCCGAAGCCCGCGCGGCGGGTGCGCTGCCGATCGATGCGCTCATCGTCCAGGGTCCGGAGGCCGGCGGCCACCGCGCGGTCCACGATCAGTCCGCGCAGCCGGACAGCACTGCGCTCACCGACCTCGTGGCGCAGGTGCGCGCCAGCACCGCCCTGCCCCTCGTCGCCGGAGGGGGCATCGCCGATGCGGGCGCCGCTGCGGCCGTGCTCTCTGCCGGCGCCGATGCCGTGCAGCTGGGCACCCGGTTCCTCACCGTCGCCGAGGCCGCCACCAAACCGGCCCACCGCGCCGCCCTCTTGGCCGGGGAGCGTGCGACCGTGCTCACCCGCACGTACTCGGGACGGCCCGCCCGCGGGCTGCGCAACCGCTTCATCGGCCGGCTGAGCTCAGCGGAGGTGGTGGGCTACCCGGAGGTCAACACGATGACCGGCCCGCTGCGCCGCGCGGCCGGCGCCGATCCGGAGATCATGAACATGTGGGCCGGAGAGGGGTATCGCGCCTGCCGCGAGCAGACCGCGGCGGAGCTCATGGCCGAGTTCGCCCACCTGGCGCCCTCTCATCCATGACGCTCGCATCCAGTGCGCGAGTGCCGCGCGCGGGGACATCGGACGCCAGGCGCAGTGCCCGCGGCACGGCGCACTCGCGGCACATCGCACTCGAGTGACAGTGCACTCGAGTCAACGCGCACTCGCGGCACACTGCACGCGAGTCGGCATCGCGCGCCCTGCGAGCAGAAGCGCGCACGGCCGTCCCTAGCCCGACCGGGGCCGCGATGAAGCGGTGGGCGCCGAGCGGCGCCTGCGGGCTGGGCGCCTCGGCGGGCGGGGCACACCGCTAGGGTGGCGATATGCGCATCGCACTGCTCACCGGCGCGGGGCTCAGCACCGGCGCCGGCATTCCGGACTTCCGCGGCCCCCAGGGCCTGTGGACGCAGGACCCGCGCGCCGAGCGGATGTCGACGCTCTCCTGGTACCTGGGCGATGAGGACGTGCGGCGCCTGGTCTGGCGCAGTCGAGCAGAGTCACCCGTCTGGGACTCCGCGCCCACCCGCGCGCACCTGGCGATCGCGCAGGCCGCGCAGCGCGGGACCGTCAGCGGCGTCGTCACCCAGAACACGGACGGCCTCCACCAACTGGCCGGCACGCCCGCCCACCTCGTGCGCGAGCTGCACGGCAGCATGCGCGCCTGGCGCTGCGAGGACTGCCGGGCCACCGGGCCCATGGCCGAGATGATCGAGCGGGTGCGCGCCGGCGAGGCGGACCCGCACTGCGCGCGCTGCGGCGGGATCGTGCGCGGCACCACGATTCTCTTCGAAGAGGCGCTCGATCCGCAGGTCGTCACCGATGCGATCGACATCGTGCAGGCGTGCGACGTGCTCATCGCCGCGGGCACCTCGCTGACGGTCACGCCCGCGGCGGATCTGTTCCCCATCGCGCTGGAGGCCGGTGCCCGGGGCATCATCGCCAACGCCGAGCCCACGCCCTATGACCGTGCGGCCGAGCGCGTGGAGCGCGGCGACCTCGAAGAGGTGATCCCGCGGCTGCTCGCCGAGCTCTGAGCCGGCTCAGAACTCCTCGTAGACCGCCGGATCCTGGTCCTTGAGCCTGCCATCGGGGCGCCCGAGCGCGGAGATGGCCCGCACTTCGGCCGCGGTGAGCTGGACCTGGGCGGCGGCGAGGTTCTGCTGCTGGTGCTCGGCGCTGCCGGCCTTGGGCAGCGGCAGCGAGCCGATGGCCAGGTGCCAGGCGAGCACCGCCTGGATCGGCTCGATGCCGTGGGCCCGGGCCGCTTCGCGCACGGGCTGGGCCTCCGTCACATCGTTGCCGCGGCCCACCGGCGACCACGCCTCGGTGACGATGCCGTGCTGCGCGTCGAATTTGAGCTGCTCAAGCTGGGGGAAATAGGGGTGGAGCTCGATCTGGTTGACCTCCGGCGATACGCCGGTGACGGCCTCGAGGCGCTCGATGTGGTCCGGCAGGAAGTTCGACACGCCGATGTGGGCGACGAGGCCGCGCCTGCGCGCCTCGATGAGCGCCCGCCACGCGTCGACGTAGCGGTCGATGCGCGGATTCGGCCAGTGGATGAGGTAGAGGTCGATGTGATCGAGGCCCATGCGCATGACGGACTCCTCGACGGTGCGCAGCGCCTCGTCGTAGGCGTGGTGGCGACCCGGCAGCTTGGAGGTCACCGTGATGGCCTCGCGCGGCATGCCGGAGGCGCGCACCGCGGCGCCCACCGCGCCCTCGTTCTCGTAGCTGAATGCCGAGTCGAGCAGGGTGTACCCGCCGCGCAGCGCGGTGACGAGGGCATCCCTGCCCGCGGTGCCGTTGAGGCCATAGGTTCCCATGCCGATGGGCGGCAGGTCGATGGCGGTCATGAGCGCTCCCTTCGCGTGGCGTAGTGCCATCGTAGGCACACCCGCCCCGCCCGCTGCAGCACCGGGCGGGGCGCGGGCCGGCGATAGGATGATGTGCCGCGCCCGCGTGCGCCCGCCCTCGTCCAGAGACCCACCGCGTCCGCATCCAGAGGCCCACCGCGCCCAGCGGTCCACCGCGTCCGAAAGGCTCCCATGTCGTTCATCCTGCTCACCGGCTTCGGTGCCGTGGCCGCATGGGCACTCGTCGCGCGGCGCTTCGAGCGCACCGGCATCGCCGGCCCCGCCGCGCTGGCGGCCGTCGGCGCACTGGTGGCGTGCGCCGATGTGAGCGCGTTCCGCGAGGCCGCCGGGTCCGAGGCCGCCGAGCGCTGCGTCGAGCTCGTGCTCGCCGTGCTCCTGTTCATCGACGCCTCCGAGGTGCGCGGCGGCGTGTTCGGCGGCGAGGGCCGCACGGTGGGCCGCCTCGTGCACATCGCCCTGCCGCTCTCGCTCGTCCTCGTCGTCGCCACCGGATGGTTCCTCCTGCCGCAGGTGGACGCGTTCGCGCTGCTGGCGATCGCGTGCGTCGTCATGCCCACGGACTTCGCGACGGCCGCCGCCCTCCTGCGCAGCGATCGCATCCCGGCGCGCATGCGGCGCATCCTCAACGTCGAGAGCGGCTACAACGACGGGCTCGTCTCGCCCGTGTTCAGCATGGCCATCGCGCTCTCGCTCGTCGCCCAGGCGCTCGACACCGCCGGTGGGGAGGCCGCCGAGGTGTCCCAGCAGAGTGCGCGGCTGATCGAGCAGCACCTCGAGGAGTTCGGCGAGGCGCTCATCGGCGCGCTGCCGGCCACCCTCCTCGCGCTCGCGGTGGGCGTGTCCCTGGGCGCCGCCTTCGGCTGGCTCGCCCGCCTGGCCCACTCGCGCGGGTGGGCGGACGCCTCGGGCATCCGGTTTGTCGCCCTGCTCGTGCCGCTGCTGGCGTTCGGCATCGCGCTGCTGCCGGTGCTTGAATCGAACGGCTTCATCGCGGCGTTCGTGGCGGGAATCGCGTTCCGACTGACCCGCTCCGGCTCCGCGGGCGACGCGGTGCCCCCCCCCGCGGAGCTGCTCCTGGTCGACGAGGTGGGCACGCTCGCGGCAAACTTCGTGTGGTTCGCGCTGGGGGCCATGATCCCCATCGTCGTCGCCGACGGGTTCGACTGGCCGATCGTCCTCATCGCCGTCCTCGCCCTCACCGTGTTCCGCATGCTGCCCGTCTACGTCTCCCTGCTGCGCTCGGACATCGCGCGCTGGGACCGCGCCCTCCTGGGCGCGGTGGGCCCGCGCGGCGCCGCCACGATCGTTTTCGGGCTGCTCGCCTATACGAAGCTGCCGGGTCAGCTCAGCCGGGATGCGCTGACGGCCATGGTGTTCACCGTGGTGGGCAGCATGGTCCTCCACGGCATGCTCGCGCCCGTGCTGCTGCGCCGCTGGCGGGCGCCGGGCACCGCGGCGACCGGTGCGAGCGCCGACCGCGAGGCGCGGCCGGAGAACGAGCGCCGTCTGGGCGGCGAACGCCGCGCGGCAGGTGAGGGCGGTGCGGGCGGAGCGGCCAGTACGGGAGGTAAGGCCAGTGCGGAAGGCGAGGTCCGTGCTGGAGGTGGGGCCCGAGCGCGCGGATCCCGCAGCGGCGGGCCGCAGGCTGTGCCCCGTGCGGGCGGCAGTGCGCGCCCCGCCGAGCCGATAGACTGAGCCGATCACCCGTTTCACGTCCCCAGGGGAGAGCAGTGCCGAATTCCGAGAGCAGCAACGCCGGTCGCGACCGCGGCGAGCGCCGCGACGATGGCCGGGCCGACCGCCGGCAGGGAGGCTCGGGGCCCCGCAGCGGCGACTCGCGCAGCGACCGCGGGCGCTCGGACTCGCGCTCGGGCGGGGGCCGCAGTGGAGAGCGCTCCGGTGGCTTCCGGTCCGGTGGCCCCCGCGGTGAGGGCGGCTACCGCGGCCGCGACGGCGAACGCGGCCGCGACGGCGAACGCGACCGGGACGGCCGGCGCGGGAACTCCCAGCGCGATGACCGGCGCGGGGGCTACAGCCGCGATGGCCGCCGCGACGGAGAGCGCTCCGGGGGCTACTGCCGCGGCTACGGCCAGGACGATGACCGGCGCTCGGGGGGCTACCGCCGCGACGATCGCGGCGACGAGCGCTCCGGTGGCTTCCGCTCCGGCGGCCAGCGCAGCGATGGCGGCTACCGCGGGGGCCGTGATGGCGAGCGCCGCGACGAGCGGCGCGGGAGCTTCCAGCGCGACGAGCGGCGCTCCGGCGGTTTCCAGCGCGAGGATCGCCGTGGGGGCTACAGCCGTGACGAGCGACGCGACGGCGAACGGCGCACCGGTGGTTACAACGGTGATAGCCGCCGCGACGGCGAACGGCGCTCCGGCGCTTACAGCCGCGACGATCGCCGTGACGAGCGCACCGGCGGCTTCCGGTCCGGTGGCCAGCGCGGTGAGGGCGGCTACCGTGGGCGCGATGGCGAACGCGGCCGGGACGATCGGCGCGGGAACTCCCAGCGCGGTGAGCGCGGGGGCGGCTTCGGCGGCAAGCGCCGCGAGGGCGGTTTCCAACGCGACGACCGCTTCCAGCGCGATGACCGCGGCTACGGCCGTGACAACCACCGGGGGGGAGGGCGCTCCGGCGGCTACGACCGGGACAGCCGCCGCGCCGGCGGTGACAGCCGCGACGACCGCTTCCAGAGAGACGACCGCTCCGGTGGCCAGCGCCGCGACGGTGGTTACCGCGGGAGCCGCGATGGTGAGCGCCGCGACGGCCGCTGCGATGGCGAGCGCCGGGATGACCGGCGCGGCGGCTTCCAGCGCGATGACCGGCGCGGGCGCCCCGAGCGCCCGGGGCGCCGCGATGACCGTCGCTCCGATGACCGCGAGGAGCGCCCCTACAAGCCCGGGCGCGGCGACAGCCGCACCCCCCTGCGCCGCGACACCGGCGACCGGGCGAAGCGGCCGCGCGAACCGGAGATCCCCGAGGGCATCACCGGCCGCGAACTCGACGGCGAGACGCGAGCCCGGCTGCGCTCGCTGACGAAGGAGAACGCGGAGAAGGTCTCCCAGCACCTCGTCGCCGCGGGCCAGCTCGTCGACACGGACCCGGAGGCCGCCTACGCCCATGCGACCGCGGCAGTCACGCGCGCCGGTCGGATCGGCGCGGTCCGCGAGGCTATGGGCATCGTCGCCTACGCCCTCGAGAAGTACGACGAGGCCATCCGCGAGCTGCGCACCCACCGCCGCATCACGGGATCCCAGGACAATGTGGCGCTGCTGGCCGACTCCGAGCGCGGCCGGGGTAAGCCGGACAAGGCGCTCGAGGCCTTCGCGGAGGCCGACCGCTCGGCCCTCTCCGATGAGGCCTGGACCGAGCTCGTCATCGTCGCAGCCGGTGCCCACACCGACCGGGGCGATGTCGCCGCGGCGCGCCGGCTCATCGAGGAGCAGAACTTCACCGGCCACGCTCCGGCGGAGACCGTGCGCCTGCTCGCGGCCTACGCCGATCTCCTGCGCATCGACGGCGACCGGGAGACGGGGGACAAGTACGAGGAGCTCGCGCGTCGCACCGCCGCGTCCAATGAGATCCCGTTCGGCGACGAGGAGCCCGATCCCAACGCCGACGTCGAGATCATGACCGTCGAAGAGGAGGACGAGGAGCTGCCGGCCGATGGCGGCGAGGAAACCGCCGTGGGCGAACTGCGCCACGCGGACTCCGCCGCCGGTGAGGCGACCGGTGAGGGCGTCGAGGCGGACACCGCCGCCGAGGCCCGCGCCGGCGCCGCTGCCGCCGCCGCGCTCGCCGCGGATCCGGGAGCCGAGGCACGGAGGGCCGCTGCGCCGGCCGGCGGGGAACCGGCGCAGGGCGCCCGGTCGTTCGAGCAGGAGGTCGAGGACGAACTCGACGAGCTCCTCGCCGAGGCGGGCATCGACGATGCCGAGCCGGGCGCCGAGACCGCCGACCGGACCGGTGCGCCCGCCGCGCCCGCCGACGGCCAGGACGACCCCGCCGCGGCGCAGGCCAGCGCCGCCGAGCCGCAGCCGCACGCCGAGCCCGTCCAGGCAGCGGTCGACCCCGCCGAGGCATCGGCCAGCTCCGACGGGGCGCCGGCCGAGCCCCCTGCAGCGCCAGACGAACCCGAGGGCGCCCCGGCCGCCGCGCCGACCGCTGGCACGGACGCTGGCACGGACGCGCGCCCCGCCGCCGCTGCCGGTGCAGCGCAGGACGCAGCCGAGGACGCCGCAGACGGGCAGTCCGCCGGCACCGGAACCGGCGCCGGCACTGATGCCGGCACCGGCACCGCGCAGGCCGCCGCCGGCGAGACAGCGCGGGAAGACGCCGAGCCCACCGCGCACGGCCCTGCCGACGGCACTGCCGACGACGAGGGCGATGACGAGATGACCGCGCCCCTGTTCGACCTGTGAGCGCCGGCCTGTGAGCGCCCTCGAAGTGGCAGGCGGCCACGACGCCGTGCTCCTCGACCTGGACGGCGTCGTCTACACCGGGCGGGCCGCGGTGCCCGGCGCCGCCGAGGCCCTGGGCCGCTGGCACGCGGCCGGGCTGCCGTACTGCTTCGTGACGAACAATGCGGCGTACCCCGCGGCGCGCGTCGCCGAGCGCCTGCGCGGATTCGGCGTCGAGCTCGCGGATGCGGACGTCATGACCTCCGGCCAGGCCGCCGCCGCCGAGCTCGCCGCCCAGCTGGACCCGGGGACCCCCGTCCTCGTCGTGGGCAGCCCCGCCCTGCGCGAGCTCGTCGCGGCCGCGGGCCTGGCCGTGCGCACCCCGCCGGCCGGGGACGAGGCGCCGCCGCACGTCGCGGCCGTCGTCCACGGGTTCGACCGCGACATCGGCTGGCACGGGCTGACCGCCGCGATCCGCGCGATCCGCGGCGGCGCGCGCTCCTGGGCCACGAACCCGGACCCCAGCGTGCCAACGGAGGACGGCGAACTGCCCGGCAACGGCACGTTCGTCGACATCGTCGCCCGGTTCTCCGGCGTGGAGCCCACCGTCATCGGCAAGCCCGCCGCCACGATGCTCATCCGCGCCGCGCAGCGCCTGGGCGCCCGCTCGCCGCTGATGGTGGGCGACCGGCTGAGCACGGACATGGCGGCCGCGCGCGCCGCGGGCTTCGCCTGCGCCCTCGTCCTCACCGGCATCGACGACGTGCACGCGGCGCTCACCGCGCCACCGGAGGCCCGCCCCGACACGGTCGTCGCCGACCTCGCGCAGCTGGCACAGGCGCTGCCGGAAGCACGCGTGGACGGCGACGGCGCTGTCTGCGGCGACGGCCGCGCACAGCTGAGCGGCGGTCGGCTGCGCCTGGCCGGGCCGCCGCGGCCGGCCGTCCAGGCCGCCCTCGCCCTCACCGCGGGCATGGACCCGGCCGGCCTCGACCTCGCCGAGGTGCCCCGGAGGTTCGATGCCTGAGCCAGCTCCGCGCTCCCAGCCGGCCCCGCAGCCGCACCCGGTCCCGGGGCCCCGGCCCG
>NZ_WWEQ01000084.1 GCF_009857845.1 Brevibacterium rongguiense | reverse complement strand
CCCCCGCGCGGGCCCGCGCGGCGGCCGCGCCCGTGCACCGCTGACGGGCCGGGCTCGCTAGGCTGGGTGCGAACGGACCGCCGCTGCCCGCGCGGGCCCGCCCCACCGCCGGAGAGGACCCCTCGTGCCGCAGCCCGCAGCCCACCGCACCTCGCCCCATCGCATCCGCTGGATGTTCGAACGCCGCCGCGTGCTGCTGAGCGCGATCGCAGCCCTCATTGTCGCGGCGGTGGTGTTCCCCGCCGCCGCGGTGTCGTCCCAGTTCGCTTACGTGGATGCGCTCGTCGTCGTGCTGCTCGTCTACCTGGTCGTGCACATGGTGATCACGGGCCTCGTCTTCCACGGCGCCACGGACGCGGACATCGATGCGTGGGCCGAGCGCGACAGCCGCGGCACGTTCGCACAGCGCTACCTGCTGGGCACGGCGCCGGGGCCGGGCGCGTCGATCTTCGTGGCCGCGGTTGCGATGTTCGTGGCGATGGTCTGGCTGCCGGGCAACGACTCGACCTCGCTGCCCACGTGGCTGCGCATCACGATCGGCGTGACGCTCGTCGTCGTGGCCTGGTGCGAGGTGCTGCTGTCGTTCACCGTGACGTTCCGCGCCGACGATGCCCTCGAGGACGACTCCGGCCTCGACTTCCCGGGCACGCGGAACCCGGCGCCCTCGGACTACGTCTACTTCGCGCTGTCGGTCATGGTCACGTTCGGCACCACCGACGTGAGCGTGACCTCGAGCGACATGCGCAAGACGGTGACCGCCAACGCCATCATCGCGTTCGTTTTCAACACGGTCATCGTCGCCGCGGCCGTGTCCGTGCTCATGGGCTGAGCCGCTCCGCGCTGCCCCCGGGCCGAGGCGCGGGCGGAGCATCGCCCGACCGCGCCTCGGCGGGGCGGGCGAGCCCAGAGCGGGCGCTGGGGACGAGGCGGGCCCGGCTGCGGGACGCACGGGCGAGCCCGGGACGCGCCTCGGGGGCGGTGGGGCCTGCTCGCCGGATTGCCGGGGCTGGGGTGTGGAGGCTCCGGGTGAGCGGGGCGCGGGTGCGCTCAGGCGCCGCGGCCGGAGCCCCACTGCTGTCCGGGCGCAGGGGGGCATGCCGCCCGGGCCGGGATACGCCTGGCCCGGAGGGACCTGGCCGGCGCCGGGCTGGCCGTTCGCACCGGCCTGGCCAACGCCGGCCTGGCCGGGCTGGCCGGCCCAGGCGCTCGGACCACCGCCGTAACCGGGGGCCGCACCCGGGCCGTAGGCCTGATCGGCGCCGTGAGCCCAGGTTCCCGCCGCGCGAGCCTGGGAGCGCTTGGCCGCGCTCGTGCAGATGAGCACGATGATGAGCAGGATGGCGCTGTAGATGACGCCGAAGACGATCGCGCCGATGCACTGCACGAGGGTGCCGGCCGCCCGCGAGCCGCCAGCACCGCCGAGCATGCGGGTGACGATGGCGTTCTCGAAGACGCGGACGATGACGGTCGGGGCCGTGGCCATGAGGAAGGCCCACCAGCGGAAGCCGCGGGCCGCAAGGTAGGCGCTGATGAGGAGGCCGTTGGCGATGCCGTACACGAACGGGAAGAACAGCAGGATGAGGAAGATAAGGAGTGGCGCATCGCCTTCGACAGCGGGTCCGTCGAACAGGAGCGCGACACCCCCGTACACGGCGGACGTGAGGATGCTCAGCCCGCAGGAGCCCCCGAGCAGCCAGAATGCCACCCGGCGGGGCTTCCCCGCCGGATGCGCCATGGCGATCGCGATCCCCATGAGGAGGGTGCCGATGAGCGCCGCCGCGATCCCGGGCAGCGGGCCCCACAGGCTGTCACTCGCGGGCCCCAGAGCCGTATACAGGACGAATGCGACGATGGGCGTGATGAGGGTGAGCGCGAAGAGCGAGGCGCACGCGAGGATGAGGCTGCTGGGCGGGCCGCCTGCGGCCTGCGGCTGGGTGGGTGCGCCCGGCTGGCCTCCGGAGGCCGGGGGGCCGGCCTGGGCGGGCGCGAGCGGGCCTCCGGCGCCCTCGACTCCGGCGTTCACCGCGTGCGGGTGGTAGTCCTGCTGGCCGTAGCCCGGCGCACCCGGAGCGTAGCCGTAGCCGGGCGCCCCCGGCCCCGGGTACGGGCCGCTCGGCTGGCCCGAGGGCCCAGCTGCTGCGGGTGCTCGCTCATGTGTGCCTCTCCGGTGCGTCGGTTCGTCGTGCCGGGCTGCGTGCTCCCCATTATGCCCGCTCGCTACGAGGCTCGTAGCACGGTTCGCGTGTGCACCCTCGTTCCCTGCCGGTCGCGGATTCGAGGTGCGGGAGCGTGTGAGGTGCGCGTGCTCCAGTGGTGGGACTGATGTCGAGGTGTGGTTCGTGCGATTGCCGAGGTGTGCTGGCTGCCGAGGTGCGGCTCGTGCCGAGGTGCGGTTGCCGCCGAGGTGTGGCAGCTGTCGAGGCGCGGCTCGTGCGGCTGCCGGGGTGTGCTGGCTGCCGAGGTGCGGCTGCTCTCGTGATGCGCTGGCTGTCGAGGTGCGGCTCGTGCGGCTGCAGCCTTGCCTCGGACCCGGGTGATGTGGCCCCAGGCGCCCCGCTGGGCTCAGCGCGGCGGCGGGGGATCGCCCGGGGCTTCGGGTGGGGTCGAATGTGCGGAACCCGGCGGGGATTCCGACGTGGCCCCCAGTTCGGACTCGGGAGCTGAACCGGGGCCGGGCGCGGGTGCCGGCCGTGGTGCGGATGGGTCGGGCCGCGGGTCGGCCCGCGGCGGCGGTTGGTCGGGCGCAGGGCGGTGCGGATCGGCCGGGTGCGATGAGGGCTGGTACGGGCTGGCCTGGTGCATTGGGGTCTGGCTTGGCGGAAACCGGTGCGGATCGGCCTGGTGCGGCGCGGCGGCCCGCCTCTGTGTGCCCGGGCTGGAAAATCCCGGGGCCCGGCGGGGCTCACCGGTACCCGCCGGGCGGCGGCCTCGCAGATGACCACGATGGCCACGAGGAGCGCCGCACACAGGATGCCGAGCAGCACCCGGGCGCCTAATTGCAGCGCCGCGAGGCCGGGGGCGCTGTGCACCAACCGCACGAAGATGCGGCCGGTGAGCAGCGAGTAGGCCAGGCGCAGGAGCACGACGACCGCGATCGCCGCGCAGAACGTCCACCAACGGTAGGCGCGCGCGGCGAAGAACGCGCTCATCATCAGCCCGTCGGCGATCCCGTACACGAGAGGGAACACCAGGGAGAAGAGCACGCTCAGAAGGGCGAACGCACTCGCCGTCGTCCCGCGGCCGTCCTGCAGCGGTGCGAGCAGCGCGATGAGCACCACGGACGCGAGCACCGAGAGGAGCAGGCTCGCGCCCAGCAGGGTGAAGGCGGTCGTGCGCTGGGCCCTGCGGGGCCGGGTCATGAGGATCGCGGCGCTCATGATGGCGGTGGCGGCGCAGCAGGCGATGATCGAGCCGATCTCGGCCCACACGGTGCTCGTGTTCGTCGAACGCTCGGCCGACTGGGTGAGTGCGAACCCAGCGGCGGTGACGAGCGGCGGCAGCAGAGTGAGCGCGCAGACGGCGAGGACCGCGATGACGACACTGGCGGTCGAGCCCGCGCGGGCTGGGCCTCGGGACTGCATTGGGGCACGGGGCTGCGCGGCGACTCGGGACTGCATTGGGGCACGGGGCTGGTGGGGGAGCGCGGCGGAGGCATCGCCGTGGTGGCGGTCCTGTCCATGGTCGCCTGCGGTCTGCCGCTGATCGCTCATCGCGCATCTTCCCCTCGCTCCCGGTGACCCCATCGTAGGGGTGCGGGAGTCGAGCGGGCGAGGGTTCCATGCGGCAGATCCGCAACGGGTGCAGCGGGAGCGGAGCGCGCCCGCTTATGCGGGAATCCTAGGCGGGGATGAGGTCGTTGGCCGCGAGCGCCACCCGCAGCGCACCGGCCCCGATGGCGCCGTCCTCCACGGGCAGCGATGCCGCGACGAAGCCGTCGGGGCGCACGAGGTAGGCGCGCTCCGCGCTCAGGCGGCCCTGCGGGTCTGCTCCGAAGTCCAACGGCCCATCGACGGCGGTAGGGAGGTCGCAATGGTCCACGTGCGCGCCGTAGGTGTGGACCTGCCAGCTCAGGCGCCGCAGTGCCTCCGCATTGGCGCCCACCTCGGGCAGGCGCAGCCCGACGGCCCGGTCCGCCCCGCCCACGGCGGCGCGGTCGGCGGCCCCGTAGCGGATCCGGTACTGGCCCAGCAGGCCCGCCACGTGGGAGCCGAGGCGGCTCGCGAGCACCCGTGGTGCGGCGAAGCCCGCGAGGGGAGCGATGAGGCGGCGCAGCCGGGCGGTGCCGCGCGAGCGCCCCGCGACGAGGCCGAAGAGCCGGTCGGTGACGGAGACGAGGCGCTTGGCAACGGGCCGCCGCTCGGCCTCGTAGGCATCGGCGGCTGCGGGGGCGGCGATCCCCAGCGCGATGTCGGCGAGGTGGTTGGCCAGGTTGTGGGCATCCTGGAGGCCCGTGTTCATGCCCTGGCCGCCCACCGGTGAATGGACGTGCGCCGCATCGCCGGCCAAGAACAGCTGGCCCTTGCGGAACGCGGAGGCCACCCGGTGGTGCACCCGGTAGGTGGAGAACCAGTCGACATCGGCGCACGTGATGCCCAGTTCGCTGCGGGCAGCCGCAAGCGCCTCGTCCTGCCCGACTTCGGGGCCCGGCGCCATCGAGATGATCCGCGCGTGACCGCCCGGGCCCATGGGGAAGAGCAGCGCAAGCGAGCCCCCGCCGATGCGGATGGCGATCGTCTCCTCGGGCACCCCGCGGACCCCGCGCAGGTCCGCCACGTAGAACGTGGCGTGGTCGGTCACCCCCTGGAAGCCCACACCCATCGCGTGGCGCACGGCGGAGCCTGCCCCATCGGCGCCGATGCACCAGCGCGCGCGGATGCGGACCAGCCCCTCCGGGCCCTCGGCCAGCGCCTCGGCGTGTGCGGGGCCGTCCTGCGCACCGGGCTCGCTGCCGTCGTCGAGGATGGCGATGAGGCGGGTGTTCCAGCGCACGGGTGCGCGTGCGGCAAGCGCTTCGCCGAGCAGCTCCTCGTTCCGGCTCTGCTCGAAGACGTGGATGCCCGGGTAGCGGGTCGCGGCGCCCTGCGCGTCGGCCAGCCCCGCCACGACCCCCGCGGCGGAGTTGCCCACCTGCACGCTGCGCGCCTCGAAGGCCTCGGCGAGCATGTCCTCCGCGAGGCCCAGCTGGTCGTAGATCTCCACCGTGCGGGCCTGGACGGCAAGCGCGCGGGATTCGCGGGTGGGACCGGACTTCGCGTCGATGACGAGGACGTCGACCCCGCGGCGGGCGAGGACGAGCCCGGCCATGAGGCCGGTGGGGCCCGCCCCCACGACGAGGGCATCCGTCTCGATGACGGGGAGGGCGGCCAGTTCGATCACTGCCATGGTGGCTCCTGTGGGTGGGGTGGCGCTCGCTCGGCTCGGGTTGAGCGGCTGTGGTGGTGGAACGGCTGTGGTGGTGGGGCAGTGGGGCGGGCGTCGATATTCATCAACCGATGAATAAACGA
Source organism: Brevibacterium rongguiense (assembly GCF_009857845.1). Classification (GTDB taxonomy): domain Bacteria; phylum Actinomycetota; class Actinomycetes; order Actinomycetales; family Brevibacteriaceae; genus Brevibacterium; species Brevibacterium rongguiense. The sequence continues at coordinate 3,232 of NZ_WWEQ01000084.1, read as the reverse complement.
TAGCATGCCGTCATGACGCAACGAGGTGAGCCTGGGCACGATGCCGCGGGAATGCAGGGAAGGGCGGCACATGAGGGTGCGGGGCCACGGGAGCGCGGCCGGGGACGGGCCGCCGGTCCGACACGGCCCGTCGGCCGTCCCGCCGCCGGCGCTCCCGGCGGTGCGCGCGAGGCGATCCTCACCGCGGCGCGCCGCGAATTCGCCGAGCGCGGCTTCCGCGCCGCGACGCTGCGCTCGATCGCCGGCAGTGCGGGCGTGGACCCCGCGCTCATCTCGCACTACTTCGCCAACAAGGATGGGCTGTTCGCCGCCACCCTCGAGCTGCCGGAGGGCGCCGCTGACGCCCTCGCGGATGCCCTGGACCGCCCGGCCGCGGATCGGGGGCCGGCCCTGGCGCGCGGCTACCTGGCGCTGTGGGAATCTCCCCGGACCGGCCCGCAGCTCGAGGCGCTCGTGCGCTCGGCGCTCAGCAGCGACCTGGCGATGGAGCGCATCCGCGGCCTCATCGTCGACGTGGCGACGGCGCACGGGGTGAGCGCTGCACCGGGAGCTGGGTCCGGAGCGGCAGGGGGTCCCGGACCTCACGGCGGGGGGCAGGGGCCGACGGCGCCTGCGGGCGACGGTCGGGAGGCGGGCGCGGACGTCTCGGCGAGCCGGCTCGGCATCGTCATGACGCAGCTGCTCGGGGCCGCCGTGGGCCGCTACATCGTCAAGGTGCCCTTCGTTGCGGCCCTGCCGTTCGAGGAATTCGCCGCGCAGTGCGGCCGTGCCGCCGGTGCCGTGCTCGCACAGGACTGAGCCCGCGCCCGAGGTGGGCGGCGGCGCCCGCTGCCGGCGCGCCTCGGCGACGGGGTGGGCGCGCGCCGGTCGTGGCAACGGGCGGCCGTCGCTCCGGTAGTTCCGGTGAGGAGTGCCCCGACGGTCCGGCGGTACGGGGGCGGTGCGCGCCGGTCGAGGCGGGGCCGTGCCGCGCCGGAGAAGGCGCACAGGAAGACCCCGCCTCCCAGCCTGGGGACTGGGGGAGCGGGGCCTTCCTCGTGCTGTGGCTCCGACCGGCGTCGATCCGGTGACCTTTCGATTTTCAGTCGAACGCTCTACCAACTGAGCTACAGAGCCATGGCCGATGAACTGGCCATAGAACAAAGGCTCTTCTGAAACAGAAGAGCCTATTGCTCCGCGACCCTGACGGGACTCGAACCCGCGACCTCCGCCGTGACAGGGCGGCGCGCTAACCAACTGCGCCACAGGGCCTTATTCACTTACGATCCGCATTCCGAGGGGGTACTCATCGTGCGTACCCCCAACGGGATTCGAACCCGTGTCGCCGCCGTGAAAGGGCGGTGTCCTAGGCCTCTAGACGATGGGGGCCAATCGGACCGCGAGCCGATCCGGCGTGCGAACCTCCGCAAGCTTAGCGCAGAGGTTCCGGAGTTTGCAAAACGGATGTGAGCCCGATTCCGGTGACCTCCATCACCGGTGCGAGGCCCTCGGCGGGCGGTGATTCGGGGCCCCGATGTACTGACCGGACACGTTGATTGACTACATGCCGTGAGGTCACCCCCTGGTTAGTGCCACTTGTTATACTTGTGGCACCAACCAGGAGGTCAGCATGGACATGGATCAAACGCCCCCACCGGGCAAGTACGCCGCGACAGTCAAGGTCGGCCCCAAGGGACAGATCGTCATCCCCAAGGGCGCGCGGGAGCTCTTCGACATCCACCCGGGCGACACCCTGCTCCTCCTCGCTGACGCGAACCAAGGGATCGCTTTGATGCGCCAGGAGACGCTCGATCAGATCATCATGCAGGCGATGCCTGGCCATCAGACCCCCGTGGACTCAGAGGGTGATGAGGAATGAAGAACGTCGTGAGCTGTGCGGCTGTCAGCCGCAACTTCGGCAGCTTCACTGCCCTCGAAGACGTCTCCTTCGAGGTCCGTGAAGGAGAGGTCTTCGGGGTGGTGGGCCCGAATGGTGCTGGTAAGACGACCCTGTTGAACTGCATGGAAGGACTGGACCGCCCTTCGTCTGGGCGCGTCGAGGTGCTCGGCTTCGACCCCGTGCGGGACCAGCACTCGTTGGCTCAGCAAATTGGGGTCCAGCTGCAAAGCGCGGCCCTGCCACCTCGCCTCACTGTGCAGGACGCCCTCGAGCTCTACTCCGCCTTCTACGAGCGCCCGCGGCCTTGGCGCGAACTGTTGACGGATCTGGGGGTCAAGGACAAGGCCAACGCCCGCGTTGACAGGCTCTCGGGTGGGGAGCGTGTCAACGCGGGCGTTGGCCTCGCGTTGATCAACCGCCCCCGGCTCGCTTTCTTGGACGAGCTCACCACCGCTCTCGATCCTCAGTCACGTCGAAACATGTGGGACACCGTCGAGCACGTCCGCGATAGCGGTGCAACGGTCGTTCTCACAACCCACTACATGGAGGAGGCCGAACGGCTATGCGACCGCGTAGCAATCATCGACCACGGCCGGTTGATTGCTTTGGACACAGTGACTTCCCTCATCCAGCAACATGCCGGTGACACCACGGCGAAGCTCATCCTGTCGGCGTCGCCTAGCGCAGAGTTCGACCTCACCGGAGTTCCTGGCGTGACCAGCGCTCGAACAGAGGGACGGGAACTGACCATCCGCGGCGCTGCGGACGGGCTGCAGGGCGTCCTTGCTGCACTGACGGCACACCGCATCACCGTAACGAGCATGAGCACGACGACTCCCGGCCTTGAAGACGTCTTTCTGGCCCTCACCGGTCGACACATCACCACAGAGGAGCAGGCGGCATGAACGCATATCGAGCCCTTCTCAAAGCCCTATGGCGCTCCCAGCGCCGCGACCCTGTAGGCCTGTTCTTCTCTTTCGCCTTCGCGCCGGTTTTGGTGCTGGCCTTGGGTGTGATCTTCGGTAACGATCCGCGACCGGAGTTCGGTGGACGGGGATTCCTCGATGCGACCCTGCCCGCCTTCGCCTCTCTTGTTCTCGCCATGACCGGGGTCCTCCAGGTGCCCGTGGCGATGCTGACCCTTCGTGACACGGGCGCACTCCGACGCCTGAGTCTTACGCCGCTGCGTCGTTCCACCTTCATCGCAGCGAGCCTCACCGTGCACTTGGGACTGCCGCACCGTTAGGTGACAGTTGGGGTGTTAGGCCGCGAGGCTCACGGCCGGGTTCATGATGGTCTCGTATTCGATGGGGGTCAATCGACCCAGACGTGCCTGTCGACGGCGGCGGTGAT
>NZ_WWEQ01000083.1 GCF_009857845.1 Brevibacterium rongguiense | reverse complement strand
GGCGGTGCGGACAGCCGGCGGTGCGTGCAGGCCGGCCGGCCGCCGCTGCGGCGAGGGGGCGCACACCCGCGGGTGTGCGCCCCCTCGCCGTCGCCGCGGTTAGGCTTGGCCCATGCCCGCCTCATCGCCGCGCCCGGCGCGCCCCGCCATCATCTCCGAGACGACCAGCGCGCTGCGCGATCTGGCCGATGCCGCCGGGGTGCTCTGGGAGTACGAGGACTCGCAGTCCCGGCGGGCGCTCGTCGCCGACGAGGTGCTGGCCGATGTGCTCGCCGCCCGCGGGTATCCGGCCCGCACCGCCGAGGAGATCGCCGAATCCCTCCGCCGCCTCGAGGCCGCGCGCTGGGAGCGCGCGCTGCCCCCGTTCGTCGGCGCCTTCATCGGCGAGCCCGCACCGGAGATCCCCGTCGTCGTCGACGACCGGGGAACGGCCACCCTGGAACTCGTGCCGGAGGACGGGGGCGCGCCCATCGAGCTGGCGGCCGGTCCCGCCGGCCCCGCGCACACCGTCATGCGCGATGGCCGGGCCGTCCTGCGCCGCGAGCACCGCGCCCGGCTCCCGCGCGAGCTGGCGGTGGGCTACCACACGCTGCGCCTGCGCTCGCGCACCGGCGACGGCGCCCCGGAGGTCATTGCGGAGTCGACCCTGGCCGTCGCGCCGCAGCGCCTGCCGATCCCGCCCGGCCGGCAGTGGGGCCTGACGATCCAGCTGTACTCCGTGCGCTCGCGCGCCTCGTGGGGGATCGGCGACTTCGGCGACCTGGGTGACATCGTCGCGGCCGCCGCCCAGGCCGGCGCCGACTTCGTCCTCATCAACCCGATCCACGCCGGGGCGCCCGAGGCGCCGGTCGAGAACTCGCCCTACCTGCCCTCCTCCCGGCAGGCGATCGACCCCATCTACCTGCGCATCGAGGCGATCCCCGAGTTCGCCTCGGCCGGGGAGCCGGTCGTCTCCGCGGTCGTGAGCCTGGGCCGGCGCTGGATGTCCGCCGACATCGACAACCAGCCGATCGAGCGCGGCGGGATCCTCGACGACAAGATCCTCGCCCTCGAGACCCTCTACGACGTGCCGTTCACCGCCGCGCGGCGCTCCCGCTTCGCCCGCTTCAGCGAGGAAGCGCCTGCCGGCATGCGCGCGTGGGCGGTGTACAACGCGATCATCCGCAGCACGGAGGACGGCCGGATCCCCGCCAAGCTGCGCGACCCGGACTCCGAGGCGGTCGCCGAGTTCGCCCGCACGCACGAGCGGGAGGTCGGCTTCTGGCTCTGGACGCAGTTCCTCGCCGCCGAGCAGCTGGCCGATGCCGCGCGCGCCGCGGAGGTGCTGGGCATGCGCACCGGCATCGTCACCGACCTCGCGGTGGGCGTGTCCCACAGCGGCGCCGATGCCTGGGCACTCGAGCCCTACCTCGCCGCCGATGCGACGGTGGGGGCGCCGGCGGACTACTACAACCAGCAGGGCCAGGACTGGTCCCAGCCGCCGTGGGACCCCGACGCCCTGGCCGCGGCCGGCTACGTGCCGCTGCGCGACCTGTTCCGCACGGCCTTCACCGGCGCCGGCGGCATCCGCATCGACCACGTCATGGGCCTCTTCCGGCTCTGGTGGGTGCCGGCCGGCCGCGTCCCCGCCGAGGGCGCCTACGTCCGCTACGACGACCGCGCCATCCTCGCCGTCCTCCTCATCGAGGCCCAGCGGGCCGGGGTCACCGTGGTGGGCGAGGACCTGGGGACCGTCGAGCCGCGCGTGCGCGAGCGCCTCGCGCAGCTGGGCATCATGGGCACCTCGGTCATGTGGTTCGAACGCGACGGCGATGCACTCGCCGATCCCGCGGGCTACCGCCGCGGCAGCCTCGCCACCCTCAACACGCACGACATGACGCCCATCTCCGGCTACCTCAACCTCGAGGACATCGACCTGTCCGAGCGCCTGGGCGTCCTCGTCGACGACCCGCAGGCCATCCGGCGCGCCGAGGCGGAGGACCGCACCGCCGCCCTGCGCGCGCTCGCGGCGCAGGACCCGGACGGTGAGCTGGCCCACGATATCGAGGCCGGCCGGATCGACGAGGCCTGGCCCGTCATGCGCGCGCTCGTCAAGCGCCTGGCGCGCACGGATGCCGCGCTCACGGGCGTCGCACTGGCCGACATCGTGGGCGAGCGGCGGGCGCAGAACAAGCCGGGCACCAGCACCGAGTACCCGAACTGGACCCTGCCGTTGGCCGATGACGCGGGCCGCCCGGTGCTCGTCGACGACCTCGTCGCGCACCGGGGGCTGCGCGAGATCGGCCAGCTGCTGGCCGCCGGCCTCCACGAGCGCGGCGAACGGGCGGCGGACCGCGCTCGGCGGCCCGGGGACGCGGCGGCGGGCGGCGGCCGCGCCTCGGCCGGTGCGTCGGAACAGGCCGAGTCGGGACAGGCGAATGCGTCGGGACAGGCCGAGTCGAGCCGTGCCGAGGCCGGGCGGGCCGAGTCCGGCGGGACCGAATCCGCGGCCGCGGCCGCGGCCGCGGCGTCCGGCGCGGGCGGCCAGTCGGCGGGCAGCCACGCCGCCCCCGGCTCCGCGGCCGTGCGCGACCAGGCCGGCGCGCACAAGGAGCACTGAGACGCCTCGCCCGCGGGGCGGGCGGCGCGGTTAGGATGCGGGCATGAGCGAGGACACCAAGGCCATTGCCGAACTCCACCGGCTGCGCGATTCGATCGACAACGTCGACGCGGCGCTCGTGCACATCCTCGCCGAGCGGTTCAAGCTCACGGAGCGCGTCGGCGAGCTCAAGGCCGCCCACGCGCTGCCGGCCGCGGACCCGCAGCGCGAGGCCGAGCAGGTCGAGCGGCTGCGCGCGCTGGCCCTCGAGAGCCACCTCGACCCCGAGTTCGCCTCGAAGTTCCTCGCCTTCATCGTCGACGAGGTCATCCGGCGCCACGAGCGGATCGCCGAGGAGCGCCGCGGCGCCTGAGCGGCCCGCCCGCCGCTTTGACCGGGGGCGCTGCGCCCGGCTATGATGGTGCGTCGGTGCATCTGCACCACGGCTGATTCTGCCTCACAATGGGCGGCATCCGCGCGCCTCCGCCTCAGCGGCGGCGCACGCGAGCGAACCAAGGAAGAGTCGCCGTAGACGAAGCCGCAGCATAGGGCTGCGCCCATCGATCAGGAGAGGTTCGAGATGGTCTACGCCATTGTCCGCGCCGGCGGCCACCAGGAGAAGGTCAGCGTCGGCGACATCATCACCGTCAACCGCATGAAGGGCGAAGCGGGGGACTCGGTCGACCTCGACCTCGTCCTGCACGTCGATGGGGACACCGTCACCCACGATGCCGAGGCGCTCGCCGATATGACCGTGACCGCGGAGATCGTCAGCGAGCTGCGCGGCCCCAAGATCGTCATCCAGAAGTACAAGAACAAGACGGGCTACAAGAAGCGCCAGGGCCACCGCCAGGACCTCACCCGCCTCAAGATCACCGGCATCAAGTAAGACTGTTTCAGGAGACGAACAATGGCACACAAAAAGGGAGCGAGCTCGACTCGCAACGGTCGTGACTCCAACGCCCAGCGCCTAGGCGTCAAGCGCTTCGGCGGGCAGGTCGTCAACGCGGGCGAGATCCTCGTCCGCCAGCGCGGCACCCACTTCCACCCCGGCGACAACGTGGGCCGCGGCGGCGACGACACGCTCTTCGCCCTCTCCGCGGGCTCCGTGGAGTTCGGCCGCAAGGGCGGTCGCAAGGTCGTCAGCATCGTCGCAGGCTGATACGGCCCGCAGGCCGCGGCCTGCAGCGCGCAATGGGGTGAGTCCGTATCGGACTCGCCCCATTCGCGCATTCCCGGGCCCCACCGCCCGTTCGCACCCACCACCAGCACAGGAGAGCACAATGGCCACGGAGTTCGTCGATCGGGTCACCCTGCACGTGAGCGCGGGCGACGGCGGCAACGGCTGCACATCCGTGCGCCGCGAGAAATTCAAGCCGCTCGGCGGGCCGGACGGGGCCAACGGCGGCACCGGCGGGGACGTCGTGCTCGTCGTCGACGAGCAGACCACCACGCTGCTGCCCTACCACCGCGGGCCCCACCGTGCCGCCCCCAACGGCGGCATCGGCAAGGGCGACCTGCGCCACGGCCAGGACGGCGAGGACCTCGTGCTCCCGGTGCCGGTGGGCACGGTGGTGAAGTCCCCCGACGGCGAGGTGCTCGCGGACCTCGTCGAACCCGGCACCCGCTTCATCGCCGCCCAGGGAGGCCGCGGCGGCCTGGGCAATGCGGCCCTGGCCTCGCCCAAGCGCAAGGCGCCGGGCTTCGCGCTGCTCGGCGAGCCGGGGGAGTCGCGCGACCTCGTGCTCGAGGTCAAGACGGTGGCCGATGTGGCACTCGTCGGCTTCCCCTCGGCGGGCAAGTCGAGCCTCATCGCGGCGCTGTCGGCCGCGCGGCCCAAGATCGCCGACTACCCCTTCACCACCCTCGTGCCCAACCTGGGCGTCGTGCAGGCCGGCGATGTGCGCTACACCGTCGCCGACGTGCCCGGTCTCATCCCCGGCGCCTCCGAGGGCAAGGGGCTCGGGCTCGAGTTCCTGCGCCACGTGGAGCGCTGCGCGGCGCTCGTCCACGTCATCGATATGGCCACGTGGGACCCGGGCCGCGACCCCGTGGGCGACCTGCGCACCATCGAAGAGGAGCTCGCCGCCTACGCCGTGGACATCGGCCCCGGCAGCGGGGACCTGCTACCCCTGAGCGAGCGCCCCGCCCTCGTGGCCCTCAACAAGGTCGACGTGCCCGACGGCCACGAGCTGGCGGACATGGTCCGCGGCGACCTCGAGGCCGCGGGCTACCGGGTCTTCGAGGTCTCGGCCGTCTCCCACACGGGCCTGCGCGAGCTGTCGTTCGCAATGGCGGGCCTCGTCGCCGCCGAGCGCGAGCGCCGCGAGTCGCTCGAGGTCGAGCCCGTGCGCACCGTCATCCGCCCGCTGGCCGTCGACGACTCCGGCTTCACCGTGCGCGCCGAGGACGGCCCGGACGGCAGGCTGTTCCGGGTGCTCGGCGAGAAGCCGCGCCGCTGGGTGCTCCAGACGGACTTCTCCAACGATGAGGCCGTGGGCTACCTCTCCGACCGGCTGGAGAAGCTGGGCGTGGAGGAGGAGCTCTTCCGGGTGGGCGCCGTGCCCGGCGACACGATCGTCATCGGCACCGACGACGCCGTCGTCTTCGACTGGGACCCCACGATGGTCGGCGGCGCCGAGCTGCTGGGCTCGCGCGGGACTGACCTGCGCCTCGAGGACGAGCGCCGCCCCTCGCGCAAGGAGCGCAAGGCGGCCTTCCACGACCGGATGGACGCGAAGGCCGAGGCCCGCGCGGAGATGGAGGCCGAGCGCGTCGCGGAGAAGGCCGCCTCCCGGGACGAGGGCCGGTGAGCCCCGCCGCCGCGATCGGCGCGGACTTCGACACGACGCGGGCCTTCATCCGCGATGCCGGCCGGGTGGTCGTCAAGATCGGCTCCTCCTCGCTCACCGCCCCGGGGGGCCTGAACTTCGAGCACCTCAACGCGCTGGCCATCGAGCTGGCGGGCCAGCGCGCCGCCGGGCGCGAGGTCATCCTCGTGTCCTCCGGTGCGATCGCCGCGGGCATGGGGCCCATGGGCCTGCGCGTGCGGCCCAAGGACCTCGCCACTCAGCAGGCCGCCGCGGGGGTGGGCCAGGGCATCCTCATGTCCGCCTACTCCCTGGCGCTCTCGGACTTCCAGATCGTGCCCGCCCAGGTGCTGCTGGCCCCGGACGAGCTCATCCGCCGCACCCAGTACCGCAACGCCCAGCGGGCCATCGACCGGATGCTGACGCTGGGCTTCCTGCCCATCGTCAACGAGAACGACGCCGTCGCGACGCACGAGATCAGGATCGGCGACAACGACCGGCTGGCCGCGCTCGTCGCCCAGCTCACCCACGCCGATGCCCTCGTCCTGCTCTCCGACGTCGACGCGCTCTACACGGCCCCGCCCTCGGATCCGGGTTCCGAGCGGGTCGCGTTCGTCCCCGGCGCCGAGGCGCTCGCGCGGCTGACGATCGGCGGCACCGGCGCCGCCGGGGTCGGCACGGGCGGCATGACGACGAAGGTGCAGGCGGCCACGATGGTCGCCGACTCCGGCATCCCCACCGTGCTCACCGCCGCCGCGAACGCCCCCGCGGCGCTGGCCGGTGAGGACGTCGGCACGTACTTCGGGGTCACGCACCGCCGCCGCCAGACCAGGCTGCTGTGGCTGGCCCACCTGGCGCGCACCCAGGGCAGCGTGCGGGTCGACGCGGGCGCCCAGAAGGCCCTGCTGGGACGGGGCACCTCCCTGCTCGCGGCGGGCGTCACGGACGTGACCGGAGACTTCGAGGCGGGTGATCCGATCGACATCCTGGGCCCGCGCGGGGACCTCATCGCCCGGGGTATGGTGAACTTCGCAGCCTCGGAGCTGCCGCACATGTTCGGACTGTCGATCGAAGAGCTCGGCCATCGCTACGGCAGCGACTACCGCAAGGAAGTCGTCCATCGCAACGACCTGGTGCTCACCGACGCAGTCTTCTGAGGGGAGTCCGCCCATGCCCGATCGCACGATCGCCGATGTCCACCCCAAGACGGTCCGCGCGGTGACGAAGATCGTCGCGGCCTCCAAGGAGGCGTCGACGGCGATGGGCATGGCGACGACGGCGCAGAAGAACGCCGCGCTCGAGGCGATCGCCGCCGCGCTCGAGGGCAACACCGACACGATCATCGCCGCGAACGCGGAGGACATCGAGACCGCCCGCAAGCGCGGCCTCGACGCGAACCTCATCGACCGCCTCACCCTCGACGAGGCGCGCGTGGCCGGCATCGCCGGCGCCGTGCGCGAGGTGGCCGCCCTGGCCGATCCTGTGGGCGACGTGGTGCTCGGCCGGGTGCTGCCCAACGGCATCCAGCTGACCGAGCAGCGCGTCCCCATGGGCGTCATCGGCGCGATCTACGAGGCCCGGCCCAATGTCACGGTCGACATCGCGGCCCTCGCCCTCAAGAGCGGCAACGCCGTGGTGCTGCGCGGCGGATCGGCGGCCAAGTCGTCGAACACGCTGCTCATCGAGCTGTTGCAGAACGCCATCGAGACGGCCGGGCTGCCGCGCGCGGCGGTCGCCGGCATCGACGAGCACGGCCGCGACGGGGCCAAGGTGCTCATGCACTCCCGCGACTACGTGGACCTCCTCATCCCGCGCGGGGGAGCGGAGCTCATCTCCACGGTGGTCCACGAGTCGATCGTGCCCGTCATCGAGACGGGCGTGGGCAATGTGCACATGTTCGTCGACGCCTCCGCGGGCGTGCGGATGGCCACGGACCTCGTCGTCAACTCGAAGACCCACCGGCCCAGCGTGTGCAATTCGCTCGAGACCCTCCTCGTCCACGAGAAGGCGGCCAAGCGCGTGCTGCCCAAGATCCTCGCCCGGCTGGGCGAGCTGGGCGTCACGGTGCACGCGGACGCCGATGTCTCCCAGTACGCCCCGGAGGGCATGAGGGTCCGCAAGGTCACGCGCCGGGACTGGGCGAAGGAGTACCTGGGCATGGAGATCGCCATCAAGGCGGTGCGCGACGTCGACGAGGCCATCGAGCACATCCGCGCCTACTCCTCGGGCCACACCGAGGTGATCGTGACGAACGAGCTCGACCACGCGGAGACGTTCGTCGCGGCGATCGACGCGGCCGCCGTGGGCGTCAACGTCTCCACCCGCTTCACCGACGGCGGGGAGTTCGGGCTGGGTGCCGAGGTGGGCATCTCCACGCAGAAGCTCCACGCCCGCGGGCCCATGGGGCTCGAGCAGCTCACGACGACGAAGTGGATCATGCGCGGCAGCGGGCAGGTGCGCGCCTGAGCCCGCGCCGGCAGGCCCGCGCCCACGGCCGGCCGCACCGCCCGTCGGCATGACGCGGGTGCGCGGCGTGGCGTACGGTACGTGAGAGACTGATAGGCGAACGCGGCCCGCCCGGGTCCGCGCACTGCGAGGAGTAGAAGTGAAGTCAGCGATTCTGGTCATGGCGGCCGAGGAACACGAGCACGTCATCCACCTGCCGATGCCCGCCATCATGTTCCCGATCATCGCGCTGACGGTGTTCGCCCTGCTCTTCATCGTGACGCTGTCCTGGAAGGGCATCTCCTACCGCCACTGATATGCCAGTCGTCTCCCGCCGGGTCGGCATCATGGGCGGCACCTTCGACCCGATCCACAACGGCCACCTCGTGGCCGCCAGCGAAGTCGCCGCGCGCTTCGGGCTGGACGAGGTCGTCTTCGTGCCCACCGGCCGCCCGTGGCAGAAGGCCGAACGCCAGGTCACGGCCGCCGAGCACCGGTACCTCATGACCGTTGTCGCAACCGCCTCGAACCCCCGGTTCACGGTCTCGCGGGTCGACGTCGACCGGCCCAAGCAGACGTACACCGTGGACACGCTGCGCGATCTCAGCCGCGTCTACGGCGAGGCCACGGAGCTGTTCTTCATCACGGGCGCGGATGCGCTGGCCCAGATCCTCACGTGGAAGAGCGCGGACGAGCTGTTCGCGCTCGCGCACTTCGTGGGCGTCAGCCGCCCCGGCCACGCGCTGAGCGCGGAGGGCCTGCCCACGGACGGGGTGAGCCTGCTGGAGATCCCAGCGCTGTCGATCTCCTCGACGGACTGCCGCGAGCGCGTGGGCGAGGGCCTGCCGGTCTGGTACCTCGTGCCGGACGGCGTGGTGCAGTACATCGCAAAATACGACCTCTACAGGAGTGCAAATGGCTGAGCAGTTCATGACTCGCAAGGAGCGTCGCGAGGCTGAACGGCGCGCCGCCGAGGCCGCCTACGAGGCCGCCCACGCCCAGGGTCCCGGGCCGGATTCCGCCGGGCCGTCCACGGGTGTGCCGTTCGCCGCCGCCGAGGTGCCGGCCCGCCCGGCCGTGCCCCCGCAGGCGCCCGCCGCCCGGCCCGACTCGAGTGCCGCAGGCGCGGGCA
>NZ_WWEQ01000082.1 GCF_009857845.1 Brevibacterium rongguiense | reverse complement strand
GGCCCGCCCGGTCGACCCGCTCGCGCAGGCGCAGCCGCTCGGCGATGGCCTCGGCCCCGGCCCGGGCCGCGTCCTCGTCCGCCGCGGCGAGTCGCGCGCTGGCCTGGGCCGTCTCATCGTCTTCGCGGGCGACGGTGAGCGCGACGCTGAGCGCGGCGTCGACGGCTGCGGCGCTCGGATTCTCGGGCGCCCGCTCGCCCATGTCCGGCGGAACCGGGCCGGCGGCGGCCGCGAGCTCCGCGGCCTGGGCGATGAGGCGCAGGCGCTCCTGGGAGACGTTGTCGATCCGGCCGCGCGCGCGGGTGGCGGCGGCTCCGAGCTCCCGGGCCGCGGTGGCGAAGCGCTCCGTGCCGAAGAGCCGCTCGAGAATGGGCTCGCGCTCCTGCGGGTCGGCACGCAGGAAGGCCGCGAAATCGCCCTGCGGGAGCATGATGATCTTCGTGAACTGCTCGGCGCTCAGCCCCACGGCGTCGTAGACGATGTCGGAGACCTCGGCCATGGTGCGCGCGCGCCCCGCCCACTGCTCGTCTTCGCAGACCCACAGCTGCGCCGAGGCGCGCTGGAGCGTGGTCCCGCCGCCGCGCTTGGCGGGCCGCTCGTAGGCGGGGGAGCGCTCCACCCGGTACCGGCGGCCGCGGGCGGAGAACTCGACCGTGACCGCGGTGCGCGCCGCGGGGTCCGCGAACTGGGAGCGCAGGGCCTGCGCGTCGTTGCGGGCACCCGGCACACGGCCGTAGAGGCCGAAGCAGATCGCGTCGAGCAGAGTGGTCTTGCCCGCCCCGGTCGGCCCGGCGATGAGGAAGACGCCGTCCGCGCTGAGGGCGTCGAGGTCGAGTGCGACTCGGTCGGGGAACGGCCCGAAGGCCTCGAGCTCGAGGGCGTGGATCCTCATGCGTCCTCCCTCAGCGCCGCGTCCAGGGCGGCGGCGAAGCGGCGCTGCTCCCCGGGGCTGGGGGAGCGCTGGGCCACGGTGCGCACGAAGTCGTCGAAGACCTCGGCGTCGGTGGGCACCGCCGCGGCCCCGGGCGCGGGCTCGGCCGGGGCCTGCGGGGCGGCCAGCCGCACCCAGTCGAACCGGACGAGCCGGGGAAAGGCGGCCCGCAGGCGCGCCAGCGCACCGGGGACCCGGGCCTCGTCCGTGAGCTCGGCGGAGACGAGCGCGTCCGCGCACTCATCGGCCTGGGCGATCACCTCCGCGAGCGTGCCGCGCACGGTCGCGACGGACTCGAAGGGGGGCAGCGGCAGGGCCGATTCCCGCACGCGCCGATCCCGCTGTCCGGGCGCTTCTGCGACGTCGAGGAGGACGTACTCCTTGCCCGTCTGCGCCTCGCCGAACGACAGGGGCACGGGCGAGCCCGCGTAGCGCACGCCCGGGGCGACCGACTGCGGCCGGTGCAGGTGGCCGAGGGCTGCGTAGTCGGTGCCCGCGAACACGCTCGCCGCGGCCGCGCCGACCCCGCCGATCTCGATGGGCCGCTCCGATTCGCTGGCCACCGCGCCCGCCACGAACGCGTGCGCGGCCACCAGCAGGGCCGCGTCGGGGTGGTGCCGGGCGCGGTGCTCCCGGATCCGGTCCATGGCGGCCGCGAGCACCGCGGTGTGCGTGCGCGCCGTGCCGAAGCGCTCGCAGACGAGCCCGGGCTCCAGGTAGGGGATCCCGTAGGCGGCGATCGCGCCGTCTGCCAGCACCACTGGCCGCTCGATGTCGCTCAGGCGGGTGCGCAGGTGCAGCCCGGCGGCGTCCAGCTGGCGGCGCCCGACGCCCAGGCGCATGAAGGAGTCGTGGTTGCCGCTCGTGACGATGAGCTGGGCGCCCGCGGCGAGCAGGCGCGTGACAGTGGCGTCGTAGAGCTCCATGGCGTCGTGGCCGGGGACCGCGCGGTCGTAGACATCGCCCGCGACGATGACGGCGCCGATGCCCTCGCGCTCGACGGTGGCGACAAGGTGATCGGCGAACCGGCGCTGGGCCGGCAGGAGGTCCGCGCCGTAGAACGACCGGCCCAGATGCCAGTCCGAGGTGTGGAGGATCCGCATCCCGCCAGCGTAGTGGGCGGCACGGACGCGGGCCCGCGCTCAGGCCCCGGCGCCCCCGGGCGGACCGGCGGGGGCCCCTGGGTAGAGTAGGCCCCGACAACGGACCCGCAGCGCCCGCCACCCTGGGGCGCCGGAGTGAAATGAGCAACGCAGATGTTCTCGAAAGTCCTCGTGGCCAACCGCGGCGAGATCGCCGTGCGGGCCTTCCGCGCAGCCTATGAGCTGGGCGCCGCGACCGTCGCCGTGTTCCCCTATGAAGACCGCAACTCCGAGCACCGGCTCAAGGCCGACGAGGCCTACCTCATCGGCGAGGAGGGCCACCCGGTGCGCGCCTACCTCAGCGTCGACGAGATGATCCGGGTGGCGCGCGAGTCCGGGGCCGATGCGATCTACCCCGGCTACGGCTTCCTGTCCGAGAACCCGGAGCTCGCCCGCGCCTGCGCGGCCAACGGCATCACCTTCATCGGCCCCGCCGCCGATGTCCTGCAGATGGCCGGCAACAAGGTCGACGCGCTCGACGCCGCCCGCCGCGCGGACATCCCCACGCTGGCCTCGACCCGGCCCTCGGCGGACATCGACGCGCTGCTCGCCGAGGCCGAGGACATGGAGTACCCGCTGTTCGTCAAGGCCGTCGCCGGCGGCGGCGGCCGCGGCATGCGCCGCGTCGGCGGCCGCGATGAGCTCGTCGACGCGCTCAAGGCGGCGATGCGCGAGGCCGAGGGCGCGTTCGGCGACCCCACCGTCTTCGTCGAGCAGGCCGTCCAGCGGCCCCGCCACATCGAGGTGCAGATCCTCGCGGACAACGACTCGAACGCGATCCACCTCTTCGAGCGCGACTGCTCGATCCAGCGCCGCCACCAGAAGGTCGTCGAGATCGCCCCGGCGCCCAACCTCGACCCCGCCATCGCCGAGGCCCTGCGCGCCGATGCCCTGAAGTTCGCCCGGGCGCTGGGCTACCAGAATGCCGGGACGGTGGAGTTCCTCCTCGAGACGGACGGCCCGCGGGCCGGCAAGCACGCGTTCATCGAGATGAACCCGCGCATCCAGGTCGAGCACACCGTGACAGAAGAGATCACCGACGTCGACCTCGTCCAGTCGCAGATGCGCATCGCGGCCGGTGAGTCGCTCGCGGACCTGGGCCTGAGCCAGGACTCCGTGGCGATCAAGGGCGCCGCGCTGCAGTGCCGCATCACCACGGAGGATCCGGCCAACTCGTTCCGCCCGGACACGGGGCAGATCACCGCGTACCGCTCCGCGGGCGGCGCGGGCGTGCGCCTGGACGGCGGCACGGTCTACGCCGGTGCCGAGGTCAGCGCCCACTTCGACTCCATGCTCGTCAAGTGCACGTGCCGCGGGCGCGACTTCGCCCAGGCCGTCAGCCGCGCCCGCCGCGCCCTGGCGGAGTTCCGCATCCGGGGCGTGTCGACGAACATCGGCTTCCTGCGCGCCGTCCTCGACGATCCCGCCTTCGCCGCGGGCGACCTGGCCACGAACTTCATCGAGGAGCGGCCCGAGCTGCTCGAGGCCCGCGTGGGCGCCGACCGCGGCTCCAAGCTGCTCGACTACCTCGCCGACGTCACCGTCAACCGGCCCAACGGCGACTCGCCCGTGGATCTCCACCCGTCCGCGAAGCTGCCGGAGCTCGATGCGGATGCCCCGCTGCAGGCCGGCAGCCGCCAGCACCTGCTCGACGCGGGCCCCGAGCGCTGGGCCGAGGCGCTGCGAGCCGAGACCGCCCTGCGGGTGACGGACACGACCTTCCGCGACGCCCACCAGTCGCTGCTCGCCACGCGCGTGCGCAGCCGGGACCTGCTCGCCGTGGCCCCGGCCGTGGCCCGCCTGACGCCCCAGCTGCTTAGCGTGGAGTGCTGGGGCGGGGCCACCTACGACGTCGCGCTGCGCTTCCTCGCCGAGGATCCGTGGGACCGGCTGGGCAAGCTGCGCGAGGCGATGCCCAACCTCAACCTGCAGATGCTGCTGCGCGGGCGCAACACCGTGGGCTACACCCCGTACCCGGAGAAGGTCGCGCACGCGTTCGTTGCCGAGGCGGCGGCCACGGGCGTCGACATCTTCCGCATCTTCGACGCGCTCAACGACGTCGAGCAGATGCGCCCGGCCATCGAGGCGGTGCGCGAGACGAACAGCGCGGTCGCCGAGGTCGCGCTGTGCTACACCTCCGACCTCCTCGACCCGCGCGAGGAGACGTACACGCTCGACTACTACCTGGCGCTGGCGGAGAGGATCGTCAAGGCCGGCGCCCACGTGCTGGCGATCAAGGACATGGCCGGGCTGCTGCGCCCGGCCGCGGCCGGGCGGCTGGTGTCCGCGCTGCGGGAGAACTTCGACCTGCCGGTCCACGTGCACACCCACGACACCGCCGGCGGTCAGCTCGCCACCCTCCTCGCCGCCTCGCAGGCCGGCGCCGATGCCGTGGACGCGGCGAGCGCCGCGATGGCCGGGACGACGAGCCAGCCCTCCCTGTCCGCGCTCGTCGCCGCGCTCGAGCACACCGAGCGCGACACGGGGCTCTCACTGGCCGCCGTCGAGGACCTCGAGCCGTACTGGGAGGCGGTCCGCAAGGTCTACCGGCCCTTCGAGTCCGGCCTGCCGGGGCCCACGGGCCGCGTCTACCGCCACGAGATCCCCGGCGGCCAGCTGTCGAACCTGCGCCAGCAGGCGGTCGCGCTGGGGCTGGGGGAGAAGTTCGAGGAGATCGAGGCGATGTACGAGGCCGCGGATCGGATCCTCGGCCACCTCGTCAAGGTCACCCCGTCCTCGAAGGTCGTGGGCGACCTCGCCCTGCACCTCGTGGCCGTGGGCGCCGACCCCGCGGAGTTCGAGGCCAAGCCGCAGAGCTTCGACATCCCGGACTCCGTCATCGGCTTCCTCTCCGGCGACCTGGGCGATCCGCCCGCAGGCTGGCCGGAGCCCTTCCGCTCGAAGGCGCTCGAGGGCCGCACCCACCGCGCCCCGGCCGAGGACCTCAGCGATGCGGACTCCGCGCTCCTCGATGAGCCCGGCCGCTCCCGCCAGGAGACCCTCAACCGCCTGCTGTTCCCGGCTCCCACGAAGGAGTACGCGCAGATGCGGGAGAACTACGGCGACCTCTCGGTGCTCGAGACGACGGACTTCCTCTACGGCCTCCAGGACGGCACCGAGCACGTGGTGACGATCGACCGCGGCAAGTCGCTGCTCGTGGGAGTCCAGGCGATCTCCGAGCCGGACGAGCGCGGCATGCGCACCGTCATGTGCACGCTCAACGGCCAGCTGCGCCCGCTGAGCGTGCGCGACCGCTCCGTCTCCGTCGACGTCGCGACCGCCGAGCGGGCCGATCCGAACAACCCCGGCCACGTCGCCAGCCCGTTCGCCGGCGTGGTGACCCTGCAGGTCGCCGAGGGCGATGCCGTCAAGGCCGGCCAGACGGTGGCGACGATCGAGGCGATGAAGATGGAGGCCTCCATCACGAGCCACATCGACGGGACGGTCTCCCGCGCGGCGATCGGCAGCGTCCAGCAGCTCGAGGGCGGGGACCTGGTCGTGGTCATCGATGGCTGAGCGCGAGATCCGCCTCTTCGGCGATCCCGTGCTCCGCGAGGCCTGTGCGTCGCTCACCGCCTTCGATGCGGCCACCGCCCAACTGGCCGCCGACCTCATCGAGACCGCCCTGCCGGAGGGCAGGGCCGCCGTCGCCGCCCCGCAGATCGGGGTGGCGCTGCGCGCCTTCGGCTACGACCTCGACGGCCGGCGCGGCGCGGTGTTCAACCCCGTGGTCGTCGAGACGGGGGGCGAGCGCGTCGACATCGACGAGGGCTGCCTGTCCGTGCCGGGCCTGTGGTTCCCGACCCCGCGCTGGTCGTACGCGCGGGTGACCGGCCTCGACGAGTTCGGCGAGCCCGTCGAGCTCGAGGGCGAGGCGGTCTTCGCCCAGATGCTCCAGCACGAGACGGACCACCTCGACGGCACCGTCTACGTGCAGACACTGCCGGGCCAGCGGCGGCGCGAGGCCATGCGCCAGATCCGCCAGTCCAGCTGGTTCTGACCACCCCACCCACTCCCGCGGGCGGCGCCAGAGCCGCCCCGCAGCAGCGAAAGGAACCGCAACCATGGCAATCGAACGCGCAGGCGTCATCGGCTCGGGCCTCATGGGCTCCGGCATCGCCGAGGTGCTGGCCCGCAGCGGCCTCGACGTCGTCGTCCGCGACATCAGCGACGAGGCGGTGGCCGCCGGCCGCGCCCGCATCGAGAAGTCCTTCGACAAGGGGGTCAGCCGCGGCAAGATGACCGAGGATGAGCGCTCGGCTGCCCTCGGGCGCATGGCGTTCACGACGGACATGGCCGCGATGGCCGACCGTCAGCTCGTCATCGAGGCGGCCAGCGAGAACGAGGAGATCAAGAAGTCGATCTTCGCCGAGCTCGACTCGATCGTGGAGGACGAGTCGGCGATCCTCGCCTCGAACACCTCGTCCATGCCGATCATCCGGTTCGCCCAGGCCACCTCGCGGCCCTCGCGCGTGCTGGGCATCCACTTCTTCAACCCGGCCCCGGTGCAGCCGCTCGTCGAGCTCGTCACCTCGGTGCTCACCGCGCCCGAGGTGGTCGACGAGGTCGAGGCATTCGTCTCCGGCGTCCTGGGCAAGGAGCCGATCAGGGCCGACGACCGCCCGGGCTTCGTGGTCAACGCGCTTCTCATCCCGTTCCTGTTCTCCGCGATCCGGATGTACGAGGCGGGCCACGCGACAAAGGAGGACATCGACACCGGCATGGTCAAGGGCTGCGCGCACCCGATGGGTCCGCTGCGCCTGGCCGACATGGTGGGCCTCGACACGTGCTTCTACGTGGGCCAGAGCATGTACGCCGAGACGGGCGACCCGGCCGCCAAGCCGCCGCTCATCCTCTCGCGCATGGTCGACGCCGGGATGCTCGGCACGAAGAGCGGCCGCGGCTTCTACGAGTACGGCGGCTGAGCACCCGGCCCCGGGGACGCAGACGGCGAGGCGCCCGCAGGTTCATCCTGCGGGCGCCTCGCCCTTTGCGTCCTTCGTGGTCTGCGCGCGGTGCCGTCCGTGTCCCTCGCGCTCTGCGCGCAGCCCGGCGCGGTGCCCGCAGCCCGGCTCAGCCGGGTCGAGGCGCCCGGGCCGAGCGACGTCGCCTCAGTAGAGCCAGATCTTCGTCTTCAGCGGCATCCGGCCCTTGCCCCACAGCCAGTTCATGGCCGGGTTGGACACGCGCACGCAGCCGTGGGAGGCCGCGTAGTTCGGCACATCGAAGTACTCGCCGTGCACCGCGTAGCCGCCCTTGAAGTACTTGGGGCGGTAGAGGTAGCCCAGCCGGGAGTGGCGCACGCCGTTGATCTGGCGGATGAAGCGGTAGTGGCCGCTGGGGGTGCGCCAGCCCGCGCGGCCGGTGGAGGTGTTGAACGTCTTGACGACCCTGCCGTTCTTCACGAGCATGAGCAGCTGGCGCTTCTTGTTGACCTCGACGACATAGCCCTTCTTGGACTTGGCGTGCGGGCGCACCCCGCGGTCGAGTGCCTTCCACGTCGCGGCGTTGACGTTGCCGGAGCGCTTGATCCCCGCGGCCTTCTGGATCGCCCAGATGGCCTGGCGGGTGCTGGGGCCGTACTTGCCGTCCGCCTTCGGGAGGAAGTAGCCGAGTGCGAGCAGGCGCTTCTGGGCCGCCTTGACGTGGGCGCCCTTCGAGCCGGACTTCACGGTCTTGTGCTTGGCCGAGGAGTGCTTGGCGGGCGACTTCGCCTTCTTGGGCGTGGTCTTCTTGCTCCCATGGCCCGAGCCGGAGCCCAGCCCCGCGCGGTGGGAGTCAGCGGAGGTCAGCGAGCCCTGCGGCGCGGCCTGGGCGGGGACGGTGGAGAACGCGGTCGCGAGGGCGACGGCCGCGGCGACGGCGACAAGTGAACGCTTCATGCCCCCAAATCTAGACGGGCCGGCGCGCCGACTCGTCCGAAAACGGTCACGTTTCGGTGACGAATTCGCAATGACTTCATGACGCCGGTCTCAGCGCGGCAGGGGGCCCTGCCGGCGGGCTCAGGAGGCCGCCGCGGCCTCGAGCTCGGCCAGCCGCACGCACGCGACGAGTCCCTCGGCCGCGGCGCGGACATCATCGAGCGAGGGCATCGTCGGCGCGATCCGGATGTAGGCGTCCTCGGGGTCGAGGCCGTAGGGGTGGGTGGCCCCGGCCGGCGTGAGCTTGACCCCGGCCTCGGAGGCGAGCTTGACGACTCTGTCCGCGGTGCCCGGCGCCACGCGCAGCGTGATGAAGTACCCGCCGTGGGGGCGCGTCCAGCTCGCGGCGCTGCCCTCGGAGAGCCCGTCGGCGAGCGCGCGCTCGACCGCGGCGAACTTGGGCTCGATGAGCGCGGCCTGGCGCTCCATGTGGGCCCTCACCGCCTCGGGATCGCCGAAGAAGCGCAGGTGGCGCAGCTGGTTGAGCTTGTCCGGGCCGATGGATCCCGCCGCGGTGTGCTCGAGGAACCAGTCGACGTTGGCGGGGGAGGAGGCGAAGAACGCGACGCCGGAGCCGGCGAACGTGATCTTCGAAGTCGACGCGAACTCCCACACCCGGTCCGGGCGGCCGGCCTCGGCAGCCAGGCCCAGCGCGTCGAGCGGCTGGGCGTGGGGCTCGCGCAGGTGGTGCAGGCCGTAGGCGTTGTCCCACAGGATCGTGAAGTCCGGCGCAGCGGTCTCGAGGGCCAGCAGATCGCGGGCCCGCCGCTCGCTCATGCTCACCCCAGTGGGGTTGGAGTACAGCGGCACGGTCCACATGGCCTTGACAGCGGGGTCCGCGACGGCCTGTCGCACCGCCTCGAGGTCCGGGCCCTCGTCGTCCATCGGGATGGAGATGAGCTCGAAGCCCAGGGCCTCGGCGAGCCCGAAGTGCCGGTCGTAGCCGGGGACCGGGCACAGCATGGCGCGGCGCCCCTCGACCCAGGGCGCACCGCCGGCGGGCGTGCCGAAGAGCAGCGCGAACGTGAGCGCATCGCGCATGAGGGTGAGGGAGGAATTGCCCTGGGCGAGCAGCTGGTCGGCCGGCACGCCCAGCAGCGGGGCGAACAGCTCGCGCAGCTCCCGCAGCCCCTCGGCACCGCCGTAGTTGCGCGCGTCCACGCCGGAGGGGGAGTGGACATCGTCGCCGGTGACGGCCGTGAGCAGTTCCGCGGAGAGGTCGAGCTGCTCGGGCGCCGGCTTGCCGCGGGTGATGTCGAGGTCGAGTCCGCGCTGGGCGAATTCCTCGTAGGCGTCGTGGGCGGCCCGGAGGGCGGCCTGCGGATCCTGCGCTGCGGTCATAGTCGGCTCCATCGTGACTCGGCGGGGCCTGGCCGGCCCCGGTCCTGGTGCGCACGCTCTATCCTATGCACCATGCCATCCCCCCGCCGAGGCGCCCCGCGGCCCCGCCGCCTCTCGCGCCTCGGGGTCCGCGCCGGGCTGGTCGCGGCGCTCATCGCAGCGGCGCTGCTCTTCGTTCCGAACCTCCTGGGCCTGGGCACGGTGACGGGCTTCGCGCAGCTCGCGGCGCTGCGCGCGGCCACCGTGCTGGCCGCGCTGCTCGCGGCCGCGGGCGCCACCGCGCTGGGCGCGG
>NZ_WWEQ01000081.1 GCF_009857845.1 Brevibacterium rongguiense | reverse complement strand
TGCCGCGCACCGCGCGCCCGGCCGAGATCAGCGCCGCCGCGGCCCGCGCCTCGGGCCGCGATCCCGCCGCCGTGGACCGCGCGCTCCTGCACGCCCGCCCCGTGAGCGACGCCGAGCTCGTGGCGCTCGCCCAGACCATCCACTCCATCGAGAGCGAGGCCGACACCCCATGACCCAGCCCACCCACACCGAGCCCCCGGAGTCCGGCCGCCCCCAGCGGGAGGCACCCGCCGAGCGGCGCGGCCGCCATGCGGGGCCCGCCGCGCCTGCGCACCCCGGGTACCCGGCGAGCCCCGATAACGCCGGGAGCCCCGGAAACCCCCCGGCCGGCCCGGCGGGCCCGGTCGGTCCGGCGGGCCCGTTCGGTGCGGGCGCCCCCGCCGGCGCGGTGCCCCCGCCGCCGCAGCACGCGCCGCGCAGCGGGCTCGAGGCGCGGCTGGCCGGTGAGCACGCCCTCGAGCTCGTCGACCACGACCTGCGCGAGGGCTTCGACGCCGTGCGCCGCGAGGTGGGCCGGATCGTCGTCGGGCAGACCGCGGCCCTCGACGGCCTCCTCATCGCGCTGCTGTGCTCCGGCCACGTCCTCCTCGAGGGCGTGCCGGGCGTGGCGAAGACGCTGCTCGTGCGCACGCTGTCCGCGGCCCTCGACCTCGCCCACTCCCGCATCCAATTCACCCCGGACCTCATGCCGGCGGACGTGACGGGCTCGCTCGTCTTCGATGCGGCGGCCGGCGGGTTCGAGTTCCGGGCCGGCCCGGTGTTCACCCACCTGCTCATCGCCGATGAGATCAACCGCACCCCGCCCAAGACCCAGTCGGCCCTGCTCGAGGCCATGGAGGAGCGGCGCGTGTCCGTCGACGGGGAGGCGCGGGCCCTGCCCGACCCGTTCCTCGTCGCCGCCACCCAGAACCCCCTCGAGTACGAGGGCACGTACCCGCTGCCGGAGGCCCAGCTCGACCGCTTCCTCTTCAAGCTCGTCATGGACCCCCCGGATCGCGCGGGCGAGCTGGAGATCCTCCGGCGCCACGCCGCCGGCTTCGACGCCCGCGAGCTCGAGGCCGCCGGGCTCACCCGCCTGCTCGACGCCCAGGCCGTGCGCGCGGCGCGCGCGCGGGCCGGGCGCATCCACGCGGCACCCGAGGTGCTGGGCTACCTCGTCGACCTCGTGCAGGCCACCCGCGCGGCGCCCTCGCTGGCCCTGGGCGTCTCGCCGCGCGGCGCCACCCGCCTGCTCGGCGCGGCCCGGGCCCGCGCCTGGCTGGCCGGGCGGGCGTTCATCACGCCCGACGACGTCAAGGCGCTGGCCCCGGCCACGTTCCGCCATCGCGTCATCCTGCGCCCCGAGGCGCAGATGGACGGGATCGGCGCAGACCAGGTCATCGCCGCCGTCATCGATTCCACCCCGGTCCCCCGCTGATGGCCCTGACGTGGCGCTTCGCGGTGCTCGTGGCGCTCGCCGGGATCCCGGCGATGCTCGCGCCCCGCCCCGCGGTCGCCGCGGCCTGCCTGACCGCGGTCTGCCTGGCGGGCCTGCTGGACTGGGCGGTGGCGCCCTCCCCGCGGGCCATCGCCGCGCGGCGCACGCCCGGGCCCCGCGTGCGCCTCGACCAGCCCGCCCACGCCTGGCTGACCCTGCGCAACACGGGTCGGCGCCGCGCGCGCCTGCTGGTGCGCGACGCGTGGGCGCCCTCGGCCGGGGCGCGGGAGACCCGCTTCCGGGCCGTGCTCGCGCCCGGCGAGGTGCGCGAGCGGCGCCTCGAGCTCATGCCCACCCGCCGCGGTGTGCTGCCGGCGGACCGGCTCACCCTGCGCTCAGCGAGCGCGCTGGGCTTCATCGCCCGCCAGCGCAGCTTCGACGTGCCGGCCAGCATCCGCGTCATGCCGCCGTTCCGCTCGCGGCGCTACCTGCCCTCGAAGCGGCAGCGGCTGCGCGAGCTCGACGGCCGCACCGCCCTCATGGTGCGCGGCATGGGCACCGAGTTCGACTCGCTGCGCGAATACGTGCGCGGCGACGATGTCCGCTCGATCGACTGGCGCGCCACGGCCCGCGCCCAGAAGCTCATCGTGCGCACGTGGCGGCCCGAGCGCGACCGCCGGGTCGTCATCGTCATCGACTCCTCGCGGCTGGCAGCGCGCCGCAGCGGCGCGGGCACCGTCTTCGATGCGGCACTCGAGGCCGCGATGCTGCTCGCGGCCCTGGCCGCCGGGGCCGGCGATCGCGTCGACGTCATCGTCGCCGATGCCCGGGTGCGCGCTCGGGTGGGCCCGCTCACCGGCGCCGATCCCCTCGGGCGCCTCTCCCACGAGCTCGCGCCGGTCTACCCGGAGCTCTACGACGCCGACTGGCCGGCGATCGCCTCCGCCGTGCTGGCCACGGCGCCCTCCCACGCCCTCGTCGTGCTCGTCACCGCGCTGGACACGGAGACCATCGCCCGTGACCTGCTGCCGGCCCTGCCCGTGCTGCGCGCCCGCCACACGGTGACCCTCGCCGCCCCCAGCGACCCGGACCTCGAGCCCATGGCCGGGCCCCGTGCCACCCCCGCGCAGGTCTACCGCGCCGCGGCCGCCGAGCACGAGATGCTCGAGGCGGACTCCCTCGCCCACGCCCTGGGCGAGCTCGGGCTGCACACCGTCACGCGGCCGCCGGAGGCGCTGGCACCGGCGCTCGCGAACCTCTACATCGACCTCAAGGCCAGCGGCCGGCTCTGAGCGCCGCCCTCCCCCATCGACCGCCCTCCGCCGGCGGCCGCCCTCGGCCCTCCGCCGGTGGCCGGCCCGCGTCGGCGACCGGCCACCGCAGACGGCCTGCCTCAGTCGACCGCGACGATGTCGTACCCCGCCCGCTCGCGGGCGATGTCGCCGCTCAGGCCCGCCCGCTCGGCGGGCCTGCCCAGGGCGAGCGCGTAGGCGACGATGCCGGAGGCCAGCAGCAGCCCGAGCGCGATCTTCACGGCCACGGGCAGGTGGGAGGGCGTGACGAAGCCCTCGATGAGTCCGGAGCAGAAGAGGAAGAGCACGAGGCCCAGGGCCACCGCGATGAGCGAGCGGGCCTCGAGCGCGAGTGCCGCCGAGCGCCGCCGAGGCCCCGGGATCATCCACGCGGTGAAGATCTTGAGGCCGGCGGCCGCGGCCAGCAGGATGCAGGTGACCTCCGGGATGCCGTGGGGCAGGATGAACGCGAAGAAGTCCGCCCCCTTGCCATAGTCGAAGAGGATCGCGGCGGAGACGCCCACGTTCACGGCGTTGGACACGAGCCCGAGCACCACGTAGGCCCCGGTGATCCCGAGCACCACCCACTGGATGGCCAGCCACGCGTTGTTCGTCCACACGCCCACGGCGAAGAAGCCGTTCGGGTGCTCCCGGTAGTAGTCGACGAAGTCGTGCTCGGCCAGTCGGCGGCGGGCCTCCTCGGGCCCCAGCAGGTCCATGACGTGCGGATCGGCCAGCGCCCAGGCGGTGGTGGCCAGCGCGATCGCCGTGAAGAACGCGAAGACGCCCACGAAGTACCAGCGCAGCGAGTACAGCGCGGCCGGCAGCGAGACGAGGAAGTAGCGCGAGACCGCGGCCGTGGCCCCGGCGGGCACGCCGGTGAGCTGGGTGCGGGCCCGGTGGACGATGTTCGACAGCCGCAGGGAGATCTCCGAATCGGGTGCGCTCGACTGCAGCGCGGAGAGGTCCTTGGACGCGGCGCGGTAGAGGGCCAGGAACTCCTCGGCCTCCGCCGGGCTCAGGCGCGAGGCGCGGGCCAGGCGGGAGAGCCGGTCCCAGCTGGGGGCGCGCAGCTGGGCGAGCAGGGCGGGGTCCATGGCCGCCAGCCTAGCGGGGCGGGCGCGGGGCCGCCACGGCCGTGCGGGCCCGCCCGGCGGCCCGGACCGTTGGCCGGCCGGGCCGATGAATGCGCGGGCCGGCGGACGCGGGTCTGCGGATCCGCGGGCCGCGGACTGCCTGGGCCGCGGACTGCGCCGGCCGAGGACTGGACAGACCGGCGATGTGCGAGGATGACCGCGTGAGCACGCTCGTGACCGGTGAGGCCGTCGCCCTCGACGTCCGCCCGGCCTCCCTGGCCGCGCGGGCCGCTTCGTGCGCCATCGATGCGGTCGCCTACTCGCTGCTCAACATCGCGATCTTCGTGGCCGCCGCGTGGGCGCTCGCCCGCGCCGAGAACATCGACTCGCTGCTGCTGGCCTCGCTCACCACCGTCCTCACGGTGCTCGCGGTCGTGGGCATCCCGTGCGCCGTCGAGCTCCTCACCCACGGCCGCTCGCCGGGCAAGTACGCGCTGGGACTGCGGATCGTGCGCGACGACGGCGGCGCGATCTCGTTCCGCCACGCCGTGCTGCGCGCGCTCCTGTGGCCCATCGAGGTGCTGGCCCTGGGCGGCGGGATCGCGGCCCTCTCCGGCCTCCTCTCGCCGCGCTGCAAGCGCCTGGGCGATCACCTCGCGGGCACGATCGCCGTGGACGAGCGGGCGCGGATGCCCCGCCTGGCCCCGCTCCGCGTGCCTGCCCGCCTGGCCGGCTGGGCGGACGCCGCGGACGTCACGGCGCTGCCGGGCCCGCTCCTCTACCGAGTCGCCCAGTTCCTCGCCACCGCCGCCGAGCGCGCCCCGGCCTCCCGGCTCGAGCGCGCCATCGAGCTGGCCGAGGAGCTCAACGCCTACGTCGCGCCCGCGCCCCCCGCCGGCACGCACCCGGAGGAGTTCCTCGCGGCGATCGTCGACCGCTCCCGCCGGGAGGCGGTGGGCCGGGAGTCCGCCGCAGCGGCGGGGGTCGAGCGGTTCCGCGCGCGCGTGGGCGCGCTGCCCTACGGGCTGCGGCTCTCCGGTCCGGGCGGAGGTCCGGGCGGGCCTTAGTAGCGGTAGTGCTCGGGCTTGTAGGGCCCGGCCACGTCGACGCCGATGTAGGCGGCCTGCTCCTTCGTCAGCTCGTCGAGGTCAGCGCCCAGGGAGCCCAGGTGCAGGCGGGCCACCTTCTCGTCGAGCTCCTTGGACAGGCGGTGCACACCGGGCGCGTAGTCCTCCGTCCGGGCGAAGAGCTCGAGCTGGGCGAGCACCTGGTTGGCGAACGAGGCGCTCATGACGAACGACGGGTGGCCGGTGGCGTTGCCCAGGTTGAGCAGGCGGCCATCGGAGAGGACGATGAACGAGGTCTCCGCCCGGTCGAGGCCGGCCTCGGCGGGCACCGGCAGCGTCCACTCGCTGACCTGCGGCTTGATCTCCACCCGTTGCATCCCGGGCAGGCGCGCGGCGGCCGCCAGGTCGATCTCGTCGTCGAAGTGGCCCACATTGCCCACGATCGCGCCGGGCTTGAGGCGCACGAGGTGGTCCGCGGAGATGACGTGCGTGTTGCCGGAGCACGTGATGACGAAGTCGGCCAGGCCCACCGCGTCCGCGGTGCGCATCACCTGGAAGCCGTCCATCGCCGCCTGCAGCGCGCAGATCGGGTCGATCTCGGAGACGATGACCCGCGCACCCTGGCCGCGCAGCGCCTCGGCGGCCCCCTTGCCCACGTCGCCGTAGCCCACGACCAGCGCCACCTTGCCGCCCATGAGGACGTCGGTGGCGCGGTTGAGGCCGTCCGGCAGCGAGTGGCGGATCCCGTAGCGGTTGTCGAACTTCGACTTCGTCACCGAGTCGTTGACGTTGATGGCCGGGAACGGCAGGCGGCCGGCCTCGGCGAGCCGGTAGAGGCGGTTGACCCCCGTCGTGGTCTCCTCGCTCACGCCGAGCACGCCGCGCAGCAGGCCGGTGAAGCGCTCGGGTTCGGCCTCGAGGCTGCGCCGCAGCGCGGCCGCGAAGACGCGGGCCTCCTCCGGGGCGTCCTCCCCCGGCTCGGCGACGCCGCCGGCGCCCTCCGCGGCCGCGCCCTCGAGCAGCATCATCGTCGCATCGCCGCCGTCGTCGAGGATGAGGTTGGGGCCGTCTGCGAACTCGAAGATCCGCCCGGTGCACTCCCAGTACTCCTCGAGCGTCTCGCCCTTCCACGCGAAGACGGGCACGCCCTGCGGGTCCTCGGGCGTCCCGGCGCCCACGACGACGGCCGCGGCGGCCTCGTCCTGGGTGGAGAAGATGTTGCAGCTGGCCCAGCGCACCTGCGCGCCGAGCGCGGTGAGGGTCTCGATGAGGACCGCGGTCTGCACCGTCATGTGCAGGGAGCCCGCGATGCGCGCCCCGGCCAGCGGCCGCTGGTCCGCGAACTCCTCGCGCAGGGCCATGAGGCCGGGCATCTCGCGCTCGGCCAGCCGGATCTGGTGGCGCCCGGCGGCGGCCAGGGTGAGGTCCTTGATGGAGTGGTCGAACACGGCGGTCTCCGTCCTCGCCCCGCGGGGCGGTGGGGTGGCGGTTGCGGCGGGCGATGGGTCGGCGGTCAGCCCCGGCGGATGAGGCGCAGGGCGGCGTCGCGCAGCTGCGCGGTGCGCGCGGGCTCGGGCGATTCGACGTTGAGCCGCACGAGCGGCTCGGTGTTGGACATCCGGACATTCATCCAGAAGTCCGCCCCGCTCAGCGTCACCCCGTCGAGGCGGTCGACCTCGCCCGGACCGAAGTCGCCCGCCGCGGCGGCGGCGGCGAAGTCCTCGAGCACCTCGGCGGCATCGCCCACCTCGGAGTTGACCTCGCCGGACATGGCCTGCGGGGCGTAGGCGGCGAGCAGCTGGCTGAGGGTGCGGTCGCTGCGCTCGAGCGCGGCGAGGATGTGGCAGGCGGCGAGCATGCCGGAGTCCGCGCCGAAGAAGTCGCGGAAGTAGAAGTGGGCGGAGTGCTCGCAGGCGAAGACCGCGCCGCGGGTCGCCATGAGCTGCTTGATCCCGGAGTGGCCCACCGGGGTGCGGACCGGCTCGCCGCCCGCGGCGCGGATCGCTGCGGGCACGGCGACGGAGGTGAGCAGGTTGTGCAGGACGACGGGGCGGACCTCCCCGGCGTCGTGCGCCCGCTCGATCTCGCGGGCGGCGACGAGTGCGCCGACGGCGGAGGCCGAGGCGGCGGCGCCCGTTTCGTCGATGAAGAAGCAGCGGTCCGCATCGCCGTCGAAGGCGAGCCCCACGTCCGCGCCGGCCGCGACGACGGCCGCCTGGGCATCGACGAGGTTCGCGGGGTCGAGCGGGTTGGCCGGGTGGTTGGGGAACGTGCCGTCGAGCTCGGTGTAGAGGCCCTCGACGTCGAGGTCGAGGGCGGGCAGCCCCGCCGCGGTGCCGAAGACCTGCGGGAGCAGCTGGCCGCCCATCCCGTTGCCGCAGTCGGCGACGATCCGCAGGCGCCGCCCGCCGCCCACCCCGGTGAGCTCGCGCAGCGCGGCGCTGTAGGCGCGCGCGAGCTCCGCTGCGGCGGCGTCGTCGACGCCCGCCCCGGGCTCGCCGGCGGGCAGCTCCGGGGCGGCGAGGACGAGCTCGGCGATCTCGCCGAGTCCCTGGGCGCGGCTGAGGCCGGCGGCGCGGGGCCCGCAGAGCTTCACTCCGTTCCAGCCGGCGGGGTTGTGCGAGGCGGTGACCATGAGGCCGGGCAGGCCCCAGTGGCCCGAGGCGAAGTAGAGCTGGTCGGTCGAGGCGAGCCCGAGGTGCGTGGGCTCCAGGCCCGCATCGCGCACCCCGCGGGCGAGCCACTCGGCGAAGCGCTGGGAATCGGGGCGCATATCGCAGGCGATGACAGCGCCCGGGACGCCGTGGGCCGTCGCCATGGCGCGGGCCGTGGCCCAGCCGAGGGCGTAGAGGAGGTCGTCGTCGAGCTCCGGGCCCACCCGTCCGCGCAGGTCGTAGGCCTTGAGCGCGGCGTCCAGCCGATCGCCGCGCGAGCTCACGAATCGTCCCCGACGAGGCGCAGGCGGCCGGGGCCGCGGCCGGCCGGGGCGCGCTTGGGCTTCGCGGCCTCGCGCACCGCATCGGCGATCGCGAGGATGTCATCGCGGCTGCGCTCGGGCGCGGCCTCGCCGGCCTCGAGGCGGATGAGCTGCCAGCCCACGGGGGCGACGAGGCGCTCGGCGTGGGCCCGGCACAGGTCATGGGCGCCGGGCTCGGCGCGCACGGACAGGGGGCCGATGACGACGCAGGCGTCGGCGTGCACATAGGTCAGCGTCGCCGCGGCGGGGGCCGCGCAGTTGACCTTCGAACACGTTCTCAGCACACGAGGAGTCTAATACACCCGCGCCGCCGCGCCCGTGCCCGCCGTTGGTCGGGGTCGGGCACGGCGGCGCGGGTGCGAGCACGGCGGCGGCGCGGCGTTCGGTCGCGCCGTCCGAGCGCGCCGTGCGCGAGCGCGCCGTGAGACTGCGCCGTGAGACCGCGCCGTTAGACTGCGGGCATGTCCTCCCCACGCCGCCGCGAGCGCCACGGCCGCGGGCTGCGCTCCGGGCTCTTCGGCGCGCAGGTGCCCGCCCGGCGCACGCGCGCTCACGAGTTCGACGCCGCCGCCGGGCTGCTCATGGAGCAGGTGAGGGAGAACGCCGCGGGCGAGCTGGACACGGTGGCACTGGCCACGGACCTCACGCCGCCGGCCTCGGCGACCGCGGTGGAGCTGGGCCGGGTCTACCCGGCCGCGCCGGGGCGGCCCGCCACTCTCCTGCTGTGCCGGATGCCGATCCTCAGGCGGGCCGAGGACCGCGAGGAGCTCATCGAGGTCCTCGCCGACGTCATCGCGGAGCAGGCAGCGCTGCTGTGCGGCCGCTCGGCCGACGAGCTGCGCCCCCGGCTCTAGGAGTCAGACGGACCCTCTCAGACCGCGCGCTTCTTCAGGCGGCGGCGCTCGCGCTCGGACAGCCCGCCCCAGATCCCGAAGCGCTCGTCGTTGGCCAGCGCGTACTCGAGGCACTGGGCGCGCACCTCGCACGAGGCGCAGACCTTCTTGGCCTCGCGGGTGGAGCCGCCCTTCTCCGGAAAGAACGCCTCGGGGTCGGTCTGCGCGCACAGGGCCTGCTCCTGCCAGGCGAGCTGGCCGTCCTCGGCATCGCCGAAGAGCAGGGAGAGGGGGGCGGCCAGGCGGCCGGCCTCGACGCCGGAGGAGGTGGGCGTGAGCTCGGTGGGGTCGACGGCGAGGGGGTCGACGGCGAAGCCCGGTTCGGCGGATGCGGGGTCGACGAACCAGTCCTCTGCGGTGCGTGCTCCGACGCCCGGAGCGTCAGTGCGCCGGACCTCGGCGTACTTGCGCGCTTCTGACACAGG
This sequence comes from Brevibacterium rongguiense, assembly GCF_009857845.1. GTDB lineage: Bacteria > Actinomycetota > Actinomycetes > Actinomycetales > Brevibacteriaceae > Brevibacterium > Brevibacterium rongguiense. Next base: position 853 of record NZ_WWEQ01000081.1, on the reverse strand, counting down.
AATCCCCTTTCGTTCGCCGAGCCCGCCAAGCGGCGTCCCGACTTTCCCCTACACCGAATTACACGTGTGTCATTCCCCATTCGTCAAGCGCCCGACTGCTATAAGCACGGCCCTCGCACACGCTATTCGAACTGGCGTTCCCGGACTTTTCGCCGCCGACCACTACATCTTGTCCGCACGCGCCTCCGCAACCACTAGGGGTGGGGGTTTCGGCGCGGCGCGGGAAAATTCCGCGGCGCCCGGCGCCCGCAGCGCATGGTCCCGCGCTGCCCGGTCCCGCGGCACGGCCCGCGGGCGGCCTTTGGCATCATGTGGGGATGGACGCGCCCCCAGCCCACGCAAGCCGCCTGCTCACGGCCTTCGCACCTCCCGGCCCCGGGCCGGTGGGCCCCGGCGATCGCGTGGCCTCCCTCATCGCCATGGCCTTCGACCGCGCCGGCATCGAGGCCCGCGACGGCGATGTGCTGACCGTGGACGCCCGCACCGTCGCCGCCGCGGCGGGCCGCGAGCGCGCGTGCGCCTCGGACGAGGACTTCGCGGCCCTCGTCGCCGGCGCCGGCGCCGAGCCCCTGGCGGCCCGCACCCTGGGCGGGCGGACCGTGAGCGTGGTGCGGGTGGGCCAGCGCGCGCTCGTCGATGCGGGCCTGGCCCGGCCGGTGTCCTATCCCGGCACCGTGGTGCTCCCGCTGCCGGATGCTCCGGCCGTTGCAACGGCCCTGGCCGCGAGCCTGCGCACCCTGCTGCGGGCGCGGGTCGACGTCGTGCTCACCGCGCCCGATGCGCGCCCGGGCGCCCTGCCGCCCGCGCTGCTGGCCGTCGGCGCGACGCTGGCGGCGGGCCCCGCGGACGCGGT
>NZ_WWEQ01000080.1 GCF_009857845.1 Brevibacterium rongguiense | reverse complement strand
ATCTGCCCAAGCCCGCCCCCCGCCCTGCCGCCGGCGCCCGGCCCCAGGGCGGTGCCCGGCCCGCACCCGCCCGCCGCTCGGGCGACACCCGGCGCGAATCGGAGCCCGAGGTGCTCACCGGCGCCCAGGCGATCGTGCGCAGCCTCGAGCTGCTGGGCGTCACGGACGTCTTCGGGCTGCCCGGCGGCACGATCCTGCCCACCTACGATCCGCTGCTGGACTCGGAGATCATCAACCACATCCTCGTGCGCCACGAGCAGGGCGCCGGGCACGCGGCGGAGGGCTACGCCGCGGCAACCGGCAGGGTGGGCGTGTGCATCGCGACCTCCGGGCCCGGTGCCACGAACCTCGTGACTGCGCTCGCCGACGCCCACATGGACTCCGTGCCGATCATGGCGATCACGGGCCAGCAGGCCTCGAACCTGCTGGGCACGGACGCCTTCCAGGAGGCCGACATCGTGGGCATGACGATGCCCGTGACCAAGCACAGCTTCCTCGTCACGCGCACCGAGGACATCCCGCAGGCCATCCTCAGCGCCCACCACATCGCCTCGACGGGCCGCCCCGGCCCCGTGCTCGTGGACGTGACGAAGGACGCGCAGGCGAGCACCGCGCCGTTCGTATGGCCGGACGTGCCCGCGCTGCCCGGCTACAAGCCGGTGCTCAAGCCCCACGCCAAGCAGATCCGCGAGGCCGCGGCCCTCATCGCGAAGGCCAAGCGGCCCGTCATCTACGCCGGCGGCGGGGTCATCCGCTCCGGCGCGGCCAAGGAGCTCCTCGCGCTCGCCGAAGCGACGAACATCCCCGTGGCCACCACCCTCATGGCGCGCGGCGCCTTCCCGGACACGCACCCGCAGCACGTGGGGATGCCCGGCATGCACGGGTCCGTGGCCGCGGTCGCCTCGTTCCAGAAGTCGGATCTGCTCATCGCGATCGGCTCGCGCTTCGATGACCGGGTCACGGGCGACCTCGACTCGTTCGCACCGCGGGCCAAAGTCATCCACGCAGACATCGACCCCGCGGAGATCGGCAAGAACCGCGAGGCCGAGGTCCCCATCGTCGGCGATGCCCGCGAGGTCCTCGCCGAACTCCTCGCGGAGCTCAAGTCCGAGCACCCGCAGGCGCTCGAGGACCCGCGCGAGAAGTGGTGGGCCACCGTGCGCGGCTGGAAGGAGACGTACCCGCTGGGCTACGACGCCAACGACGAGGGACTGTGCGATCCGCAGTACGTCATCCAGCGCATCTCCGCCCTCACCGGGCCGGAGGGCATCTACGTGGCAGGCGTCGGCCAGCACCAGATGTGGGCCAGCCAGTTCGTCACGTACGACCGGCCCAACTCCTGGCTCAACTCCGGCGGCGCCGGCACCATGGGCTACGCGGTGCCCGCGGCGATGGGCGCCAAGGTGGGGGAGCCCGACCGCACCGTCTGGGCGATCGACGGCGACGGCTGCTTCCAGATGACCAACCAGGAGCTCGCCACCTGCGTCATCTGCAGCATCCCGATCAAGGTCGCGATCATCAACAACTCCTCGCTCGGCATGGTCCGCCAGTGGCAGACGCTCTTCTACGACGGGCGCTACTCGAACACGGACCTCAACACCGGCCACAACAGCATCCGCGTGCCGGACTTCGTCAAGCTCGCGGAGGCCTACGGTGCCTACGGCAGGCGCGTGGACCGCAACGAGGACGTCGACGCGGCGGTGGAGGAGGCGCTGGCGATCGACGACCGGCCCGTCGTCCTCGACTTCACGGTCCCCGCCGACGCGATGGTCTGGCCCATGGTCGCGGCGGGCGTGAGCAACGATGAGATCCAGTACGCCCGGGACCTGCGCCCGGACTTCGAGGAGGAAGAGGAAGAGGAGGGGCTGGCATGAGCCGCCACACGCTCTCGGTGCTCGTGGAGAACAAGCCCGGCGTCCTGACCCGCTTCTCCGGCCTCATCGCCCGGCGCGGCTTCAACATCGACTCACTGGCGGTGGGAACCACCGGCTACGAGGAGCTCTCGCGCATCACCGTGGTCGTCGACGTCCACGATGTGCCGCTCGAGCAGGTGACCAAGCAGCTCAACAAGCTCGTCAACGTCATCAAGATCGTCGAACTGGAGCCCGAGGCCTCGGTGCGGCGCGCGCACATGATCTTCAAGGTCCGCGCCGATGCGGCCTCGCGCGCCCAGATCGCCGCCGCAGTCGAGATGTTCCGCGCCCACATCGTGGATGTCTCCCCGGACACGGTCTGCGTCGAGGCCACCGGAGAGCAGGGCAAGCTCGACGCCCTGCGCCAGGTCCTCGAGCCCTTCGGCATCAAGGAGATCGTCCAGTCCGGCACCGTGGCGATCGGGCGCGGGTCGAAGTCGATCACGGACAAGGCGCCGCGCGCCTGACCCGCCGCCGAGGCGCGGGCCGGCGCCCGCCGTTCCCGCACCTCGGGCGCGGGCCGGCTGCCCACGGGGGCCGCCCGGCATGTGAACGTACCCGGGACCGCGTCCCACACCAGCTACCATCATTCGAGACACCTACTTGAGGAGATTGATTCCCATGGCAGAGCGCTACTACGACGACGATGCGGACCTGGCGGTCATCCAGGGCAAGAAGGTCGCAGTCATCGGCTTCGGCAGCCAGGGCCACGCGCACGCGCTGAGCCTGCGCGATTCCGGCGTCGACGTCCGGATCGGCCTGGCCGCATCCTCGAAGACGCGGGACCGCGCCGAGGCGCAGGGCTTCACCGTCGGCACCCCGGCCGAGGTCGCCGAGTGGGCAGACCTCATCGTCATCCTCGCCCCGGACCAGGTCCAGGCCGACATCTACAAGGACGAGATCCAGGACAAGCTGACCCCGGGCAAGGCCCTGCTGTTCAGCCACGGCTTCAACATCCGCTTCGGCTACATCGAGGCGCCCGAGGGCGTCGACGTCATGATGGTCGCGCCCAAGGGCCCCGGCCACGTGGTCCGCCGCGAGTTCGTCGACGGCCGCGGCGTGCCCGTGCTCGTCGCCGTCGAGGTCGACGCGACCGGCACCGCCTGGGACACCGTCATGTCGTACGCGAAGGCGATCGGCGGGCTGCGCGCCGGCGGCATCAAGACGACGTTCACGGAGGAGACGGAGACCGACCTGTTCGGCGAGCAGACCGTGCTCTGCGGCGGCGTCTCCCACCTCGTCCAGTACGGCTTCGAGACCCTCACCGAGGCCGGCTACCAGCCGGAGATCGCCTACTTCGAGGTGCTCCACGAGCTCAAGCTCATCGTCGACCTCATGGTCGAGGGCGGCATCGCCAAGCAGCGCTGGTCCTGCTCCGACACCGCGGAGTACGGCGACTACGTCTCCGGCCCCCGCGTCATCACGCCGGAGGTCAAGGAGCACATGAAGGAGGTCCTCGCGGACATCCAGAACGGCTCGTTCGCCCAGCGATTCATGGACGACCAGAAGAACGGCGCGAAGGAATTCAACGAGCTGCGCGCCAAGGAGGAGAAGCACCCGATCGAGGCGACCGGGCGCGAGCTGCGCAAGATGTTCGCGTGGCTCAAGGACTCTGACGACGACTACACCGAGGGCACCGCGGCGCGCTGACCCGGCACCCTTCACCTGCGCGCTGCACCTGAGCGCCCAGCACGTGGGCGGACGCCCCGGCGAGGAGACTCGCCGGGGCGTTTGCGCGTTCGGGCCCCTGCAGACGGGCTGCCGTGCAGACGGGCTGCCTGCGATACTGGCCCGCATGGCGCCCCGCTACCTCTACCCCCTGGCCCAGCACCCCGATGCGCCGCACCTGCTCGTGCCCTCGCGGCTGTTCCCCTGGGTGGGCTTCGGCTGGGCGCTGGGCGCCTTCCTCGTCCTGCCCGTGCTCGCGCTCCTCGCCATCATGGGCGGCCAGGGCAGCCGCAGCCAGGGCGGCGCCGCGGTGTCCACCGCCGCCCTGGGCATCGTCGTGGGGATCGAGGCGCTCATGCTCGCCTGGGGCGCTGTCCATGCCGTGCGCCTCGTGGGCCTGCACCGCCGGCTCACTGCGAGCCTCGACCGCATCGTCGCGCCGCCGGCGCACTACCTGGAGCAGGTGCGCCGGGCGGATGCGGACTTCGCGCGCCGCGATGAGCGGGCCGGCGCGATTCGGCTCCTCGTCGTCTGCCAGGCGTGGGCCGGCCGCCTCGTCGACCTCTTCGCCCGCGGCGGCCCGGACAGCGACGGCCCCTACGATGCGCACGGCCGGGTCTTCCGCGCCGCGCAGGCGCCGCGCACGGCCTTCCTCACCTCCGCGATCTGGCTGAGTGCGTGGTGGCTGCTGCTCTTCGGCTTCACGGCGGTCGGCTCGCCCGGGGGCCTGCCGGCGCTCCCGGCGCTGGGATTCGCGCACTTCGCGGTGAGCGGTCTCCTGCTCGCGGAGCTGTGGATCATCGCGGGCGTGCGCTTCTCGCTCGACCGCGGGATCCGGGCGCGCCTGCGCCGCCTCGAGCTGCAGCGGTTCTGAGCCGCCGCCGGCTCGGGCCGGCAGCGCGCACCGTCACTGCGCTCAGTGGGCGCGGGCCGCCTCCCGGCGGCGCGCCTGCGCGATCGGATCTGCCACGGGAGCTGCGCTGATGAGCTCCCGGGTGTAGTCCGAGGTGGGCCGGCGCAGCACCTGCTCGGCGCCGCCGGACTCCACGACCGCGCCGCCGCGCAGCACGACCACGTGCGCGGCGATCTGCTCGATGACGGCCAGGTCGTGGCTGATGAAGAGCGAGGCGAACGCGCGCTCGTCGTGCAGCTCGCGCAGCAGTTCGAGCACCCCGGCCTGCACGGAGACATCGAGCGCGGAGGTGGGCTCGTCCGCGATGAGCAGGTCCGGGTCCAGCGCGAGCGCCCGGGCGATCGACACGCGCTGCTTCTGCCCGCCGGAGAGCTCATGGGGCATGCGCTCACCGGTGCCCGCGGGCAGCCGCACCTCGTCCAGCAGCGCGGCGACGCGCTGCCGGATCGCCCCGTGGCCCAGGTCCGTGTGCGTGCGCAGGGGCTGGGCGAGCTGGGCCCCGACCGTGCGGCGGGGGTTGAGGGAGCCCGCGGGATCCTGGAACACGGTGCCGATGCGGGCCCTCACCCGGCGCTGCTCGCGGCCGTTGCCCGGCCGGACCCGGGTGCCGGCCACCTCCGCCCACCCCGAGGTGAGCGCCTGCTGGCCCACGAGCACGTTCGCGATCGTGGACTTGCCCGAGCCGGACTCGCCCACGAGCCCCACGACCGTGCCGCGCGGCACCTCGAGGCTCACTCCGTCCAGTGCCCGCGTACCGCCGCGGCCGCCGTGGACGACGACTGCCTCGTGCAGCCGCGCCGCTGGGGAATCTTCACCGCGCTGCTCGGCCCGCGGAGCTCCCTGCGCTCCCTGCGCGTGCGCGCCCGCGGGCTGGGGTGGGCGCGTCGAGGCGCGCGCACCGCCCTGCGCATTCGAAGCCGCCGCACCGTCCGGCGCATGCGGCGCCGCCGGACCGTCCTTCGCGCGCTCCTCCGAGCGCGCGCGGACCCGCGCCTCGGGCTGGGCCTCCGCGCCCTCGCCCAGGCCGGTGAGGCGGGGCACGGAGGCCAGCAGCGTGCGCGTGTAGGCGTGCTGCGGATGGGCGAAGAGCTGCTCGACGGGTGCCGCCTCGACGATCCGGCCCTCGCGCATGACCGCCACGTCGTCGGCGACATCGGCGACGACGCCCATGTCGTGGGTGATGAGGAGGACGGCGCGCTCCCGGGCGATCGAGCGCAGGAGGTCGAGGATCTCCGCCTGGACCGTGACGTCGAGCGCGGTGGTGGGCTCGTCGGCGATGAGGAGCTCCGGGTCGTGGATCGTGGCCAGTGCGATCATGGCCCGCTGGAGCTGGCCGCCGGAGAGCTCGTGGGGGAAGGACCGCGCGATCCGCTCCGGATCGGCGAGGCCCGCCGCGCGCAGCGCGGTCAGCACGCGGGCCCGCGCGGCCTCGCGGCTCACCCGCTCGCCGTGCGCGCTCAGCGCCTCCGCGATGAGGCGGCCCACCCGGTACATGGGGTCGCAGGCGCCCATGGGCTCCTGGAAGACCATCCCGATGCGCAGGCCGCGCACCGCGCGCAGCACCTCCGGGGGCGCGCCCACGAGCTGCGTGCCGTCGGCCAGCACGGCGCTGCCGGCGGCGTGCGCGGACCCGCCGGCCAGGCCCACGAGCGAGAGCGCGGTGACCGACTTGCCGGATCCCGATTCGCCGACGAGCGCCAGCACGCTGGCCTCGCGCACGCGCAGGTCGACGTCGTGGGTCACCGGGTGCGCGCCGAAGCGCACGCTCAGCCCGCGCACGTCCAGCACGGGCTCCGGTGCCGTCATCGCATCCTCCATGGCAGTTTTCTCATCCCCTCCAGCCGCTCGGCCTGCCGCTCAGCCCTTGAGTGAGGCCTTCAGGTAGTTCGGGTAGGCCGGGAACGAGCCGATCGCGAAGTTCTCCACGTTCGAGCCGTGCAGGAACGAGTTCTTCGTGTAGATGAGCGGGACCACCGGGGCATCCTGCATGATGCGCCGGTCCGCCTTCGCCCACAGCTCCTGCGCCTTGGACTGGTCGACCTCCTCGGTCGCCTGGGCGATGAGCCCGTCGACTTCCTTGTTGGAGTAGCGGGAGATGTTGTAGTTGCCCCCGCCGATCTGCGAGGAGTCGAACAGCGGCTGGATGTTGCCGTTGGCCGACGGGAAGTCCGGCTGCCAGGAGCCCAGGTAGAGGTCGTAGTCCGGCTTGCCGGTCGTGGCGTCCGCGGCAAGCGAATCGGAGTCCTCGGCCTTGATCTTCACCTTGATGCCGGCCCGCTGGAGGCCCTGCTGGATCGCCTCGGCCTGCGAGACGGAGGTCGAGTCGTTCTTCGTCAGCATGGTGAGCGTGCCCAACGACTGGCCGGAGTCCTTGAGCAGCGCCTTCGCCTTGTCCACGTCGCCGGACTCCGGCGCCTGGTAGTCGTTGTAGTCCTGGCGCCCGGGGATGCCCGGGGTGATGAGGGTGGAGGCGAAGTCGCCGGCGATCTCCCCGCCGGCGGCCACGCGGAACGCGTTCTTGTCCACCGCGTACTCGAAGGCCTTGCGCACCGTGGGGTTGTCGAGGCCCTTGGACTCGACGTTCATCGCCAGGTAGGCCAGCGCACCGTCGCCGGAGGTGACGAGGCGCGACTTCGCCGCCGAATTCTGCTGGACCTGGGCGAGCTGCGCGGCCGGCACGAAGTCGGCCGTGAAGCTGTTCGCGGCATCTCCGGAGTCCGCGACGATCGACTGCGCGGCGACCGTGGGATCCTGGCCGAGCTGGAACGTGATGGAGTCCGGCCCGGCCGTGCGGACCTCGTCCGTGTCCGCGCTCCACTCGGGGTTGCGCTCGAGCACGGAGGAGCTGCCCGAGGCGTTCGACTTCACCCGGTAGGGGCCGGTCGCGACGGGCTTGTCCGCGTACTTCTGCGGATCGTCCTTGGCCTTGGGCACCGCGGAGAACGCCGGCATCGAGGCGATCCAGGGGAAGTCTCCGTAGGCGGAGGAGAGGTGGAAGACGAGCGTCGCGTCGTCCGGGGTCTCGATCGAGGCGAGCTCCTTGCCCTTGTACGGCCCGGAGTAGTCCTTGCCCCCGGCCAGCAGGGCCTTGTGGTAGCTCAGGCCGCCGGAGAGCTCCGGGGCGAACGAGCGCTCGATGCCGTACTTGACGTCCGCGGCCCGGATCGCGGTGCCGTCCTCGAACTTCAGCCCGTCCTTGAGCCGGAACGTCCAGGTCTTGCCGCCGTCGCTGGCCTTCCCGGTGTCCTGGGCCATGTCCGGAACCACCTGCGGCTCCGCGCCCGGCTCGATCTTCCACGTCGTCAGGCGCCGCTCGACGAGGCCCAGCGACGTGATCGCGAGGCTCTGGCTCTTCGCCGGATCCCAGTCCATCTGCGTCTGCGAGCTCAGGATGCTCAGGGCGCCACCGCGGTGCGTCTCGCCCAGCCCGCCCTGTCCGCCGCTCGTGTCGTCCAAGTCGTTGGCGTGGCAGCCGGCCAGTGCCAGTGCCGCCGTGATCGCCGCGGCGGCGAAAGCCGTTGTCTTCATTGCAGGTCCTTGTCGTTGTGCTGAGTCTGGGCCGCGCCCGAGGCGCGGGGCGGCCGCCCGTGGCGGGCGCCGGCCGCGCATGGCGCGGCGGATCGGAGGCGGGCGGGCAACGGGTGCCGGCCGGCGCCTCGGCGGCGGTGACATCGCCGGCCCGGCGGGTGCCGGAAGGCCAGCCTAGGGGCGTAGGCCAGGCGCGGCACCCGGGCCGCGCACGTGGCCGCCGGGCTCACGACGGGGCCCCGATGCGCGGGTCGAGCGCGCCGTAGAGCAGGTCGACGGCGAAGTTGGCGAGGACGACGGCGAGGGCGGCGAAGAGCGTGACGCCCACGATGATCTGCAGGTCGAGCGCGTTCACCGCGTCGAGGAGCAGTCCGCCCACGCCCTGGATGGCGAAGACCTTCTCCGTGATGACGGTGCCGCCCAGCAGGGAGCCGAAGTCGAGGGCGACGAGCGTGGCGATGGGCACGACGAGGTTGCGCAGCCCGTGGCGGGTGACGACGGCGGACTCCTTGAGCCCGATCGAGCGCGCCGTGCGGATGAAGTCCATGCCCATGACCTCGATGAGCGAGCCGCGGGTCAGGCGCGTGTAGATCGCGCCGTTGATGATCGCGAGCACCGTCCACGGCATGATGAGGTGGAACGCCCAGCCGCCCGGGGACTCGCTCAGCGGCACGTAGCCGCCGATCGGCAGGACGTTGAGCGTGAACCCGAAGAGCAGGATGAACAGCAGCCCCACGAGGTAGGCCGGGGCGGAGACGCCCAGGACCGAGGCGCCCATGAGCAGGCGGTCGGCGGCGCGCCCGCGGCGCAGCGCGGCGATGACGCCGGCGCCCACGCCCACGACGGTCCACAGCAGGAGCGCGCCCAGGGCGATCGAGAGGGTCACGGGCAGGCGCTCGGCGAGTAGCGACGTGACGTCGGTGTGGAGGCGGAACGAGTACCCGAAGCAGGGCGCGGCGCAGTGGATCGCGGTGGCGCCGTCGCCGAACGTGCGGCCGGCGACGATGCCCCACAGGAAGGCGCCGAGCTGGGCGAACCACGGCCGGTCGAGGCCCATGTAGGACTGGACCTCGACGAGCCGGTCCGGGGTGCACGGCTTGCCGCAGGACAGCTGGGCGGGGTTGTTCGGCAGCAGGTAGAAGATGGCGAAGCTCGCCGCCGCGATGACGAGGAGCACGGCGAGCGCGCCGCCCAGCCGGCCCGCGGCGAAGCGTAGGTAGCCCAGCGCCCGGCTCATCGGATGGCCTCCTCGGCGGCCGCGGGGGCGCCCGCGTCCGCGCCGGTCTCCGCGGTGCGCGGGTCGAGCGCATCGCGCAGGCCGTCGCCGAAGAGCGTGAAGCCCAGGGTGACGACGAACAGCGCGGCACCGGGGAAGACGAGGTAGAGGGGGTCGACCTGGACCCACTCGACGGCCGAGGAGATGGTCCGGCCCCAGGAGGGGGTGGGCGGGTTGATGCCGACGCCCAGGAAGCTCAGCGCCGCCTCGGTGCCGATCTTCGCCGGCAGGCTCATCGTGGTGAACACAATGATCGTGGCGGCGAGGTTGGGCAGGATCTCGCGGATGAGGATCGTGCCGGCCGGGATGCCGGTGGCGCGGGCGGCGCGCACGAAGCCGCGCGAGCGCAGGCTCAGCGCCTCGGAGCGGACCACGCGCGCGATGCTCGGCCAGCCGAAGAGCCCGATGACGGCCACGAGCACGACGGACTTGGGGAAGCGGTCCGGCACGACCGCCGAGAGCGCGATCGCGAAGATGAGGAACGGGAAGCCGAAGACCACGTCGGTGAACCGGCTGAGCAGCCGGTCGGCGAGCCCGCCGAAGTAGCCGGCCGTGATGCCCACGGCCACGCCGATGATGACGGAGACGACCGTGGCCGCCAGGCCGATGAAGAGCGAGACGTGCGAGCCCCACAGGACGATCGCGAGCAGATCCCGGCCGGTGCGGGGCTCGAGGCCGAACGGGTGCGCCGCGCTCATCCCGCCCAGGGGGCCCGCCGGCGCGGTGTTGGCCGCGAGCAGGTCCGTGTTGTACGTGTACGGGTCGTTGCCGCTGAGCGCCGTGTACAGCGGCGCGGCGGGGATCATGAGCACGGCGAGCGCCACGAGCGCGACGCCGATGAGCGCCGCGGGGTCCGTGCGCAGCCGGTGCAGCGGGCCGCGGCCGGCTCCGCGCGCCGACCGGCGCCGGCCGGC